>JADFXV010000020.1 GCA_015233395.1 Desulfovibrionaceae bacterium
GGATGCGCCGGTCGCGCCGGACGGCGCGGCGCCGGCCGCGCGTTCCGGGCCTTGCGAACGTTTCTGCTTGGTTTCGGCCTCGGCGTATTGGTGGAGTTTGGACGCGGGCCCGGCCTTGGGCGGCGGCTCCCGCCTTGGCATGCTAAGCGACTGCAGGGCCGGGGTGATCAGAATGCTGGCCAGCAGGATGCCCATGATCGCGGTCACGCCGGCTCCCAAGGCGAAGATGCCGAACTTGATCTTGGGCCAGCGTTTGCGATTGGGGTCGAAAAATACGGGATGCGGACGCGACGGGGTCATGGTCTTGGGTGAGCGTTCGATGATAATGAAGGCGAAAACGCGGGTGGGAAAAAAAGCCCGGGGGACGACGCTTTCCGGGAGCCTCTGGCG
The DNA here is from genome assembly GCA_015233395.1 of Desulfovibrionaceae bacterium. Classification (GTDB taxonomy): domain Bacteria; phylum Desulfobacterota; class Desulfovibrionia; order Desulfovibrionales; family Desulfovibrionaceae; genus JADFXV01. Next base: position 391 of record JADFXV010000020.1, read on the forward strand.
CCGGGTCCGCGTTTCCCACCGGGCTTTGCGTTCATATTATCCGTGGGTGTGATCTTTGTCGGCCGGAGCTTGCGCGGCGGTCTGGGCCGGCGCCTGGGGAGCCTGCGGGGCGGCCGGAGGGATCTGTTCGGTCTTCGGGGCCTGGGCGGGGGGGGCGGTGTCCTTGTGCGTCACGTCTTCCTCGGACATGGCCTTCTTGAAATCCTTGATGCTCTTGCCGAGGTCCTTGCCGATATTGCCGAGCCTGCCCGGGCCGAAGATCAAGATGACCACGACCAGAATGATGAGCAGGTGCATCGGCTGGAAAAGTCCTGAACCCATGGGTGCGCCTCCGTTTTGCCGATCGCCCCGGGCGATCGTATTTCTTTCAAAAGCCTTACACTCCGGCGCCTGTTTTGGCAACCCGTATATTGCCGTCCCGGGGTCGCGCCGCCGCGCGCGGCGTCAGGCGAGCTTGATGACGACGTTTTTTTTGTACAACGCCCAGGCGGGCAAAAACAGCAGGCCCAAAAAGCCCAGGGACCAGGCCGCGGAATGAAGAGACGGATTAGCCCCGAACACGTTCGTCGCGGCGAAGGTGAAATCATGCAGGCTTTGCAGCTTGCCCGGTCCACCAGGGACTTCGATCCGGTACAGGATCACGGCGAGAATTTCCGAGGCCAGGTAGATCGCCAGGGAATTGACGCCCATGGCCAAAAACGGCTTGGTCCCGGCCGTATTGCCGCGCAGGTCCATCCACCAGTAGCAAAGAACCAGGAACATCACCGCCGCCCCGGCCACGAACAGGACAAAAGAGCTGGTGAACAGGTTCTTGTTGATGGGCAGGTCGTAATCGAGCAGCAGGCCGGAGAGGTGCATCAAAAAGCCGTACGAAAAGACCCGGCCCAGACTGGTGGGGTCGGCGAGCTTCAGCCAGCGTCCGCACAGCGCCCCGATCAGCCCCAAGGCCGTGGCCGGGACGGTGGACAAGATTCCTTCGGGGTCCCACTCGGTGTCGTATTCCCAGATGTGGCCGTACAGGAGTTTCTGGTCCAGCCAGCCTTGCAGGTTGACGGTCAAGTCGTGGTCCGGATAGCCATGGCCCGGCACGGGCGCGAAACGCAAAACCAGCCAATAGCCCGCTAGGACCGAGACGACGATTGCAAGCAGCCCCTTGTCGCCGAGGCGCACGTGCAGCCAGAGAACTCCGAGATAGACCAGGGCGATTCGCTGCAACACCCCCGGGATGCGCAGGTGCGCCAGGTCGAAAAACGGAAAGGCGTTCATGAAAAGCCCGAGCGCGAACAGCACGGCCGCGCGCCGCAAGGCCTTGGCCCAGAACCCTCCGACCCGGCGGGCCAGGACCTTTTGCCTGTTCACCGACAAGGCGACGGAAACGCCGATCAGAAAGAGAAAAATGGGGAACACGAAATCGGTGAGCGTCCAGCCGTTCCACTTGGCGTGCGTCAAAACCGGAAAGACGTGCATGACGTCCCCGGGATTGTTGGCCAGGATCATCCAGGCGATGGTCGCGCCGCGTATGAAGTCGACCGAAATCAGCCGCGTTTTCTTCTGTTCGATCATGTTCGCCGGCCTGGTGACGCCTTAAACACAGCGGTGCGCCAGCCGCAGCGCGTCTTTTTGCAGGACGACGCCCAGGAGCAGTCCGGAGTCGTCGACGACCGGCATGGCCCGAAACAGGTACTTGTCGAATTTCTCGGCGGCCTGGGCGAGCGTGGCGCCGGGTTTGAGGCATTTCACCCGTCCGGTCATGATTTCGTCCAGGCGCTGGGGCGGGGCGGCGCGCAGGATGGCGTGGTAATCGGCCACTCCGGCGAGCTTTCCGTCGGGGGAAACGACGTAGACATACCAGATGGCGTCCGCGTCCCGGGCGACGTCCCTGTACCGCGCGAGCACCTCGGCCACGGTGGTTTCAGGAAGGAATTGAACGTAATTCGAGATGGCGTAGTCCAGGATGTTTTTTTCGCGCGCGCGAAGCAACGATTCGATCTTGTCCGTCCGGTCTTTGGCTTCGATCAAGGCCAGAATATCGCCGGCGTCCGTCTCGCGCAGGCCCGACAGGACGTCGGCCGCCTGGGCCGGGGTCATGTCCTCGATGAGCGCGGCGGCCTTCGTGTCGCCGACGGCGCCGATGATCGCGCGCTGCACCAGGGGTTTGACTTCCTCCAGGGTGTCGGACGCTTTTTGCTCGTCGAGCTGGTTGAAAACGTTCAGACGCTGATCCGGGTTTAATTCTTCAAGGATATCGGCGATATCAACGGGGTGGATGCCCGCAAGATTGCTTTTGAGCACGCTCAATTGCAGCCTGCCGGGAAAATTCCCCATGTCCGGGGAAAGCGGCTGGACATATTTCCAGGAGATGAGCCCGCCGCGCCGGTTCGCAATAAAAGCGAGATTGTTGAGCCAGTCGGCCAGGAATGCCAGGCCGATCCTTCGGAGCAAGCTCGCCCGGCGGGGGTCCGCATCGCCGGCGACCAGCCCGTCCGGGGTCTGGATAAGCCTTATATCGTAGACCACCTCGATTTCGTGATCCCGCATGTCCACGATCATCGTATTCAGGATATGGCCGCGCAAAAGCGCCAGGCCTCCTCGGCCGTAGCGCGCGAATTGTTCCAAAGTCGCCCCCGGGTCCGTCGCGGCCGCGTGGAAATGGCCGCCGGTGAACCCGGCTGCGTATTCAATCGGAATAACGAGATTCTTATTGCCGAAGGAAGGCTCGACCACGATATGCGTGACAGGCGGAAACATTGCGGCGGCGTTGACCGCCAAGTCGTCCAGCCGGCCGATGGCTTTGCCGTTCCAGAATACTTTCTTCCCCAGGATCTGGCTTAGGAAAAAGGAGTTTTCGATTTTTTGGTCGGCCATGGGTGTTCCTGATGACGCATCTCGCCTCGCGGCGGCCGCGCGAGGCGGGGAGCTGCGCCCCCCCGCCTCGGCCGGGCCGTACGAACCGCGCGGCTAAGCGTAGTTGTGCTTCAGGCGCATGACGTCTCGGTAGGGGATCACGCCCTGAATGACGTCGTTGTCGTCCACCACCGGGATGGCCCTGAAAGAGTAGCGTTCGAACATTTCCTCCGCTTCTTTGAGGCTGTCCTTCATGTTCAGGGTCTTGACGCCCGCGATCATGATCTCGTCCAAGCGCTGTCCGGGTTCGGCGCGCAACACGGTGTGGTAATTCACCACCCCGAGCAGGCGGCTCTCTTCCGAGACGATATACAGATACCAGATGACGTCCTTGTCGGCCGCGATCTTGCGGAAGAGCTGAAACACCTCGGCCACCCTGGTTTCCGGAGGAAAGGTGATGATGCTGTCCGTGGCGAAGTCGGCGAGATCCTTGTCGTGCTCGTCCATGATCGCCTCGATCTTCTCCACCTCCTCCTTGTCGTCCATCAGGGCCATGATGTCGTCGGCGTCGGCGGCCGGCAGGACGGAGAGCACGTCCGCCGCCTGGGCCGGGGTCATCTCGTCGATGAGGTCGGCGGCCTTTTCGTCGCCGATGCTTTCGATGATTTCGCGCTGCACTCTCGGTTCGATCTCCTCCAGGGTGTCGGAGGCCTTCTCCAGGTCCAGTTCGTTGAAGATGGCCAGGCGCTGTTCGTGCTCCATCTCTTCGAGGATGTCGGCCAGGTCCACGGGGTGGATTTCCGGGAGCTTCTCCTTGAGGACGTTGAGCTTGAGGTTTCCCGAGAAACGGCTGAGCTCCGGCGACAGGGGCTGGACGTATTTCCAGGAGATGGGCTCGTCGGCCAGGGTGGCGGCCAGCCGGTTGATGAAGTTGGCCAGGCCCTTAAGCCCGATGCGGTGCAAAAAGCGGTAGCGGGAGCAATCCACGTCGCTGACGTAGAGCTTGTCCCCGCGCCTGCTCAGGCGCACGTCGTAGACCACCTCGACCTCGTGGTCTTCGAGGTCCACGATCTTTTTGTCCAGGATGTGATCCTGCAGCAGGACCAGCCCGTCGAAGTCGTCCTTCTCTCGGCTTTCCAGGCTGTCCATGCGCACGTTCACCTCGCGTTCGGCCAAGTCCACGTCCGGCCAGGGAACAAGCAGCGACTTGTAGCCGAAGGAGCGCGAGACGACGATCCCCGTGACCTCGGGCACGGCCCCGGTTTCCTGGATGACGATATCGTCGAGTTTGCCGATTTTCTTGCCCTTCCACATCACCTTGCGGCCGAGGATTTCCGACAGGAACAGGGGCTTGTCTATGGCGTTGTGTTGTATGGTCATGGCGTTTTCCTCTTCATTCTAGGCCGTAAGCACGGTGATGAATTTGTACAGCAGCAGCAGCACCAAAAAAAGCAGGTAACACCTCAGAATCAAGAGACAAATTCTGACCGGCCTGGACACGACCAGGCGGGGCTTGGAGTATTTCAAATTGATCTCGTGGATCGTTTTGAAATTGCGCTCGATGAATTTGGCCAGCATGACTCACCCCCCTAATTGCCGAACATGTCCGGGAAGAGCGTGCTGACCGCGTACAGCGTGGAGAGCACGACGATCACCGAGACGATGCCGACGTTGATGATATTTTCAAAGAGATTGTTCGTGTACTTGCCCATGATTTCCTTGTCGTTGAGCAAAAGCAGAAGGAAGACCAGGGCGGCGGGAAGCAGGGTCACGGCGATGACCTGGACGAACAGGGTGATGATCACCAGCGGCGCGCCGGGAATGAGCACCACCGAGGCCGCCGTGATGAGCGCGAGCAGGTACACGGCGTAAAACCAGGGCGCTTCCTTGATCCTGTTGTTGAGCGAGTGGGCCCAGCCGAAGATTTCGCCCAGCGCCCAGGAACTGGCCAGCGAGATGCAGATCGCGCCGAGAAGCCCCGCGTCGAAGAGTCCTATGGCCATGAACACGCCGGCATAGCCGTGTTCGGCGTTGCCCATGAGCATTTTCGAGGCCTGGGCGGCGTCGTCGATGTCCACGCCGGGCAAAACGGTGCCGACCACGATGATGATGAAGATGGCCACGATCACGGTCAGGATGGAGCCGAGCAGGGTGTCGAACTTGCCGAAGGGAATGTCTTTTTCGGTCATGCCCTTGTCCACCACGGCGCTTTGCTGGAAGAAGATCATCCAGGGGGCGATGGTGGTGCCGATGTTGGCCATGATGAAGAAGAAGAACTGGTTGTCCCACTTGCCGCCCGGCAGGTTGGGAAGAAACCCGTGGACCACGTCGGAGGCCGAGGGGTTCACCCAGAAGGCGGCCGGGATGTAGATGAGGTTGAGCAGGCAAAAGAGCATGGTGATCTTTTCCCAGGTCCAGTAGCGGCCGTTGAGCACCATAAAGAGCATGAGCAAAATGACGCCGATGCAGGTGATCCAGGGCGGCACGCCGAAGATGCCCATGGCCGCGGTCATGCCGATGAATTCGGTGATGAGCGTGAGCCAGTCGCAAAACACCAGGTCGGTGAGCGAGAACCAGCCCCAGAAGTTGCCGAAGTTCTCGAAAATGGCTTGCGCGTGGCCCCGCTTGGTCACCGCTCCCAGGCGCACGGTCATCTCCTGGACGTAGTAGGCCACGGGCACGAGCAGGACCAGCACCCAGATGAAGCTGCAACCGTATTTGGCCCCGGTGGCCGCGTAGGTGGTGATGCCGCCGGCGTCGTTGTCGGCGATCATGACCACCAGGCCCGGTCCGGACAGGATCAGGAAGAGCCGGATGGCCTTCCAGCACCGCCGGAAAAGATAGAACAGTTTGGTGATGGGATTCATCGCAACCTCCGAATGAATGCTTGCAACGCCGAGCTTCGGGTCCAGGCGCCGGCTGTGGTGAGAACGCGCCGGCGGTTGTGAGCCGGCGCGCGGCATTGAATAAAAACGTTCCGCTTCCGGGACGCTAGGTGGTCATTGGTGGAGGGGGTTCAGCGGCTGCCGCGCGCCGGACCAGGCAACGCCAGGCCATCCGGCGGCCGGCGGCGGCCAGGACGCAGGCCGAAGACTGGAGGACGCAATGCTCCGGCGAATACAATGCGATGAGGACGTGATGCATGGGCTGCCTCGTGATTGCGCCGCCGGTTTCGCGGCGGCGCGGAGGCGACCCGGTTCCCGGTGACGGGGCGGGGCGAATACGCGGGCGGCTACGAAGCGTCGGACGCCGATTTGGTTGGCCGGCTGAAAAAAGTACCCGAATGCAAGTCGTTACTGTATGGGTCTTCCATTTCTTTCCTCAAGACTGTTTCGATGGTCGCAGTTACCTTAAACCCTGTCGCGGCCACTGTCAACCACCTTCTTGTCACAATTTTTTAACAAAAACCGCATTGTTTTCGCCATGGGCGGCCGGCGCTTTTGGGGCAGGGACAAGCCCGGACTGGCCGGGACGCGAAAACAAAGAATTTTGAGTGGGGAGGCTTGCATAATTTTCCCAATAGGGTATTTCATGAAACAAATATCTTTGGAATCGCGCGCGTGTAGGCGCCAGCAACCCAAACGCAAACCAAAGGAGTCCGCGCATGTCCCATGTCGTACTGATGCTGCATGCCCTAACCGGCATGCTCTTTATCCTGGCCGCAGTGTGGGTGTACGTCGACGCGCTCAACGTGAGCGCGGGCAGCCTCAAGCGAATCCGGGTCATGAGCTGGGCCGCCTCGGCGCTGATGTGGATTACGATGCTGGTCGGCGGCTACTGGTACGTCGTGAATTTCGCCAAGGACCGGGAAGTCATCCTCAAAGGCCCCTGGCCGTTCGCGCACACCTTCTTCATGGAAACCAAGGAGCACATCGTCTTCATCGTATTGCTCCTGGCCACCGCGTTGCCGGTTCTGGCCAAAAGCGACCTGCTGCAAGCCGGGCCAAGGAAGCTCTTGCTTTGGGCGTGCGCGCTGATCGTGCTGATCGGCATCGCCATGGAAGGGGCAGGGGGGATCATCGCCATGGGCGCCAAAGTCGGGTTCGCCCCGGCAACCTACTAATCATCCGGGGGATCGAACATGAGCGATATGCAAATCAGCGGCTGCGCCAAAGCCGCCAGCCTGTCCCTGGCCGTCACCTGCGTCTTAAGCGGCCTGCTGGTGTTTCTCAAGGAACTCAACAAGGGCGTGTTCGCGTTCATGAAGACGGTCACGGTCCATCATTGGGTGACGCACGGGCTGTTCGACGTGGCGGTGTTTTTCCTGCTCGCCTTCCTCCTGGGCAAGATGCGCGGCGGCCAAGGCCCGGCGATCGGCGATCGGGCCACGATCAACATCCTGATCGGCGGCGTCGCGGCCGGGGTCGCGCTCGTGATCGTGTTTTACGGCTTCGTCGATTGACGCGCCAACCGCGCGCCCGGGAATATCGCCGGCCCGCCCGCGTTTTGCGCTCGACGCAAAAGCGCGGGCGGGCCATTTTCTTTTTGCGATCGATGATTATATTAATTTTGTCGGGACGCACCCGTTGGCGGAGGGCCGATACCCTGTAACGGAGGAAGGTGCGGCATAAGCGAACGAAACCATACCAGGCGCATCGAGGCGCCGCCGGAAATTCGCCAGGCGCGATGACAGGTTCCGGGCAATCCCCAAGGAACAATACCGGTCATCCGGATCGAAAACGCCAGGCGGATTTCTTTTTTTCGCAAAACGTCCGCCCGGGAGGCGGCGGGGCGGCGCTCCCACCCCGATCCTGTTGACAGCGAACCCAGCCGGCCGTATTTTTATGGAGAAGCGTCTTGGTCGCGGGAGCCGGTCATGAGCATGAGCATCGATTCCAGTCTTTCGGCGCTTACCGCCTTCTCCACCGTGCAGGCCGTCGCCGCCAACAACGTGGCCAACTCCCAGACCCCGGGCTTTCAGCCTTCAAGCGTAACCCTCGAAGACACCGCTACGGGCGGCGTCCAGGCAGCCGCCATCAACCAAAGCGCGGCTTCCGGCGGACAGGCCCCTGGCGCCGGCCCGGTCTACAACGCCCAGGGACAGCTCCCGGCCGGCCAAAGCGCGGCCCCGTCCGGAACCGACCTCGCCCGCGAATTCACCGGCATGATCGCGAACCAGGCCGTTTTTTCAGCCAACACGGCGGCGATAACGACCGCCGGCCGGATGACCGGCGCGTTGCTCGATATGTCCGTCTGACCGCCCCCTTTTTCGTCCGCCTTCTCTCTTGACGCCCGGGATTTCCCTTGACTTTGCGTCATTAAATTGACAGAAAACCCGTGACAGACGGGCTCGGGCTCCGCGGCCGTTGCCGGTTATCGTTCAAGGAGGCGCAATGGACCTCGTGACTTCTGGCATTATTGGCGATTCTCCCGTCTTGCGGGAGGTTTTCAAGATGCTGGCCAAGGTGGCTCCGACCGATTCCACGGTCCTGGTGACCGGGGAATCGGGCACCGGCAAGGAGCTGCTTGTCCGGGCCCTGCACCACAGCAGCAAGCGGGCCGGCAAACCGTTCGTGCCCATCAATTGCGGGGCCATCCCCCGCGAACTCCTGGAATCGGAGCTTTTCGGCCACGAGAAGGGCGCCTTCACCCACGCCATCCGCACCCGCCCCGGCCGTTTCGAGCTGGCCGACGGCGGCACCATTTTTCTGGACGAAATAGGGGAAATGGATCTTTCGCTGCAAGTCAAGATCCTGCGCGTGCTCCAGGAAAAGGAATTCGAACGGGTCGGGGCCACCCGCACGCAAAAAGTCAACGTGCGCATCGTGGCCGCCACCAACCGCGACCTGGAGGCCGAGGTCGCGGCCATGCGGTTTCGCGAGGATCTTTTCTACCGGCTCAACGTCATCCCCATGCATCTGCCGCCGCTGCGCGACCGGGGCCAGGACATCATAATCCTGGCCGACCATTTCATGGCCAAGTTTTGCGAACGAAAAGAGCGCAAGAAATTTTGCCTCTCCCCGGACGCGGCCGCCATGTTCCTGCGGTATTCCTGGCCGGGCAACGTGCGCGAGCTGGAAAATTTCATGGAGCGCCTGACCATCCTGTGCGACGCCGACGTGATTTCCCCGGACGACCTTCCTCAAAAGATTTGGAACGACCTGGGCCGCGAACGAGTGGGCGGCGAGCCGCAACCGGCCCCGGTCTCGGCCGGTTTCGTCTGGCCGGCCCTGTCCGACATCCACGCCAAGGGCATGGGTCTTAAGGAATTCATCGACGAGATCGAGGAACGCCTCCTGCGAGAAGCCCTGGACAAATCGGGCGGAGTGAAAAATCAGGCGGCCGAACTGCTCGGCATCAAACGCACCACCCTGATCGAAAAACTCAAGAAAAAAAACATGGCCTCGGTTTAGAGACGGGTTCCGGATGAGGGGGGAATCGGGGGAGCGCCCCTTTGTGAACAAAGGGGCGCTCCCCCGATTCTCTCGTACATCGCCAGCTGCGTCAGCCGTGTCCGGCGCTTGCACGGGGTTTGCATGAGGCGTATTCCGTGATCGCACGTCGCCTTTGGCCGTATTGGCTCCTTGTCTTCGCCTGCCTGCTCTCGGCGCCCGGCCCGGCCGGAGCCGAGGGCGTCCTGCATTTCGCTTCCGGCGGCGCGGACACCTTCACGATCGACGCGCCCGCAGTCGGCGTCAAACTGCCCGTGGAGCGCACCGGCGAGCGCGAAATCAGCATCTCCCTGCCCGCCAAAACGGCCAAGCGTTTCGCTTCCGGAAACGTCGACCTGGTCGATCCGGCGCTGGTTTCCGGCGCTCGGGTCAGCGGCGGCAAGCTCGTCGTCACGCTTTCGACCAACGAAATCGGTTATATCGCCAGCCCCAAGGACAAGACGTTCATCGTCCAGCTTTACCGCGACCCACTCGGCGCGCGATTCGCCTTGCCGCCGGAAAAACCGGGCAAGGCGCCCGCGGCCCAGGCCAAGGACAAGCCTGCGGCCAATGCGGCCAATGCCGCCGGTCCGACAGGTCCGGCCGGTTCGGCCGGATCGGTGCTGGACGCCGCGGGCCAAGACACTGCCGGACAGGCTCTGCTCAAGCGCATGGCCAGACCCGCTGCCGCATCGGCCGGACCGGAGGCGTCGGCCGCGCCGTCCGTTCAGGGCGCCGAGCCGCCCGCCGTCGCAAAGCCGCCGCCGGTGGAAGTCAGCCTCCCGCCCGTGCAGCCAAAGACCGAAACGCAAACGAAAGCCGAAACCCTGCCGCCGGGTACGGCCGAACCGTTTTTCGCCGTGCCCGGCGCGATGCGGGCCAAGGTGGAAAAGGTCGGGCCGTCGCAGGCGAAAATATTCCGCTCGGATCGCGACCGCTTCGCCGCCCCTCCCGAGGAAACCCCCACGGCTGCTGGCGCGGCTAGGGAGCCCCAACAGTCCCAATCGGTGCAACCGGCCCAACCGGCCCAGCCGGCGCAATCGGCGCAACCGGCCCAATCGGTCCAATCGGCGCAGCCGGCGGCCCCTGTTTCTCCGGATCAGGTCGAGTATCCCGGCGGGCTTCGCGCCAAGGTGTCCAGAAGCGCGTCAGGAGAACCCAATGCGGCTCTGGTCGTCACGAACGCGCTGAAACCGGCCGGACCGGCGCAAACGGCGGAACCGGCGGAACCGGCCGGACCGGCCGGAGCGGCGGGAGCGGGCGCGTCCGAAACCGAGGCGCGGCCGGCCGTACCGGCTCAATCGGCTCAGCCGGAGCACGCGGAGCAGGCAGCGCATGCGGAGCACGCGGCTGCGGCCGGGGAGCACGGAAAGGGACACGAGGCGCCCGCGAAAACGGCCGAAGAGTTGGAACAAATCCAGGTGAGCCTGGCCGAGGCCCAGAATCTGGAAATGGCCGGGGAACTGCTCGCGGCCGCGCAGATCTACGATTCCTACGTCCACCAGCCCGGCCTGGATCCGGACGACATGTCCGAGGCGCTCTACAAGATCGCCGACTTGCTCTTCCGTTTTTATGCGGCCGACCTGCCGGGCCATTTCATGGCCGTGAGCAACGCCTTCCAGACGGCGCTGTCTTCCAATCCCAAATCGCGCTGGATTCCGCTGATCCTGGCCAAACTGGGCGAGCTCAACCTCAAGGTGGGCAACCTGCCCGAAGCCAGGGGCTATTTCAACCTGCTCAAGCAGCGTTATCCGCACGGCGAAGAGCTTCCGCTGATCAACTACTATTGGGGGGAATACTATTTCGGCAAAGGCGACTACCGCAAGGCTTCGGAGGAATTCCAGTCGCTCATCAACCAATTCCCGGAAAGCGACCACGTCAAGGAGGCCGCCACCGGGCTGATCAAGTCTTTCGTCAAGTTGAGCTACTACAAGGAAGCGGGAAAAATCATCGATTACGTGGAAAAGCGTTGGTCCAGGTATTACCTCGACGATCCCATGTTTTTGCTGCTTTCGGCCGAAACGGCCTACCGGCTCGCCGAGTACCCCAGGGCGAAAAAGCTCTACTTGCAGTATTACAACATCCAGCCCACGGCCGAGAGCATGGACCTGGTTCTGTCGCGCTTGGGCGACGTCTACCTGCGCCAGGGCGAAAAGATTCTGGCCAAGCAGTTCTACGACCGGGTCATCGACGCGTATCCCAAAAGCGACGGAGCCCAGATCGCCAAGATGCGCTTGGTCGAGGAAGGGGTTTTCGACGATCCCTCGGTCAAGGGCATGAACGCCCTCTTCAGCCGGCCCAACATGGGCACGGCCGGCGACGTCTACCGCGACGTCATGACCAATTATCCGGACAGCACGCTGGCCCCGCTGGCCAACCTCAAGCTGGCCCTGTGGCAGCTCTTCCAGGGCAAAAACCTCGACGGCCTGAAAACCGCAAACGGCTACCTGGACAAATACAAGACCGGAGAACTGCGCGGCCGGGCCGTGGAAATCGCCACCGAGGCGTTCAACCTGGCCGTGGCCGACGCCATCGCCAAAAAAGACTACGCCGGGGCGATCTCCCTGTGGAAGGCCAATCCCGGGCTGACCGGACCGGACTCAAAAATCGCCGACCGCACCCGCCTGGCCGTCGCCTATGCCCTGCTCAAGGAAGGCAAGGGCACGGAATCGCTGGATATCGTCAAACCGTACATTACCGAAAAACAAAACGAGCTGGGCGATATCGCCTTTGGCCTGGCCCTGCGCATCTACTACGAAAACCAGGCCTGGCCGCAGATCCTGGATCTGGCCAAAAACGTCCAGACCTACAAGCTCGCCCCGCCGCAACGGCGCGATCTGGACTACGCGCTCGCCCTGGCGCACGAAAATCTGGGCGAAACGGCCCAGAGCCGGCCGCTGTGGGCCAAACTGGGCGCGGACGCGAACCTGCCGGCGGACAAACGGGCCCTGGCGATGTATTACAACGCCCTGGCCGCGCGGGACAAACCAGAACTCGACAAGGCCCTGGTCTTCGCCCAGCAGGCCCTAGCGCTCTTTCAGTCCTCGGGGGCCGATCCGCAGCGCCTCAAGGACACCCTCGGCATGATCGCCGACCTGTACAAGTCGCTCGGCCGGTTGCGCGACGCGGTCAAATATTGCGAACAATACGGCAAGCTCACCACGGAAGGCGATCTGGACTGGGCCGCCAACCAGTTCAAACTGGCTTCGCTGTTCCGCGATCTTGGCGACTTGGCCGCCTGGAAGTCCACCATGGAGTCGGTGCAGAAAAAAGCTCCGGGCTCGAACTACGCCCAAATGGCCGCTTCCAGCCTGGAATCCTACCGCCTGGAGCAAGAAGCCCGCAAGCTCGGAACCCAGTAGAACAGCCCCGGGGCTTAACTGCGAGTAAGCGAAGGAAGACTTCCGCAACTCGCAGTTGAACCCCGGACCCTCTCGACAGCAAACCGGCGCGCTGGTTTTTCACCGAACGGTTCTGCCCGGCCGTCATTCAAAAACGTTTCCGGGCGTCGGCCGCTTTTCGCGTAGCGAAAAGCGGCCGACGCCCGGTGAAAGTTTTTTGAAAGGGGGTCCGGGGGGAAACTTTTTCTCAAAAAAGTTTCCCCCCGGTTCTCTTATTTTCGAATAAATTTGACCAGCTTATTGCTGTCGCCGGTCAGGTCGATATGGTGCGTTGAGCAGGAGATGCAGGGGTCGTAGGCGCGTACGAGCATGGACAGTTTGAGTTCGATATCGGCTTCGGAGAGGGTGGCGAGCGTCGGGAGCAGGGCGTCGAGGTCGCGCTGGATGTTGGCGTGGTTTTGGTTGGTGGGGATGACGCAGTCGGCGTTGGCGATGCGGCCGTTCTCGTCGTATTCGTAGGCGTGAAACAAGATGCCCCGGGGCACTTCCACGGCGCCGACGCCTTTGCAGGCGAAGGTTTTGATCGGCGCGGGCGTTTCGTTGCGGATGCCCCGGGCGAGCAGGATGTCGATGATGCGCAGCGAATCCTCGACGGAGTGGAAGCATTCCACGAGTTGGGCCGCGGTGATCATGAAGGGGTTGTGGCAGGGCGCCTTGAGGCCCAGTTTCCGGGCGGCTTCCTTGCCCAGGTGGCTGAGTTTGTCGTGGTTGAGGTTGAAGCGCGAGAGCGCGCCGACCATGTAGGAATCGTCCACGCCTTTGGTCCATTTGGCGGTGGACTGGGGCAGGCAGTATTCGCGGGTGACGTCCTTGTAGAGCTGGTTCGGGCGGCGCTGGGTTTTGCTGGAGCCGATTTCGCCCCAGTAGAGCGGGTATTCGGCGTCCGAAACCAGGGCGACGTATTCGGTTTGGCGGTGGAATTTCGGGATGTTGCCGGCCACGTCCACGACCACGTCGAGGATGGCTTTGGCTTTGGGCACGATGGCTTCGAGCATGGCTTTCAAGTTTTTCAGGTCGTCGTCCGTGGGCAGTTTGGCGAAGCCGCCCGGGACCATGCGCTGCGGGTGGATGGTGCGGCCGCAGATCATGTCGCTCATGCGGTTGGCGGTGCGGTGGCAGGCGACCACGGCCAGGACTTCTTCCTTGTGGCTGGCGGCCAGGGGCAGCACGGAGGCCGCGCCCATGAAGTCGGGCAGGGCCAGATAGCCTACGTGCAGGAAGTGGCTTTGCAGGTTTTCCGCGTGGATGGCCAGTTTGCGCAGCAGCAGGGTCTGCTCGGAGATCTGGACGCCGAAGGCGTCTTCGGTGGCCTGGAGCGAGCTGAGCTGGTGGCCGATGGAGCAGATGCCGCAGATGCGCGAGGTGATGTGGTGGACGTCCTGGTAATTGCGCCCGATGAGCATGGCCTCGAAGAAGCGCGGCGCCTCCGGGACTTCCCAGCGGCAGACCGAGACTTTTCCGCCCGCGTCGATTTCGGCCACGATGTTGCCGTGCCCTTCGACGCGGGTGAGGTAGTGGACGTTGATCTTTTTGCCCTTGGCGGGCAGCGGTGTTGGGGCCGCTTCGGTCTTCGCCTTTTCAACCTTGGCCATAGCGAACCTCGTTATGTTTTCGTCGCCAAATCGCGGTAATCCGACGGACTTATGTATCTCAACCCATTACAAAGTTTTTTGACGAAAGGGGGGCTCGAGGGGAAAACCCCTTTTGTTCACAAAAGGGGTTTTCCCCTCGATTCCCTCCTCTCCCTCTACAACGGCGCGTACGTGTCGCCCAAAAAGAAGCGCAGCAGGTCGCGCACGGTTTTGTGATCGAAGCCGTTTTTGTTCATGGCTTCGCGGGCCGCGTCGAGGTTGGCTTTCGGGGCCACGCCCCGGCAGCCCCAGCAGTGGGCGCCTTCGGTGACGCAGCAGGCGCCGCAGCCGGCGCGGGTGATCGTGCCCAGGCAAATGCGGCCCAGGTCGTAGCGGCAGATGTTGCCGGCCTTTTTGCATTCAACGCAGACCGGGTAATCCGGTATCCAGGGTTGGCGTCCGAGCAGGAGTTCCTTGACCACCCGGGCGAATTCGCTGCGGTCGATGGGGCAGCCGTGGAGTTCGGCGTCGACCTTGACCACTTTTTTGAGCGGCCTGGCGGCGTAGGTGGAGTACCAGCGGCCGGAGGTTCCGTAGACCCGTTCCTTGTAGACGTCCGGGCTCATGAAGTTCTTGATGCAGTTGACCCCGCCGATGGTGGCGCAGGCGCCGAGGGCGACCAGGTACTTGGCCTTGGAGCGGATGTCCTTGATGCGGGCTTCGTCTTCGGGCCGGGTGATGGAGCCTTCGACAAAGGCGATGTCGTAGTCGTCGGAGTGGCCGGTCATGACTTCCCGGAAGCTGACCACTTCCACGTGCGAGAGGATGTCGAGGAGTTTTTCCTCGAGGTTGGCCACCTGCAATTGGTCGCCTTCGCACCCCGCGAAATCGAAAAACGCGATTTTCGGTTTCATCTGGCGTTTCCTTTAGATGGCTTCCTCGACGGATTCGATCTGGTTGTACTGGAAGACCGGTCCCTCGATGCAGGCGTTGAGATGGTTGATCTGGCAATGGCCGCATTTGCCCAGGCCGCACTTCATCTTGCGTTCGAGCGAGACGTAGATGCGGTTGGAGGGGATGCCGATCTTGAGGCATTCGCCCAGGCAGAATTTGTACATGATGGGAGGCCCGACCATGGCCACGTTGGTCTTGTCCGGATCGATCCTGACTTTGGGGATCAGCGTGGTGATGACGCCGCAGTGGCCTTTCCAGGTTTCGTCGGGGACGTCCACGGTTTCGAGCACCTCGACGTCCTTGCCCGAGGCGAGTTCGGCCAGCTGGTCGATGAAGATGCGTTCCTTGGGATTGCGCGTGCCGACGAGCAGGATGATGCGGCCGAATTCGTCGCGGTGCTTGAGCTGGTAGTGGAGCAGGCTGCGCAGGGGGATGTAGCCCAGGCCTCCGGCGATGAACAGGGTGTCCTGGCCGACGAATTTCTGGATCGGGAAGAACGAGCCGTAGGGTCCGCGGATGCCGACTTTGTCGCCGACTTTCAGGTCGTGCATGATGCCGGTGACCGCGCCGATCTTGCGCACGGCCAGTTCGAAATTGTTGGATTCGCGGATGGGCGCGCTGGAAACCGAAAAGGGCGCCTCGCCCACGCCGTAGACCGAGAGCATGATGAACTGGCCGGGCTTGTGCATGAGCGGCCGGCCGGAATCGTTTTCGAATTCGAAGAGCGTGACCAGCTCGGACAGCTCCTTTTTGACCTTGAGCGTGGCCGGACGCGGCAGGTAGGCGGAGAATTCTTTAATCTTCATGCTGGCTGGCCTCCCATAGCGTGTTGAACACCTCCCGGGGGTTGGCGATATTGGTCGTGCAGGCGCGCACGCACCGGCCGCAGCCGATGCAGCCCAGTTCGCCGTAGCGGTCGTAGATGTATTTGCCCTTGCGCATGTAGCGGTGGCGGTAGCGTTCCAGGGCCTTGGCCCGGAAATTGTGCTCGCCGGCGACCAGGGCGAAGGAGGTGAGCATGCAGCCGTCCCATTCCCGGAAGCGGACGCCTTTTTGCAGCAGTTCGTCGGCCTCCTCGCGGATGTCGAAACAGTAGCAGGTCGGGCAGACCAGATTGCAGGAGCCGCAGGCCAGGCACAGTTCGGCTTTTTTCTGCCAGAGCGGGGAATTCCAGCATTTGTCCAGGAGCCTGGGAACTTGTTTCCAGTCGAAGTTCAGGGCGTTGCTCCGGCCCATTTCCATGATCTTGAGATGGGCCTTGCGGGCGGCTTCGCGCGCGCCGGCCGAGGCCGGGGTGAGTTCGCCCGCGGCCAGGAGCATTTTCTCGCCGCGCATGGAGCCGACCTCGACCAGGAAGGTGGAGGGGCCGGTTTTGGTCCAAAAAAGGTCGAAGCCCCGGTCCACTTCGCCCGCGCCCATGGAGCTCCAGAAGGCGGTTTCGGCGACCCGCATCGGGGTCAGGCCGAAGACCACGGTGGCGTCGCGGCGGTGCAGGTAATACTGGTCCGGCGCCCCGGTCTCCATGATCTGGTCGAGCTGGTTGATGCCCCGGATGTCGTAGGGATGCACGCCGAAGAGCAGTTGCTTGGGCGCGTCGAAGACCATCTCGGCGGTTTTGGCGGCCAGGTCGAAGACCACGAGGTCTTCCTTGGGCGGCAGGAAATAGCGTTTGAGGGTGTTGTAGGCCAGATCGTAATCGAAGGCGATTTCCACGCCTTCCCGCCAGGGTTTGAAGTCGAAGTACCCGCCTTCCACGGCCGTGGGCACGTAGACCTGGTGCTCCTTGCTCCAGGCCGCCAGCATGGCGTGGAGCTGTTCGAGGTAGACGGTGTAGGCAGTCATGCGCCCTCCATCGAAAGATTGGCCGGCCGGGCGGGAAAATTTGCGGCCGGAACGCCCGTGCATCGCGATTGGAACACAACCGTACAGGCAATGCGAAAACGGAACAAGCCTCGTGAAAAAAGTAATTTATTGATCGTAGCTTGCTCCTCGAAGCGCCGCGCTCGGCCCAACTGACCGGCCAACCGGCAAATCGGGAAGAGGCGATTTTTTTGATTTTTACACCGATCGCGAAGGGTTGACAAGGGCCGGCTCACGGCATAAGGACGAAACCATGCGATACGCCAGTGACCGCCTTCCGGGATTCTTTTATTGTTATAGCTACGCAACCGCCCGTGGTCATTGGGAGTTCTCGTTGTAGCGCACAGCCGGACACGCCTCCCAAAAGGCCGCGGGCACACCCCGCGGCCTTTTTTTTTCGGCCGCGCGAAGCCCTCGCTCAACGGAGCAAACCGCAAGGAGACACACCATGAACATCGGCAAATCCATCCGCAGGGAACGCATCTTCAACCGCGACACCGGCCGGGCGATCATCGTGCCGCTGGACCACGGGGTCAGCGTCGGTCCGATCGAGGGCATCGTCGACATGCGCTTGACCGTGACCCAGATCGTCAACGGCGGGGCCAACGCCGTGCTCATGCACAAGGGCGTCGTGGGCTGCGGCCACCGGGGGCGCGGCCGCGACATCGGGCTGATCGTCCATCTCTCGGCTTCGACCTCGCTGTCTCCCACGCCCAACGCCAAATCCCTGGTGTGTTCGGTGGAAGAAGCGCTGATCCTGGGAGCGGACGCGGTCTCGGTGCACATCAACTTGGGCGACGAAAGCGAACCGGCCATGCTGCGCGACCTGGGCGAAACGGCCAAGGCGGCGAGCGCCTGGGGCATGCCGATCCTGGCCATGATGTACGGACGCGGCCCCAAGGTGGTCAACGAGTTCGACCCGGGCATCGTGGCCCATTGCGCCCGGGTGGGCGTGGAGCTGGGCGCGGACGTGATCAAGGTTCCCTATACCGGCGACATCGATTCCTTCGCCCGGGTGGTCGAGGCGACCTGCGTGCCGGTGGTCATCGCCGGCGGGCCGAAAACCTCCAGCACGAAAGCCTTCCTGGAAATGGTGCGCGATTCCATCCTGGCCGGCGGCAAGGGGTTGTCCGTCGGACGCAACATCTTCCAACACAAGAACCCGACCCGGCTTTTGCACGCGCTCAACATGATCGTGCACGAAAACGCCTCGGTGGACGACGCGCTCGAAGGGCTGGAGTAGAGAGAAGAGAGAGGAAGATCCCGGGGAACCCTTTTTCAAGGGCTGGTCTGCCGCCCCCGGCCCCCGCTTCTCTCCCTCCGCTTCCTCCCTCTTCCCATCCCGCGCCGGTGGTGTTGTGGCCCGTCTGGTTGCGTGATAGGGCGAAGCGGTATGAAGTCTCTTTCCCAGTGGACGATCCGAGCCACGCTGGCCGCGCTCGCGTTGTGCGCCACGGCGCCGGCGATCGGCATCGTCATGTACCACGGGCTCACGGAAATCGAGCGGTCCTCGCGCGACATCGAGGGCCAGGCCATGGGCCTGGCCCAGACCCTGGCGGCCCAGCAGACCATGCTCGCCGAAAACACCCGTTTGCTGCTCATGCTCATCGCCGGCATGCCCGAGGTGAAGGCCATGGACGCCGCGCGGTCCGAGGCCGTGTTCGCCAAGCTGCTCAAGGACAACCCGGTTTACTCCGTCTTCGCCCTGCTTAGCCCGGACGGCAAGCTCGCGGCGACGACCACGCCGCACCGGGGAGCGGTCGATTTTTCCGATCGCGATTACTATCGGGAAGTCCTGCGGACCAGGGCTTTCAGCGTCGGCGCATACGCGCTCGGCAGGATTTCAGACGAGGAGCGGATCCATTTCGCTATGCCGGTGCTTTCGGATTCGGGCGAACTGGTTGGCGTCCTGATGACGGCGTTCCCGTTGCCGCATTACAACGGCCTGTTTTCCCGGATACCCGTTCCCCCGGGGATGCGCTGCGCGCTCGTAGACCCCATGGGAGAGCGGCTGTACCGCTATCCGGGCGATCCCGCGTTCCCTCTGGGGGCGTCGATTCCGCGCCCTATCTCCGAGCGGATCGCCGCCAGCCAAGGCGACAGCGGGGTTTTCGCGGAGACGTCTTCCGACGCGGTCCAGTTGTATAACGCCTTCGTGAAACTGCGGCTTGGTCCGGGGTCGCCCCATTACATGACCGTCCTGGCCGGGGCACCGCTTCCCGGGGCCAAAGCGGTGCTCACCGGCGGGTTCGGCCGGTCCATGGCCCTGATGCTGGCGGCGTTGATCTTGTCCCTGATCGTCGCCCGCATCCTTGGCGAAATGACCATCGGCGCCGGGGTGGACGCCCTGATCCGGGCGACCAGGCGGCTTTCCGGCGGGGACTTGACGGCGCGGGCCGGGGAATTGAGCGCCTGCCTGGAAATCGTCGCGCTCGGGGCGGCTTTCGACAAGATGACCGGGGAACTCGCCGACCGCGAAGCCAAACGCCTTGAGGCCGAAACCGCCCTGCGAGCCAGTGAGTTCAGGTTCCGGCAGGTCTTTGAGCGTTCGCCCGCGGGGATCTTGCTTTTCGACGGCAAGGGCGTGGTCACGGCCTGCAACAGCAGACTGGCCGAGATGATGGGCGCGCAAGCGCCGCAAGACATCGTGGGCATCGACATGCCCGCGCGCATCCAGGACGGCCCGATCAGGGACAGCGTGCTGCGCACGATCGAGACGGGCGAGGCGCAATACGAAGGCCCCTACGTTTCGCTGTCCTCGGGCAAACATCTGGTGATCCAGGTCCAGACGCGCGAAATTTCAAGCGGCGTATACATGGCCGTGATCGAGGACCTGACCGGCCGGGTGCGGGCCGAGGAAACCCTGCGACTGTCGCTGGCCGAGAAGACGACCCTGCTGCGGGAAGTCCACCACCGGGTCAAGAACAACTTGCAGATTATCACCAGCCTGATCAATCTGCAGACCGCCAAAACGGCCGACCCGGCCACCCGGGAAGCCTTCTCGCTGATGCAAAGCCGGGTGCGCTCCATGGCCATGATCCACGACCGGCTCTACCGTTCGGAGAGTTTCAGCGCGGTGGACATGGGCGACCATATCCGCGAACTGGTCGCGCGGATCTCCGGGAGCTACAAGGACGTTTCCCGCAACGTGCGCCTGACCGTGGACGCCGAGCCGCTGCTCATGGGCATCGATGCGGCCATTCCCTGCGGCCTGCTGGTCAACGAGCTGACGACCAACGCCTTCAAGCACGCGTTCGCCGCGAACGTCCCCGGCGAACTGCGGGTGTCGTTCCGGCGGGAAAACGGCAAAGCGGTCCTGGAGATCGCCGACGACGGCCCGGGACTGCCGGAGGGCTTCCGTCTCGAGGCGGCCGAGTCGCTGGGCATGCAGCTCATCGCCGCGCTGACCGATCAGCTCGGGGGCGCGATCAGCGTCCAGACCGGCCCGGGAACGCGGTTTCGCGTCGAGTTTCCAGTCTAGCCGGGGGGCGCGCCTTCTTTTTTGTCACTCGGGACCTATCCAGAAAAAATATTTGCCTTTGTACGACCAAAGTTGGGTGTCGCCGCCATGGAGCTCAAAACGTATTTCTCCATCGACGTTATCCGGTGGTATTGCAATGTAATATCCGTAGGCGAATTCCGTCCATGTCTGTTGGGCCTGCGTCAACTCAAGTTCAGAGGTTGCGCCGCCTTGAAAAGTGGCCGTGATCTTGATGCTCGTTCCTTCAGCAAACCGAGGATAAAAACTTAAATAATGATTGATTGGAATGGAGCCTCGCACTTGAAAAACTATTTGACCATCGTGTTCCTGGTCATCAGGTGACGCAATCGACCAGCCTGAATAATCTGATTTTGATATTTTTATATTCTGGATACTTTTTATTCTGACATCTGGGTTTAAATCCAAGTTCGGTGGCCATGATTTGTATAGTATGTTTTCCCCCCATAAATCTATGTCTGGCCTTGTATAATCATTGTTATTGTTAAAAGATAAGGAGCAACTTCCTAGAAATGATCTCAATTTTTCAGTGTGAACGAGTGAATTGAATATTGACTTGGCTGCGATCATGTTTCCTATTCGTGTAAAATGCACCATGTCTGAATAAATGCGGCGGACAGATGTTGCATTTTCCGTGGCGTTGTCAAATATCTCCTGGAGGTTGACTACCGGGGCTCCAGTGTTTTTTGCAATGTCCATGTTGGTTTTTTGCAAATAATTTCGTCCAAATCTCCATAGAAAATATTCATCTTTATTGAAATTGAGAAAAAACAACCTGTTTTTCTCTTGTTGCAATAAAAAATCAGATTTCAAGGCGAACGGATAGGTGACAACCAGAGAGTCAATGTTGTTTTCTTTTGCAAATTCTATCAACTGTTCGGTATTATTTTTATAGCCCAACAGAGATATTTTTTCTTCCATTTCCTTGGAATACTCTGCGTACTCTTTCCCTCTGAAAGTATTTATTTTTTCCAGTGGGTGATTGCTTTTTTTAAGATGTTTTGAGAAATCCTTCACCCACAAATAAATATTTAATCTGCTGCATATCGTATCCAGCTTTTCAAGAATCATATGCGTATTGATGAGCTTCACCAGTAAATTATTTGTTCTGGTTGAAAAATCTTTGAGCTCATTCTCTGTCGTTGCTTCGGCGACGACGATATCGTTTAGGCCATCCATGACAATAATAAGGTCTGGCGAATAATTTATAAGTTCATTTTTGAAGCGGATGAGGCTATGCATTGAGTGATATCCAATTACTCCAGCATTGATGACCTCAATTTTTTTTCCGCAATTACCTAATTTATCTTTAAAAATATCTTGAAGGAGTGCAGGATAAGTATATTGGTTTCCGCCGCAATCTGTCCCAAAAGTAGTTGATCCGCCAATGCAAATTATTCTATAAACGTCGTTTGGTTTGCTTTTCGAAAATTCTGCATTTCTGAATCCAAGGGAGTTAAATTGATATTCTTTAAATTTTATGTTTTTCTTCAGGTGATATCCAAGGAGTGGATCTTTTTCAGCAAATAGAGAGGTGCTCCATAAGCCAAAATCCAAAATTCCGATCTCTAATTTTTTTGATGGATACGGGAAGAGATATCTGCACGTTATCTCAGCTAAAAATAAAATAAAAAAAATACTGAATATAGCCAGAGTATAATTAATCAATGCAGAAAAAAATGGTGATTTCTCCTTCGGCACTCGTATCTCCAATATGGATCGAATCTTTATCATCAAGCGATTGGTTCGCGCATGAAATTGCTTGTTCTACGTCCGGTGCGGCACAGGGTAGCAATAAGGTGGCGGAAAGAAAGTGGGTTGCAGCTTGAAAAGGCTACAACCCAGTGAAATTCTTGGTGGGCGATACAGGATTCGAACCTGTGGCCTTTGGCTCCGGAGGCCAACGCTCTATCCAACTGAGCTAATCGCCCGCGTCCCGAATCCATCCTTTTACGCGTCAGGCCAAGGCCTTGTCAAGACTCGCCGCGCTCACCATGTATCCGCGTGAATCCGCGCGGGGGCGAAACGGTCCACGGCCGGTTTGATCTCGGCCGGATGACCGATCGGCGCCAAGCCAAGCGGGGTCACGGACTCAGGCAGGCCGCACAACGCGCGAAAGCCCTCGACCCGCTCCAGCACGGGATAAACGCCGGTCCATACCGCGCCAAGACCCAGGGCGTGGGCCGCGAGCAGCAGGTTCTCCATCGCCGCCGAGCAGTCCTGCATCCAGTAGCCCTTGAATTTCTCCAGGCTCTCGTCGGCGCAGATCAGGACGGCGGCCGCAGCCCCGGCGGCCATCGCGGCGTGCGGGTTGATTGCGGGGATTTTGGCCAAAATCGCCGGATCGCGGATGACCACGAAATGCCAGGGCTGCTGGTTTCCGGCGCTCGGCGCGGCCATGGCCGCGCGCAAGAGCGTCTCCAGCTCCCCCGGCGTGACGGCCTCGGGCGTAAAGGAGCGGATGCTCCGCCGGGTCATGATCGCTTCGATCGCGTCCATGGAACGTTCCTTTTGGTTGCGGCTTGCTCAGGCGAGCCGATCCGGGTAGATCAGTCGGGCGACTGGGCGATCCCGGCGCGCCGCCCTGGGACTGCATCATTAGCCGCCGCCGGGACGGCTGGCAAGACGCGCCGCGACTCCGGCGACTCCGGCGAAACCAGGCGAGAGTGGGGGGACCGGGAGCGAGCCATGACCGTATTGCTTCTCTTCATCCTCGGAGCCGCCTTCGCGGTTTCGGCGCTGACCTATAGCTTCTACTGGTACGAGGCGCTCAACCTGGACCGGGAAGCCTTCGATCCGCGGGCCCACGGGGGAAGGCTTCGCTTGGCCC
This sequence comes from Desulfovibrionaceae bacterium, assembly GCA_015233395.1. GTDB lineage: Bacteria > Desulfobacterota > Desulfovibrionia > Desulfovibrionales > Desulfovibrionaceae > JADFXV01. The sequence continues at coordinate 23,721 of JADFXV010000020.1, forward strand.
TGGCCGGCTTCGCCTCCAGCCTCGCCTCCCAGGCCGCCCTTATCGTCACCTATCCGTTCGGTTTTATGCGCATGGTCCGGGAACCGGCCGTTCGCGGCGACAAGACCGGGCCGCCGGTCGTGCTTGTCCACGGCATCTACCACAACGGCGCGGCCTGGTTGCTCTTTCGCCGCAGGCTCGCCCGGCGGGGCTACCGGACCCTGCATTCCTTCTGTTACTCGTCGTTTGGACCCGCGTTCGGCGAGATCGCGGCCGCCCTCGGCCGCAAGATCCGCACAGTGTCCGAGGAAAACGGCGGCGCCAAGGTCGTTTTGATCGGGCACAGCATGGGCGGCCTGCTGATCCGCGCCGCCCTGGGCGAGCCGCAAACCGCCGCCCGGGCGCTTGCGGTCGTCACGCTCGGCACGCCCTTTCGGGGCAGCAAGCTGGCGGCGCTCGGCGTGGGCTCCCTCAGCGCAGGTCTCGTCCCGGGAAGCCCGCTGTTGCGAAACCTGCCCCCCTTTCCCGACCCGGAGAAAACACCCTGGCTGTGCCTTGCCTCGCCGGCCGACAACATGGTCCTGCCGCCCTCGGGGCTGACGCCGGACATGGCCGGTCCGGTCTGCCGCCAAACCCCGGTGGTCTGCCATGTCGGCATGATCTATCACAAACCCACCTTTGAGATGGCCTTGTCCTTTCTCGACGAGACCGTCCGGGGCCAAGGCGGCGCCGCGTCGTGAAAAGCGTCGCCCGGCAATCCGCTAAGGCCGCTGCCCGTCTGGGCGTGCTGCTGACGGCCCGTTCCTTCATGCTGGGACTGGCGGAATCGTGCACCGGCGGCCTGATCGGACACCTGTTGACCAACGCGCCCGGGGCCTCGGCCTGGTTCGCCGGGGGAGTGACGGCCTACGCCAACAGCGCCAAGATAGGCGTTTTGCGCGTGGCGCCTTCGATCATCGCCGTGAACGGGGCGGTCAGCGAAGAGACGGTGGCGGCCATGGCCGCCGGCGCCCGGGAACTCTTCGGCTGCCACTGCGCCCTGGCCGTGTCGGGCATCGCCGGACCGTCGGGCGCAACTCCGGGCAAACCCGTGGGCACTGTCTGGCTCGGTTGCGACGTCCCTGGACGGCGCCTCACCCGCCGCGTCTTCCTGGAAGGCTCGCGCGAAGAGATCAAGGCCCTGGCCGCCTTGGCCGCCATGGCGTTCCTGGCGGAGATGGTCCAGGCGCTGTAGGCGGGCAAGCGCGCGGCCGCTCGCGAGGCCGGGCGGCGGCGACTTCGCCCGGGAATCCCGCGCGATCGCCTCACGGGCGGGAAAATCCCGGATCGGCGGAGTCGTTGACAAAACGCCGGACCGGGATTATCGATGGCCGCTTCTCTCGGGACCATGAACGGGAAATACTGATTTCAGGAGTAAGCACGGAAATGAACCTGTGCATCGTCGGAACCGGTTATGTCGGGCTGGTCAGCGCCGCCTGCTTCGCTGAAATGGGCAACGACGTCTGCTGCGTGGACGTCAACCCCAAGATCGTGGACAATCTCAAACACGGCAGGATTCACATCTACGAACCCGGTTTGGAAGAACTGGTCAAACGCAACGCCGCCGAGGGACGCCTGACCTTCACCACCTCCCTGGCCGAAGGCATGGCGCATTCGCTTTTCGTCTTCATCACCGTGGGCACGCCCTGCCGCCCGGACGGTTCCTGCGACCTGGGCTTCGTCTACCAGGTGGCCCGGGAAATCGGACAGACCATGGACGGCTACAAGATCGTCGTGGACAAATCCACCGTGCCCGTGGGCACGGCCGACGAAGTCAGGGCGCTGATCACCGAGGAACTCGGCAAACGCGGCGTGGTCCACGAGTTCGACGTGGTCTCCAACCCCGAATTCCTCAAGGAAGGCGACGCGGTCAACGATTTCATGAAACCCGACCGCGTGGTCGTGGGCACTGAAAACGTCCGCACCGGCGAACTGCTCAAGGCCCTGTATTCCCCCTTCGCCCGCAACCGCGACAAAACCATCGTCATGGGCGTGCGCAGCGCGGAAATGACCAAATACGCCGCCAACTGCATGCTGGCGACCAAGATTTCCTTCATCAACGAAATCTCCGGCATCTGCGAACTCGTGGGCGCGGACGTGCGCGACGTGCGCAACGGCATCGGCAGCGACCAGCGCATCGGCTACCAGTTCATCTATCCCGGACTGGGCTACGGCGGCTCCTGCTTCCCCAAAGACGTCAAGGCGCTCATCGACACGGCCGACAAAATCGGCTTCGAACCGCGCCTGCTCAAGGCCGTCGAAGACGTCAATAATCACCAGAAACACGCCTTGAGCCACAAAATCATCAAATTCTTCCAAGATAAAGGCGGCGTGGCCGGCAAGACCCTGGCCCTGTGGGGACTGGCCTTCAAGGCCAATACCGACGACGTGCGCGAAGCCTCGTCCTTTGAACTGATCAAAGACCTGACCGCCCAAGGCATGAAAGTCCGCGCCTTCGATCCCGTGGCCGGACAAAACGCCCGCGACCACTTCGCCGGCAATACGCTTTTGACCGTGGTCGAAGAACAATACGAGGCCCTCGACGAAGCTGCGGTCCTGGCCGTGGTCACCGAATGGAACCAGTTCCGCAACCCGGACTTCCTGCGCATCAAAAAAAGCCTGGCCACGCCGGCCATCTTCGACGGACGCAACCTTTACAACCCCTTCCTCATGGTCGATCTCGGCCTCACCTACTACTGCATCGGCCGCCCGGACCCGAAGTAGCGGGGAAGAGAAAAGAAGGAAGAGAACCCGGGGGAAAACCCCCTTTTCAGCGGAGGGCGTCGGCCAGCGCTGCGCGCTGACGACGCAAGGCGAGAGTAGAAAACGGAGACATTTTCAACACTCGCCTTGCCCCGGCCCCCCCTTTCGCCCAAAACAAAACCGGTATCGGCTGCGCCGATACCGGTTTTGTTTTGGGCGAAAGGACGCTTCAGGGAGAATTTCCTGTATTTGCGGCCGTACCGATTCCTGTATTGATTTGAGCGACAGGGAAGCCGTGAGGAGAATTCCCCCACGGGAAATTCCCCCTGGAAACATTTCAAAAACATCTTCCCGGCACCGGCGGCTCGCCGCTTCGGCAAGCCGCCGGCGCCGGGTGGAAGTTTTTTGAAAGGGGTCCAGGGGAGAACTTTTTTTCAAAAAAGTTCTCCCCTGGTCTTTATCTTATCTTATCTTATCTTATCTTATCTTACGTCGTCGATGGATTTGCGGCTGGAGCGGAGTTGGAGTTCCTGGAGGATGATGCGTTCGTAGACCACCGAGTTGTTGACGTCGGCGTGGTCGTTTTCCTCAAGGATGCGGTCGAGGTATTGCGTCTCTTCCCAGAAGTCCAGCAGCTCGTCGTCGGCGAGCGTTTTGACTTGGTCTTCGATCGGGAATTGATCGAGCAGGGGAAAGAACTGGCCCATGCTGGAACGGCCTCCTTGGGGCGGCGTGCTAGACGGCGTGCGCGAATTTTTCCAATTGTAAAGAAACCCGGGCAAATGTGCAAGTCTTCTGTCGCGAGCGGTCGATATGACCGGCTCAGGCGCGCATGAGCCGACCGGTTGCCGATCGTTCTCCTTGAGGCGGGCGAAACCATGCGCCGCGCGTCTCTGGCCTTGGCCCGGCCTTTCTTGCAGGCGCAAGCGGGAAAATTGCAAAATTTTCCGCTCCCGTTGATATTACTGGGAGCAAAAAGTATCTTACTTTTTGCTCCCACGGCGGAAGCCGCCTAACCGCGCTGACAGCGCGGTTATACTTATAAACAGGAGCACGAAAATTACAAAATTTTCTGCTCCCGTTAATATTGCCAGGGGCGGTAATTGCGTATAAAGTTCCCATAGATGTTGGCGCGGTCCGTTCGCGCCGTTCCCCGAGGAATGTTTCCCACAGAGGGAGTCTGGCATGGATGAGACCCAGAAAAAGCAAGACGCCGAACTCATGCAACTCGTCACCTTCAGTATCGGCGACGAGGAGTTTGGAGTCGACATTCTCAAGGTGCAGGAGATCATCCGGATGATGGAGATCACCCGCGTGCCGCGCGCCCCGGATTTTGTCGAGGGCGTGATCAACCTGCGCGGCAAGGTCATTCCCATCATCGATTTGCGCAAGCGTTTCGGCCTGGTTTCGCGCGGCCACGACAAGCACACGCGCATCATCGTCATTGAAATCAACGCGATGATCGTCGGCTTCGTGGTCGATTCGGTGTCCGAGGTGCTGCGGATTCCGTCGAGCACGGTCGAGCCGCCGCCTCCGGTGGTTTCCGGCATGGAATCGGAATACATCAGCGGCGTGGGCAAGCTCGAGGACCGGCTGCTGATTTTGCTCGATCTCGACCGCCTGTTGTCCCACGAAGAGCGCGAAACGTTGCTCAGCCAACTGTAACCGTCCATACCCGGCGCACAGGCCGCCTCGTCCTTTCGGGCGGGGCGGCTATCCCCGCGCGCCGGATTTCGGCAAATCCCCCTGTGCGCTACCCCAAAGAACTGACCGATTTCCTTGACGGCCGCAGTCCGGACGTCAGCATCTACAAGAGCGGACCGGCAACGCGCGCCATAACCGCCCTGGAGCTTTTGGACCGGGGCCGGTTCGTGGCCTTGGCGGTGACCGACGCATCCGAATTGTCCAGGATGCGCGGACTGTTGACGCTGCTTCGACCGCCCGGCGAGGCGCCGGTCTGGGAGCGCCCCTGGCTGGCTCTGCCGGCGTATCCGCCCGGCCCGCCGGTTCCCGGCGACTGGGCCCGGCGCATGGCCGTCCTGTACGCCCTGGCCGAACGCCCCGGGCCGCGCATCCTGCTTTTCACCGTGGACAATCTGCTGCCCAAATGGCCGGGACGCGACCTGATCGCCAGTCACCACCATCTCGCGCGTCCCGGCGACGAGATGCTCATCGAAATGCTGCTCGAACAGGCCGTGTCCTGGGGGTACGCGCGTTCGCCGATGGTGGGCGCGCGCGGCGAGGTGGCGGTGCGCGGCGACATCCTCGACATTTTCCCGCCGGGCTACGGCTGGCCGGTGCGCTTCGAATTTTTCGGCGACACGCTCGAATCGCTGCGTCTTTTCGATCCGGCCACGCAGCGTTCCCAGGGCGAGCTCGAAAGCGTGACCGTCTTGCCGGTGACGCCCGCGCCCGCCACCCCGGCGCTCTTCGAGCGGGCCAAAGCCCATTGGGCCACGTTGGCCGCGACCGGCGAGCTCGACAAGGCCGCCCGGGGCCGCCTCGAAGAAGGCCTGTCCCGGGGCGAGTGCGCCGTCTGGCCGGGCATGTTCCACGCCGCGCCCACGGCGCTTTCGCAGTGGTTTCCCCCGGACGCGGCCTACGTCCTGTCCAAGGCGTCGCTTTTGCGTCCGCGCATCGAGGAGCGGGCTTATTCCTGGCGCGAGTATTTCGGCGAAGAGCCGGCGCGCGGACTCGGTTTCGCCCGGCCCTGGGAGAAGATGCTCTGGCCCGAGGCGCAGGCCTGGAGTTCCTGGCGCGGCGCGCCCCAGGCTTTGTTCGAGGAATTGGCCCTGGCCCACGAAAAGCGCGGGCCGGACATGGCGGAGAAGGCCATCGAGGATTTCTCCCAGCTCTTTTGGAAACCCGAGGAGCAAAAACGACCCTGGGCGGCCTTGGTCGCCGCGCTCAAAGACTGGAGGACCAGCCGCGAGCGGGTGATCTTGTCGTTTCATTCGGCCAAGAGCCGGTCCAAGTTCCTGGCCCTGGCCGCGCGCGAGGAGCTGGGCTTCGCCACCGGACTTGCTCCCGGCGAGCGCGGCCTGTTCGCCCTGGTTTCGCCGCTGTCGCAAGGCATGGAGGCTTGCGGCGGCGAGCTCTTGATCCTGCCCGAGGACGTCTTGCAGCCGAGCGCGGGCGCAAGCGAGGACCGGCAGCGCAAGGCCAAGGCCTTCAAGGGATTGTCCAAGCACGACGATTTGCGCGAAGGCGACCTGCTGGTGCACCGCGATTACGGCCTGGCCCGGTTCGCCGGGCTGTCGCGGCTGCGCGTGGGCCAGGTTGCCAACGACTATCTTTTGCTGGTCTTCGACGGCGACGACAAGCTCTACCTGCCGGCCGACCGCATCGGCCTGGCCGCCCGCTACAAAGGCCCCGAGAGCCAGGTGGCGGCGCTCGACAAGCTCGGCGGCGCGCGCTGGAAGGCGGCCAAGGAAAAGGCCCGCAAGGCGATCGAGAAGATCGCCCAGGACTTGATCGAGATGTACGCCTACCGCCGGGTGGCCAAGGGGTATTCCTACGGCCGGGTGGACGACGCCTTCTGGGAGTTCGAGGCCGGCTTCGGCTTCGAGGAGACCGAGGACCAGGATCGCGCCATCGCCGAGACGCTCGCCGACATGGAGCGGCCCGAGCCCATGGACCGGCTGGTGTGCGGCGACGTGGGGTTCGGCAAGACCGAGGTGGCCATGCGCGCGGCCTTCAGGGCGGTGCTCGACGGCAAGCAGGTGGCGCTTTTGTGTCCGACCACGATCCTGGCCGAGCAGCATTATCAGAATTTCAAGGCCCGCATGGACGCCTTCGCCGTGCGGGTGGGCATGCTCTCGCGTTTTGTTTCGGCCAAGGACCAGAAAATGGAGCTCGATTCCGTCCGGCGCGGCGAAACCGACATCCTCATCGGCACGCACCGGCTTTTGTCCAAGGACGTGGAATTTCCCCGTCTGGGGCTGCTCATTTTGGACGAGGAGCAGCGCTTCGGGGTATCGCACAAGGAAAAGATCAAGAAGATGCGCCGCACCATCGACGCGCTGACGCTCACGGCCACGCCCATTCCCAGAACCCTGCAACTGTCGTTGTCCGGGATACGCAGCCTGTCGGTCATCGAAACCCCGCCGGTGGACCGCAAGCCGGTGGAGAACGCCCTGATCGAGCGCGATCCGGACATGCTCGGGGCTATCGTCGCCCGCGAGCTTGAGCGGGGCGGCCAGGTCTTCTGGGTGCACAACCGGGTGTCGAGCCTGCCCGGGGTGGTGGATTTCATCCGTTCGATCGCGCCCGGGGCGCGCGTCGGCATGGCCCACGGCCAGATGGCCGAAAGCGAGCTGGAAAAGGCCATGCACGAGTTCTGGCACGCCGAGACCCAGATTCTGGCCTGCACCGCGATCATCGAATCCGGGCTCGATTTCCCCAAAGCCAACACGCTCATCGTGGACCAGGCCCAGATGTTCGGGCTCGGCCAGTTGTACCAGCTGCGCGGCCGAGTGGGGCGCAGCGACCGCCAGGCCTACGCCTATTTCCTGGTGCCCTCGCTGCGCGAAATTCCGGAAACCGCGGCCAAGCGCCTGAAGATCATCCTCGACATGGACTTTCTCGGCGCGGGTTTTCATCTGGCCATGGAGGATTTGCGTTTGCGCGGCGCAGGGAATATCTTGGGCGAGGCGCAGTCGGGTTCGATCGCCCGGGTCGGCCTGGACATGTACCTGGAACTGCTCGATCAGGAGGTGCGCCGGCTCAAGGGCGAAAAGCTCGTGACGCGCGCGGAGCCCGAGGCGCTGATCAATTTCGCCGCCCGCCTGCCCGAGTCCTATGTGCCCGAGACCGGGGAGCGGCTGCGCCTGTATCGCCAGCTGTCCGCGGCCGAAGACCTGGCTGAGATCGACGCGCGCGTCCTGGAGTTGCGCGACCGGTACGGACCGCCTCCCGAGGAGGCGCTCAATTTCATCGGGCTGATCCGGCTCAAGCGGCGCCTGGCCGCGCTGAGCGTTTCCAAGGCCGAACTCTCGCCCGCCAGGATGGTTTTGTCCTGGGACGAAGAGGCGGCCGGAATCGATCTGCCTGCGCTTTTGACCTTTGTCGAGAATGCGGGCGACATGAAGCTCTCGCCCCCGGCCAAGCTCGAAGCGCGCCTGGCCGAGTCCCACAGCGTGGAGGACGCCTTGAACATTTTCAGTCAACGCCTGGAGGCCATGGCCCGGGCGGGAGTCGTCCCGGGCGCCTTGGAGGCCGGAAATGGCGCGTAATTTCGCGGCCGCGTGCTGCCTTGCGCTGCTGTGCGCCTGTTCTTCTCCGTCCGCGGGCGTCCCCGCGGCCGGGATCGCCGCCATGGTCGACGGCCGGCCGATCGGCCTGCGCCAGCTCGAATACTACTACGACCTGGTCATGCTCGGCTCGATGTCCGACAACGCCACGCTGTCCCGTCTGGCCTCGGGTTACGGGGAAGCGCTCACGGAGTTGATCGTCGAGGAACTGGCCCTGCGCGACCTGGAGAAAGCCGGGCATCCGGTTTCCGAGCAGGACGTCGAGACGGCCCTGGCGGCCTTGCGCCGGGATTATCCGGGCGACTCCTTCGAGAAAATGCTGGCCGAGGAGGCCATCGATCCGGCTCTGCTGCGGGGCCGCTTGCGCGGACGAGCGGCCATGGAAAAATTGGCGAGCGTGATTTTGCGTCCCGGCGTCTCCATCTCCGCCGAGGAGGCCCAGGGGTATTACCGGGCCAATGCGGCCGTTTTCGGCCGGCCGGCCAAGCTCAGGCTCACGGAGCAACGGGCCGCCACCAAGGAAGAGGCGAAAAAAATTCAGGACGGGGGCCGCAAGCCCGCAAGCGGCGAGGCGGCGCAGGCGCGCGAAATCGTGGCCGTCGAGGACAAGCTCCCGGCCGAGTGGCGCGAGGCGGTGAAAAAACTCAAGACCGGCGAGACGAGCCCGCCCATCCCGGACAAGCCGGGCTACGTCGTGTTGACCCTGGTCGAGCGCGTCGCCGCCAAACCGGCGGACCCGGTCCAGGCCTATCCGCGGGTCGAGGCGGCCCTGCTCGACGTGAAGCTGCGCCAGGCGTTCACCCAATGGCTGGAGGACGACCTGGCCAAGGCCGTGATTACGGTCAATCCCGCGATTTCCTTGGCCACGGCCAAGGAAGCGGCGCAGGGCGCCGCCGGGGCGGACCAGAACGCGGCGCGCGAAACCACCACGCCCGCGCCCGAACCCGTCCGGGATGACGCGGTGGCGCGTTCCGACGAAGATAAATCGAGCGAGGAGCTCGCCCGGGAGGCGGGCAAATGACGGCTGGACCGAAGTCCCCCGGCCGAACCGGCGGCGGCGGCGAAAAAAATGTTTACCGCGAACAAAATGCGTATTAGGTCCGTAAGCGAAGGTCGGACCGGCGGTCCGGCGGACCGATGGAGCGCGCGAGTTTTTTACTCCCCGTGTTTCTTGCCGGGGCAGCGTAAATGGATTAGCTGTTTGCGTCGACTTCACGTCTTTCCATTGTCAGGAGGGTATCCGGTGACGTCAGTCATTCGGCGGGTGGTGTTCGCCGCGCTGCTTTTTATGGCCGCGACGGCCTTTGCCGGCGAGTATCTGGATAAGGTTGCGGCCGTGGTCAACGGCGAAATCATAACCCTTTACGATCTCAACGAGCGCGTCGACAAATATTTCAAAACCAATGAGGGCGCGCTCTACAATAAAAACGATCCGGCGGTCGTAGCCGATCTGCGCGACAAGATGCTGCACTCGATGATCGACGACCTCCTGCTCACCCAGGAGGCCGCGCGGCTGAAGATCAACGTGACCGACACCGATATCGAGAAAGAACTGCAAAACATGATGCGCAAGAACAACATGACGCAGAAGCAGTTCGATGAGGAGATGGCCAGGGAAGGCCTCACCCGCAAGGAATTGATGGCGCTCATGCGCAAGGACATCACCAAGCAGCAGATCTTGTCCTTCATGGTCCAGCGCAAGATTCTGGTGACCGACGAGGAACTCAAGAACGCCGGCGCCAATCCCGTCGAGGCCAAGAACGGCCAAGCCGGGCAGGCCCAGGCCGCCCCGGCGCAGACCGTGGAGGTCGAGGGCGTGCGCGTGGGACTGATTATCCTGCCCAAGCCCGAAACGGCCAAAGAGGTCCGCAAAAAAATCCTTTCCAAGGAAATGTCCTTTGCCGAGGCGGCCAGGCGGTATTCCGTGGGACCGGCCAAAAACGTAGGCGGCGATCTCGGGTTCATCGCCTTCAAGGATATGTCGCCGGATCTCTTGGCCGCCGCCAAGGGACTCGCTCCCGGTTCGGTCAGCGACGTGGTCACGCTCGACGGCAAACCGGCCCTGGTTTCGGCCGGCGAGGTCACGAAAGAGGCGGTCTCCGGTCCGTCCTCCCTCTCCGGCCCCCGCCCGCTCAGCGCCAGCGAGGGGACATACGAGAATCTCTACAAGGCCAAAGCCGAGAAACAATTCCAGGATTACATGGCGAAGCTGCGCTCCAGGGCAATCATAGAAATGAAGATGTAACCGGCCGCCGGGAAAGCCGCGCGAGTACGTGGACTGCGTATGGATTTAAACGAATTCGGCGACAAGCTGCGACAGGAACGGGAAGGCCAGGGGCTTTCCCTGAAGGATGTGGCTGAAAAAACCAAGGTCAGCCGCCGCTGCCTGGAAGCCATCGAACAAGGCCGCCGCTCGGACTTGCCCCATCCCGTTTACGCCAAGGGCTTTGTCCGGCATTACTCCAAATTCCTCGGCGTCGACGAGGGACTGGTCGAGGATTTTTTGGCCGAACACTTCAACGTCGACGACGAGCCGGAATTCCATCGCTACGAAATCAAGGAGACCATCGCCAAGGTCCGGCCCGTGGCGGGAACCGGAAAGCGCGCCCCGGTCGGACCGGCCGCCGTCCTGGTGGTCTTGTTGCTGATCCTGTGCGGCTTGCTCGGCTACCTCTACTTCTCGGCCGCCGGAAGCCAATTCAAATCTCTGATCTACACCAAGATATTCCAGCAGGCCGGACCCGTGGGCGAAATGCAGACGCCGCCGGAATTAAAGGTTGCGCCGTCCGAAAAGGAAGCCAGGACGTCCCGGGAAACCGCCAAGGAACCGCTTCGGGCCGCCGCCGACTCCAAAGAGATCGCCCCCCCGGCGCGCCCCGGTGACGCCAAACCCGCCGAACCCGAGCCCGCGCTCGCCCTCAAGGACATACTTCCCGAACCCGCAGCCCCGGCCCAAGCCCCGGCTCAGGCCATGGTCGCGGCTCCGGTTCCGGTTCCGGCCCCGCCCCCGGCCAAGGAACAAGCCCCGGCCGCCCCGGGCAGCGCCATGGAAGAAAAAGACTTCGGGTCCGCCGGACCGCTTCTGGTGGAAATCCTGGCCAACCAGGCCTGCTGGATCGAAGCCTCGGTGGATACCGGCCAAGGCAAGGAATTCTATCTCAATAAGGGCCAATACCTGACCACCCGCTTCAAAGACAAAATGACCGTCAAACTCGGCAACGCCGGAGGCGTCACCGTGCGCTTCAACGGAAAAGACGTGCCCATGAACGTCCCCAAAAGCGGCGTGGTGACGTTGCAATTCCCGTAAGCGTTTCGGGGGAGTAAGAGAATCGGGGGGAAACCCCTTTTTGCAGCGGAGGGCGTCGGCCAGCGCTCCGCGCTGACGACGCAAGGCGAGAGTGGAAAATGTCCTCATTTTCCACTCTCGCCTTGCCCAGACCTCCTTCCCCAAAAAAAATTTCCACGGTGCGGGCCGGATTTTTCGCGGAGCGAAAAATCCGGCCCGCACCGTGCAATGTATTTGAGAAAGGGCGGTCGCAGGGAAGAACCCTTGCCTCCTGTCGAGGGGGGCCGGGGAATTCCAAGGGGCGGAGCCCCTTGGCTGCCGGAGGCCCTAGTGGATTTCACGGACAGGGCGTTGATACTGCGGGTGGGGCGGTTTCGGGAATCGGACATCTGGGTGCGTCTGATGACTCCGTCGCGGGGCGTGCTTCAGGCATTCGCCTTTGGCGGCAGCCGGAGCCGGCGCAGGTTTTGCGGTTGTCTGGACACGTTCAACCAGGTGTTGTTCACGTTTCGCGGCAGCCGGGGCGGCCGTTACCTGTATTTGACCGAGGGGACGCTGCTCGACGTTCACGCCGGGTTGCGCGCCGAGCCTTCCAGGCTTGGCGTGGCCCGCAACTGCGCCGATTTTTTCGAGCTGGTCAGCCTGGGGCCGGCCGGGTCGGGCCGGGCCTACGACTTGCTTTCGGAGGCCTTGGCGGCCGCCTCGGACGGGGTGGCGCCGGCCGGGCTGTTTCCGATCTGTTTCCGGGCCAGGCTGGCTTTTGATCAGGGTTTTCTGCCGCCGCTTTGGATTTGCTCCGAATGCGGCGCCGAGTTGCCCTGTCCCGGCGCGGCCCGGTTTGACCTGAGGGGCGGGCGGTTGTATTGCGCGGACTGCGCCGCAGTTTCGGGCGCGGCCCGGGGCGCGTATTTGCCCTGCGGCGGCGAAACCTCGCGTCTGGCGCGCGCGGTCATGGAGCGCGAACCCCGGGAGTGGAAGGCCCTGGCCGCCGGTCCCGACGCGCGGCGCGAATTTTTCGATATCGTCGACCGATTCGTGCGCTTTCATCTCGGCGTCGGCTACGAGGACGGCGGATTTCGCCGCCTGTAGCGCCCGCCTTTAATTGCGCCGCAACGTTACGCGGCGCGACACCCGGAGCGAGCATGCATTTTCAAGACGTTATTTTGACCCTGCAACGCTTCTGGGCCGATTACGGCTGCGTGATCGTCCAGCCCTTCGACATCGAATGCGGAGCGGGAACCTTCAATCCCTCGACCTTTTTTCGGGTCATCGGCCCCGAACCCTGGAAAACCGCCTACGTCGAACCCTCGCGCCGGCCGACCGACGGCCGCTACGGCGAAAACCCCAACCGCTTGCAGCACTACTACCAGTTCCAGGTCATTCTCAAACCGTCGCCGGACGACGTCCAGGACGTCTATTTGAAAAGCCTGGCCGCGCTTGGCGTCGACGCGGCCGCCCACGACATCCGCTTCGTCGAGGACGACTGGGAATCGCCCACGCTCGGCGCCTGGGGCCTGGGCTGGGAAGTCTGGCTCAACGGCATGGAAGTCACCCAGTTCACCTATTTCCAGCAGGTCGGCGGCATCGACCTGACGCCCGTGAGCGTCGAGATCACCTACGGCCTGGAGCGCATCAGCATGTACCTCCAGCAAAAGGAGTCGGTCTACGACCTGGCCTGGAACGACCGCGTGACGTACGGGCATGTGCATCACCAAAACGAAGTCGAACAGTCGGCCTACAACTTCGAACACTCCGACGCGGACATGCTGCTTGGCTTCTTTGATTCCTACGAAGCCGAATGCAAAAAGCTGATCGCGAAAAAATTGCCCTGGCCGGCCTACGACTATTGCCTGAAATGCTCGCACGCCTTCAACCTGCTCGACGCGCGCGGGGCCATCTCCATCACCGAACGCACCGGCTACATCACCCGCGTGCGCGCCCTGGCCTCGGGCCTGGCCCGGCTTTACGCGGCGCAGCGCGAGCAACTGGGATACCCGATGGGAGAGAAAGCGTAACCGGGGCTCCGCCCCGGACCCCGCCGGGGGGATGATCCCCCCCGGACCCCCTCGACGGGGGGATGGTATAATATGAGTATGTACTTCATTTGAACCATGAAAGTTTTTCTGGGGAAAGGGGGTTCGGGGGAAAACCCCTTTTTGTTCACAAAAAGGGGTTTTCCCCCGGATTCTCTCTCCCACATCCCACTCCCCAAAAGGATCTTCAATGCCTCAATTCGTGTTCGAGATTGGCTTCGAGGAGATGCCGGCGCGGTTTCAGCCGGGTTTGGCGGTCGAGTTCGAGCGTTTGCTCGGCGAGGCCTTTGGCCGGTCGAAGCTCGATTTCTCCGGGCTTGTCGTCGGGGTGACGCCCAGGCGTTTGGCGGCGGCGGTCGCGGATCTGGGCGGCGAGCAGCGCCGGGAAGAAGAGGTTGTCACCGGTCCTCCGGTGCGGGTCGCCTATGCCCCGGACGGCTCTCTGACCAAGGCCGGCAGCGGTTTCGCCAAGACCCAGGGCGTATCCGAGTCTGATCTGTTCGCGATGACGACCGAAAAGGGCGAATATCTGGCGGCGCGCAAAGCCACCGGCGGCGCGCCGGCGCTTGCGCTCTTGCCCGGGATTTGCGCGGCGGCGCTGGCGGCGCTTTCTTTTCCCAAAAAGATGCGTTGGGGTTGCGGCGAGATCGCGTTCGGCCGTCCGATCCGCTGGATATTGGCGGTGTACGGTGCGGACGCGGTGGAGTTCGAGTACGCCGGGGTCGCGTCCGGGCGGCTGACTCACGGCCACCGCGTGATGGGGCCGGGACCGTTTCCGGTTGCGCGGGCGGACGATTACGCCGAGCTTATTCGGGACAAAGGCAAAGTGATTCTCGATCCGGCCGGGCGGCGGGCGCTCATTGCGGAGCGCGCGGCCGCCCTGGCCCGAGAGGTTGGCGGGGTCTTTGTCATGGGCGAATCATTGCTCCAAGAGGTCGTGGGCTTGGTTGAATATCCGGTTGCGGCGCGTGGACGGTTTGACGACAAGTTTTTGGAGCTTCCCCGCGAGGTTTTGCTGACCAGCATGGAGAAGCATCAGAAGTGTATCGGTGTCCCGGCAGCAGACAACAAGCTGTTGCCTTATTTCATTGCCACTCTTGGGCTTATGCCCACGGACTTGGGCGTGGTGCGTCGCGGCTGGGAGCGGGTTTTGCGCGCCAGACTGGAAGACGCGATGTTCTTTTGGCGCGCTGACATGGCGGCGGACTTGGACGGCTGGCTGGCCAAGCTCGATCAGGTGGTGTTTCTGGGGCCGCTGGGCAGCGTTGGCGACAAGACCAAAAGAGTCTCCGCTCTGTGCGGCTGGCTCGCGGACACGATCGATCCCGGGCTCGCCGCCGATCTGACCCGGGCCGGGCGCATTTGCAAGGCAGACCTGGTGTCGCAGATGGTCGGCGAATTCGCGGAGTTGCAGGGGGTGATGGGCGGCATTTACGCCCTGGCCAAGGGGGAATCCAAGACGGTGAGCGACGCCGTGGCCGGGCATTATCTGCCGCTTGGCCCGGACAGTCCGCTGCCCGAAACTCTCGCCGGAGCGCTCGTCTCCATCGCCGACAAGATCGACACGCTCGTGGGCTGTTTCGGATTGGACATGATCCCGACCGGCGCGGCCGATCCGTACGCCTTGCGCCGGGCGGCGCTGGGCGTGTGCCGCATCGTCGTCGAGCGCGGCCTGCGCCCGAGCCTGGCCGATCTGATCGACCGGGCCATAGCGGGTTATGAGGGATGCGCCTTCAAATTGTCCGCCAAGGACGTTGCGGCCAAGCTCATGGATTTTTTCGCGGCCAGGCTCAAGGCCTATTTTGCCGGCCGGGGGTACGAGACGTTGGTTGTCGAAGCGGCCGCGAGCGCGGGCGTGGACGACGTCTGGTCGCTTGCCTCGCGGCTTGAGGCGCTCGGCGCTTTTGCGAAAATGGACGATTTCGGCCAGGCGGTTTTGACCTTCAAGCGCGCCGCCAACATCATCCGCAAGCAGGCGGCAGGCGAGGATCTTTCCGACGCCTGCGACCCGGCGCTGCTCGCCGAACCGGCCGAGCGCGCGTTGTACGCCAAGCTCGCGCAGACCGGCGAGCGTTTCGAGGAATTGTGGAAACGCGACGATTACGGGGCGCTTTTTGCGCTCTTGCGCGAGTTGCGGCCCCAGGTCGACACTTTTTTCGATGCCGTGATGGTCATGGACGATGACCCGTGCGTCCGGCGCAACCGTTTGCTGCTTTTGTCGTCTTTGGTCGAACGCATGTCGCGGCTGGCCGATTTTTCGGCCTTGCAGGTGTAGAAAACACTTGACATTATGCGCCGATTGAATAAAGTCAGCGATTCATTTTCAGTGACTTTACCGAGGAGGAGTTCCCGTGGCCAATCATAAATCCGCCCTGAAACGGCACCGCCAGAGCCTGGTCGCCCGCGCCCGCAACCGGGCCATCAAGACTCAGGTGAAAAACGCCATCAAGGCCGTGCGCGCGGCCATCGAAACCAAGGACGCCGTCCAGGCCAAGTCCGCCCTGGCCGCGGCCACCTCGGTGATCGACAGGGCCTCGACCAAAAGCGTCCTGCATTGGAAGACCGCCGCCCGCCAGGTTTCGCGCCTGAGCAGCGCCGTCAACGCCCTGCCGGCCTAGTCCCGCCCTGAATCCGTTCCTAGTCTACCAGGCGTCACCCGCGCCTTGGCCGGGCGGCGAACCGCTTTTGGCCGAGGGAGCATGGGCATGGTGAAATTGCGGACCGCGCTGGCGCTTGCCGTATCGCTCCTGTTTGCGGCCGCGGCCCTGGCCGATCCCTCGGACTCCAATCCCCGGGTCACGCCCGTGGTCAAGGCCGCGCGTCTGGCCGCTCCGGCGGTCGTGAACATCACCTCGGCCAGGATCGCCGAGCGCGGCCTGGATTCCTTCGATCTGTTCCTCGGCGACAGTGGTTATTTCAGCCAACCTGGCGGCCGCGAGCGCGGCCGCGAGGAAAGCCTGGGTTCGGGCGTGATTATCGACGGCCGGGGAGGGCTGGTCCTGACCAACGCCCACGTCATCAGCGGGGCCACGGAGATCACCGTGCGCCTTCAGGACGGCCGGGAGTTCAAGGCCGGGCTGGCCGCTTCGGACCCGGATTTCGACCTGGCCGTGCTGCGCCTGGCCAAGGCCTCGGGACTGCCGGAAATCAGGATGGGCGATTCCTCGGACCTGATGATCGGCGAAACCGTCATCGCCATCGGCAATCCCTACGGGTACAGCCATACCTTGACCACGGGCGTGGTCTCGGCGCTCGGGCGCTCCATCCGCACCCAAGACGGGGCCTTCACCGACCTGATCCAGACCGACGCGGCCATCAATCCGGGCAATTCCGGCGGGCCTTTGCTCAACATCAACGGCGAACTCATCGGCATCAACACCGCCATCCACGCCGGGGCCGAGGGCATCGGTTTCGCCATTCCCGTGGCCAAGGCCAAGCGTGTGGTCGCCGAACTGGAAAGCGCGGGCCATGTCCGGGCCGCTTGGCTCGGCCTGTCCGGCCAGAGCCTGGACGCGCGCACGGCCCGCCATCTCGGCCTGGACAAGCCCAGGGGCATGGTGATCACCGAGATCTACGAGGGACAAAGCGCCGCCAAGGCGGGACTGATGCCCGGGGACGTGATCGTGTCGGTGGATTCCGTGGCGATCGAAGATCGGGAGCATTTCGTGGATCTGCTGCGCAACTCCACGGTCGGCGAAACGGTCAAATTGGGGATCTGGCGCGGCGGCGCGCGTACCGCCGTTTCGTTGGAAACCGCGGAATTCACCTTGGACGCCGCCCGGGCGGTGGTCCTTGAGCGCTGGGGCATGGAGCTTTCGATCGAGCGCGGCGCCGTGAAGATCGTCACGCTCAGACCCGGCTCGGCGGCCCAGAAAGTCGGTCTGGCCCCCGGAGACCGCCTGATCCAGATCGGCGGCGCGCGGCTGCGCGAGCCTTCGGATTTCGTCCAGGGCGTGCTGCGCTACCGCATGCACAACACCGTCATCCTCATGATCGAACGCGCCGGCCGCCAATATTACGCCAAATTTTCCGTATAAAGTGTAGAGAATCTGGGGGAAAACCCCTTTCTCCCAAAAACCGTTCGACTGAAAGACGTTTCCCTGGTCCGTTAAAATCGCTTGCCCCGGTCCGCCATCAAAAATCGTATTCCGGGAAGTTGGCGCTTTTCGCGTCGCGAAAAGCGCCAACTTCCCGGATATAAAGTTTTTTGGATGGGGGCCGGGGGAAACTTTTTTTCAAAAAAGTTTCCCCCGGTTTCTTCTTAGGCTCGAACCAGCGCCAGTTTGGCGGTGGCGCGGTGGTCGGCGGCGCGCAGGATTTCGTGCCGGAAGAGTTCGCGCGCGGGCTGGGACTGCATGAATTTCCAGACCGCCTCCAGCGGCACGCGGCCGCGCAGGTAGTCTTCGCAGGCGGCGTGGCTGTAGTGGTGGACCAGGCAACGGCTGGCCACGACGGCGTTTAGTCCCTGGCGTTGCATGGTTTCGCTCAGAGCGGGGTGGTTGAAGAGGCTTCCCTCCGGCGCCCCGGGCATGGGCAGCGGCAGGATCAGGTCGAGCAGCGCCTTGGTCATGAACAGGCAGTTGAAGCTGACGCTCCGGGTGGTTTGGTAGCGTCCGCGATGGCTGGCGAGATAGACCTCGGCGAGGTTTTCCTCAAGGATTTTTTCCCACATCCAGCGGTGGTAGACCCAGTTGTCCGGCACGCCAAGGCCCTGGAACATGCGCCGCTGCGAGGGATAGGCGACGCGCAGGAAGCGGCTTAAGGCTTCGCGTCCCATGGGCGAGACCGGCACGACGGGCGAAAAGGCGGCCGTTCGCGGGGTATTCTTGTGCGCCCGGCTGGCTTCGGTCATGTGTTCGAGCCAGTGCGGGGTGACGAAGACGTCTTCGTCGATCGTGACGATCAGGTCGTCCTTGTGGGCGGCCAGCAGGGCGTTGAGCGCGCCGGCCACGGCCGGGACCAGGCCGCGCGGCAGGCAGTCGATTTTGGAGGCGTTTTCGTGCTTGCTCAGGAAGCGTCCGATGATCGCCTGATGTTCCTCGCTTACCTCGTTGCAAACGATGTATATTTCTTTAAAATTGTCGAGATTTGTATACCACTCCAAACAGCGCAAACACAATATAAGGCAATCGAGACGGTGCGAAGTCAGAATAATCAGCACCGGCCGGATGCATGTCTGCTTTTTGTTGAGGTAGTATATTTTGCTCATGGTCGTTTTTCTTTTGCCGAAATATTTTTAGATTCCATTTCGGCATTTCAAACCTCTTATCGGACAAAACGACTTAAATCTTTAGGGAGGAATTGAAAAAAAA
>JADFXV010000021.1 GCA_015233395.1 Desulfovibrionaceae bacterium
TCTGGTCGTATTCCATGGCCTGGCCCGCGCCCGGGGTTAAGACCAGAAGGCGGCGGCGCTCGGCATCGGCATCGACGGCGGCGCAAGCCCGCTCCTTGGCCGCCTCCAGGGTGCGCCTGGTGCCCACGTCCGGTGCGCCGTGGGCGCGAACCAGCTCGTCGAGCCGGGCGGGATCGATATCTTGTTTGTTGACGAGGGTCTCGACATAGCCGTCCGCACCGGCCAGGGCCACGGCCTGGACCCCGAAGGCGGCGTCTAGTTCGGCCTGGAGCGAGGCGTAATCGACGGCAAAAAGGTCTTTTTCTTGTCCGATTGTGTAGTGGGCCATGTTATTTTACCTCCACGTTGAGATATCTCATAGCGCCTGCACCAGATATGTTATTGCCAGACGCTCCGTAAAAATCACCCATGACATAGTGCAGCCCGAGATTTTTATTGACATACGACTTTGTTACTGCGTTTAATGCCAATCCGGTACTTGAGGGGGTTATTTCGGCAGTTGATTGGACAACGCCATCTACCATAATATCGATATAAGTATAAAGCGGCGAGCCTGAAACAACATATTGGGTATTTTCATAGTCAATATTGAAGTTTTCACCAAGTACAAATCTACTCATTTCAGGACAGAGCATACCTGAAGCAATGGAGCTTGTCGCCGGGGCATTCGTTATCCCTTTTTGATAGAAGATATTTGTCTGCGCAATACTCACCGCATTAACAGGCACACCGCATACATCCTTGACGCTCTTGAGCGTCCCGCCGTTGTAGAGCGTGGCGGCAAGCCCGGTCATGTCGGCGGACCAGAAGGCGACTTCGTGCAGGGTCATGCCGGAGAACTCGGGAAGGATCGCGCCAGTGTTGCTGTATTTGGCGTAATCGTACACGATGTCGGAGTTGTTCCCGCTGGTTCCGTCGTTGTCTCCGAGCCATAATTCATTCGCCCCCGCCGCGCTGATCGTGTTGATTCCGGTGCCGTCCAGAAGGAGGCGGCCGTTGCAGAACAGGAAAGCATCCGACCCCTTCGAGGTAATGACGTGGACGCACTCTTGATCGAATTTCCCCTGCACTGTTTTGAGGAAATCCCCAATATATGGCTGAACGAAGTACCCGGAGACGCAATTGCAAGCTTGTTTTGTGCCATCGAAGATGCTCAAGTTCACCGTGGAGTTGCCGAAGATGTTGCAGGAGTTCACGGCCTTGAGCTTGACGGCGTAGACCGCGCCGTTGGCATTGCTAAATCCGGCCGAGGTCTTCCTGTAATAGCCGGTGTCGGTTGCGCCGAAGCCGTTTTTGTTCTGGTAGAGCTTGCCCCCGGAGGCAGAAAAGGCGTTCGCCTCGGTGGCCGTGCCGGTCCAGGTCCAGCCCTGCGCGGACGGCAGGCTTGCAAACGTCATGGCCTGCGTCCAGGCCGGAGCCGGGCCGAAGCCGCCGCCGAGCCAGACCGCGCCCAGCTGCGCGAACAATGGGTCCATCGTAAAGGTCTGCCCGGTGAGCGGCGTCCCCTCGCTGGCCCCGTTGACGCTGAGTTTGAGGAAGTCCGCGCCGTCGCCTTTCATGCGGGCCGAGATCATCACGTCAAACGGCCCGGCTCCGGTGACATTGGTGGTGCCGGTGACGATGGCCACCGTGCCGTCCTGGCGATAGAGCCGCACCACGATCACGTTGCTCTCGACCCGGGCGTTAATCCGGTCGTGGTCAAGGCCATAGAGCAGATCCAGGAAGGTCTTGCCCGTGGTCATGGACCCGGCAGCCAGACGGATCGTCAGGTTGCTTTGGCCGTCGTAGAGGCGGCGAAGGTCGTTGCACAGGCCACGGCTGTGGTTGAGCGGCGAGCCCGTGCCCGAAAAGACGAGCTTGCCCGCGAACAACCCGCCCGTCTGCTTGAGGCCGGTCGCCGCCGTGGGCGCGATCATGAACTCGATCAGGGAGCCCGCGTCCTGTCCGGCCCAGGCCGAACCGTTGTAGTAGCCGCGCTTGCCGCAGGGATAGTTCGAGGCGCTATTGTAGGTGGCCATATAATAGTTGGAGCCGTCCACCGCGCCGGAGCGCCCGATGACCACATGGTATTGCGTTCCAGCGGCCAGAGCGGGCGGCGTGGCGAAGTTGCAACGCACCCAGACGGGAGCGCCCGTCGCGCCCGTGACGCTCTTTCCCGGCACGGCCGTTGCCGTGGCGTTCGCCACCAGGGCGGACGGATTGCCGCCGGAGTCGGAGTAGATCGCGCAGGTGACGTTATCGGCGGGGTTGCCGATTTTCCCGATCCGCAAAAAAACGTTCCCGACCGAAAGGGCCTGGCCCACCTGGAATCCCTGTGAAACCAGAGTTCTGGCCGAGGCATCCCCTATGCTCATGTTGAACGGACTGCCGCACTGGCAGCCCGTGGCGCACTCGTACTCCACCCCGTCCAACTCAAACCCGAAGCCCGTCCCGCCCCATTGCTGGTTGAAAAAGGCCGGGGTCCAGCCATTGCGGTACAGGTCGCGCCAACAGGCCGGAACGACAAGCCCGGTCAGGGCGTCGGAATTCAGCGACGCGGCGGGGATGGCGATCGCTCCCCAACTTCCGTCACCCTTCAAGTATTTGACCTGGTCCCCGGCCGCTGGCGCGGGCACGAGCCCCTTGGTTCCCACCAAACTGGAGGTCGCCCCGGCCATGGCGGCCACGTCGAGCACCAGGGCCTCGTTGCCGCCCGGGCTGGCCACGGTTTTGGTCAGGGCCGAGCCCGAGGCCAGGGTCAGCTTGGAATTCAGGGTCGCCGCCGTGGTGTCGCCCCCGTCGATCTTGACCGCTCCGCCCCCGGCCAGGGCCTGGGCCGAAGCGGCGCTGGCGGCCGCCGCCGTGGCGCTGGAGGCTGCGGCGCCCGCCTGGGTGGTCGCCGAAGTGGCCGATGCAGCAGCGGCAGTCGCCGAGGTTGCCGCCGCGTTCGCCTCGGTGGTGGCCGTGGCAGCGCTGGCTGCGGCCGCGTTCTGGCTGGCCAAACTCGCGGAGGCGCTCCCCGCCGAGGCTGTCGCCGAAGCTGCCGCCGCGCTCGCCTCGGTGGTGGCCGTGGCGGCTTCGCTCGTCGCGGTACTCGCTTGATCGCTTGCGGATTGGACGGCGGCCGCAATGGTGGCGGCATCGGCAGCCGCATGATCCTCGCTAATCCTTGCCTGAGTCGCCGAAGCGGCGGCAGCCTGGGACGAAGCATCGGCTTCCAAGGCGCTGGCTTTTGCCTGCGCCTCGTAGCCCATTGCTTCTTGCGCCGAGGTCGCGGCTTGCTGGGCATGCCGCCCGCTGTCGGCGGCCGCGCTCTGCGAGGCATCAAGCGAACTGGTGTTACTCATGGCTAGCTCGTTACGGTTGGGGCGTTCGGAGCCGGAGCTGCGGCCGGGGCCGGCCAGCCCTTGGTGATGTCGTAGCTCTTGACCGTCTCGACGTCGGGGCCCGGCAACGCATCGATGGCGTCTTTGATCTGCCGGGAGGCCGCGTACAACGCCTCTATGGCGGTCTGCACGGCGGCTCCGAAGGCGACGGCCTGGTCGGACGTCAAGGCATGGGGCTCATTGTCGGCATCCAAGAAAGAGCGGACCTCGCTCGATCCCGAAACCCTTTCCGCCAAGCCGCGCGCGGCGAAAGCCAGAATATTTTGCATATCCGTGATGTTGCGCGTCTGTACGCTTGCGGGGCCGTCCGGGAACTGGACTATCACGCCGGCCGCGATCTTGGCCGCGCACAGGGCGTTGACCTCGGCCTTGCGCTTGGCCTTCCACCTGGCAGGGTCTTCGACCCAATCGGAGCCGTTCCAAACGCAATAAGCATCCGGCGGCTGCTTGAGCGTATAGCCCGAGATCACCGGGCCGAGCGCGGCAAGATAGGTCCAGGAACCGTCCACGATGGAGTAGATGAGCTTGCCCCGGTTATTTTCCGTAAGCTTCCAGGCCGTGCCGTCCCAGACGGAAACAAAGCCCTCGCCGGCCTCGGGCGGCGCGACGGCCGTGCTGTAGGCCGGTTCGAGCCAGTTGGGGGTGCCGTCGTCGTTTTGCGGTCTGGCCGGGGAGAGGTGACAATGCGAAACGCCGGTGTATTCGCCGGTCGCCGGTTCGTAACTATAGCGTAATTCGTTCATTTTTTTTCATCTCCATTTGATGCAGATCATGACCGCCATGTTGGGCGGCCGGGATTCCGAGCCCGTCCCCGTGTTCGCCGTGTAAAATGGGGAGCCGGGGTTGGTCCCCATACCCATGGGATAGCCCCGGTCGGTGCCGGCGGCAGCCTGATTCGGGCCGGGCGAATAGTCCGCGAAATAGTGATTGTGGGCCGGCATTTGCTGGCCCTGGGTCGAGCCGACGACGTCGCCGCCGTTCCGCAGATTTCGGTCGGGATCGAGGCTCGAGCCGTGGGCCCAGGCTCGCGGGAACCGGCCGCGCCAATCGGGGATTTGAAAATACAAGCCGTTTCCGCCGTAGTAATAGCCGAGCACGCTGAATAGAGCCGGATAATCGGCGCAGGCCAAGGTGGCTCCATTGCATTCCAGGTAATCCCCCGGGGGCGTTCCGGTTGCCCAAAACATCAATGCTCCGGCCGGAAGGCCGGGTAAGCTTTGGCCCGAGCCGGTATTGGCATAGACCGTTACAGTCGGGATGGTCCCGGGTCCGCCCTTGGTGCAGCTAAAAACGCGCATGGAGGAGGCCGAGGAAACACCGCCGCCGGTGCCCGTGGGGTCTGACTCGGCCCCGTCGACGAGCAGCACGTTGGCGTGGATCTTGCGCTGCAAGGGATCGGCGACCACGCCCGGGCTGGTTTCGTAGGCGACCACGTCTCCGCAATCGTCGGCGACCTCGAGGCGCACGAATTTGGTGGAGTTGTCCGGAATGACGACGTCGCGGTTATCCAAATCGTGGGTGTTGAAAACCACCCCGCCCACGGCGAAGACGACGTTGTCGCCGATGGTGATCTTGTCGGCGCTGGCCACGAGCGGCATTTGGCTCGTGGTGGTGCCGATCAGCGGCAGATGGTAGAGCGTGTGCAGGTCGACGATGCCCTTTGACAAGAGCGCACAATCCTCCATGAACCGATCGAGCGCGGCGCTGGGCAATACGTCGCCCGGGCTATAGTCGTTGAATTTTTCTTTTACGAATCCTTTTTGGACCGTGGCGGCGACGATCTGCATGGGCAATCCTCCTTAAACTTGGATTAAATCGGTATCGAGCCGGGAGTAGTCGTGATCGAGCGCAAAGGCGGTGAACCTGACGGCCGCTCGCGCCCTGGCCGGGCGCAACTCCTTGGCCACGGCCAGCATGTCGGCGCGATTGACGCCGGCGGCGACTGCCTCCTCGCGGTAGAACACGACGTCGAAGTCGAAGATGTTGGGCCCGGGCTGGTGCAATCGGTCTTGATCGGCCAGGGAAAGGCCGAGTACGAACGCCGGGCGCGGCGCATCGTGCATGGCGTCCGTGTCGAGCGCGGAATGGCTGACGAGAAAATAGTTTTTTTCGCGGATCTCCGGCCGCACCCCCGAGACCGCCTCGGCCATGTCGGCCAGGGTTCCGGGCGTCCCCTTGGTTTTGTGCCAGGGGATGGAATTTTTGATCAAAGCGCGCTTCTGGGCGTCCGGCAGGTCCGGCCGGGCGAAGTCCACGTGGAATTGCTCCATCAGGTGCGGCAGCACAGACGGATGCGCGCGGTCGACCAGGTTGACGATGGTCGCCCCCGGGTCCAGGGCGCTTTGCCGGTCGAGCAACACGGCGTAGGCGCTGGCGGAAGCGTCGGCGATCCCGGGCGGGATCAGGCGCGGATCAGCCATTACTCCACCCCACGACGTTGACGGTGATGGCGCTCACGTCCGCGAATTGGTTGGGCGCAAGGGATAAAAAGTCCGGGCTTTGCAGCTCCACGCGGTAGACGCCCGAGCAGCCCATGACGATGCTCACCAGCCGCGAGGGCACGACCTCCACGCCCAGGCGCGAGCGCAAATAGGCGGCATGGGCCGCGAGCTTGGTTTGGATATCGGCGACCACGGTTTCGGTCACGGCAGTGGCCAACAGGGTCACGTTGGCCACGATGGAATAAACGATGCGCCCCGGGGGCAGTACCACGACCTGGTCGGTGATCGGCCTGCGCCTTTCC
This sequence comes from Desulfovibrionaceae bacterium, assembly GCA_015233395.1. Taxonomy (GTDB): domain Bacteria; phylum Desulfobacterota; class Desulfovibrionia; order Desulfovibrionales; family Desulfovibrionaceae; genus JADFXV01. The sequence continues at coordinate 6,109 of JADFXV010000021.1, forward strand.
TGGTTGAGCTCGGCCAGGACGAGGGCGAGGATCTCCGTGGTGATGACCCCGGACGTCGTCAAAGGATAGACGGCCACCAGGCCTGGGGAGGGGTTGAGCACGGCGGCGTCGATGATATCCTGGTGCGCGCCCATGGCATGGAAGCGATAGGCCCCTTCCGGCCCGGCGGCCGCGAAGCCCTCGGGGGCAAGCATGATGCGCTGGCGCAACCGGTCGTCGTCCTCGGGATCGAGGCCGCCAAAGCTGGTGGTGACGCTGGCCGCGCTCTTTATGCCGTCGATCAAGGTGAGCAGCTGATTGATCTCGCCCGGCAAATAGCCGTTGGCGGCGACGCCCGGGCTCTCGGCCTGGGCGGAAATGTCGGCGTACAGGCTTCCGGCGGGAATCATGGAGTTGGCCACGGTGGCGAAGACCTGCTTGTTGTCCTTGGTGGCCAGCCTCGTCCCTGCCGGGACAGCCAGGTCGAGGGTGAGGACGGCTCCCAGGGTGAAGCGGATCGTGGCCAGGGCCGGTGACGCGGGCAGCCGCGCGACGCCCACCAACTCGCCCAGGTAATCCAGGATCGGCGCGCGCGAGTAGCGCACCAGGTTGAGCATGGCCGCACCCTGCACCCCGATGCGAGTAAGGGTCTCGCGGAAGGCGACCATGTCCACCACCAGCCGCTCGGGCTGCGCCGGATAGAGCGTTTTGCCGGTCATGGCCTCGTATTGCGAGACCATCTCCTGGGTGATCGCGGCAGGGTCGCGGTCGATGAAGTTCGGATCAGGAAGCGCTGCTAAGGGCATACCGAACCTCGGTTGTTTGGACTTGGCCAAGTGTCGCCACCCATTTGAGGGTGAGGGCCACGGTCGAGCCGTCGACCACACAGGTCACGCGTTTGAGGGTCGCCCGCGGCTCCCATTTTTTGACGGCGTCGGTAGCTTCCCGGATGATGTTGGGCGCGGACACGCTGACCGGATAATCCAGATACCGCCAGGCCTCGCAGCCGAAATCCGGACGGTGGGGATCGCTGCCCTTGGGCGTGGTCAGCACGATCCGCATGGCCTGGGCGATGTCGGCGAGCTGCTCGACGATTTCGCCGGGCGCGCCGACCTGGGGCGACCAATCGGCCGAGGTTATGGTTGTTACGTCAATGGGCATGGTGGTTCGTGTTCCCGGTGGTATCGGTGATGCGCCCTCCGGCGGTAACATTCTGGCCGGCGGCCAGGTTCGCCCCGGCGCTCACGTTCTCGGTGACGCTCGCGTTGCCCTCGACCGTCAGGTTGCCGATCATGTCCAGGTTGGCGCGCAGGGTGGCCGCCGCGCCGGTCTCGTTCTCGCCGCCGATCAAGATCATCGGCGCCTGGAGGACCAAGGCTTCGGCCGCGCTCAAAATCAAGGTCGCGTCCGAGGATATGGTCGCATTGTCCTTGACCGACAGATTGACCTCGCCCTCGACGCGGCCGGTCAGGACGTGATTTTTGCGGTCATAGGAGATCTTCGTGCCGTCCTCGAAAGCCAGGTAGGCCGTATCGTCGTCCGAGATCGGCGTGGGATCGGCCTCGGAATAGATAGCCCCGAGCACCACGCCCTCCTCGCAATTTGCGTCCATGAGGCAGGCCACCAGCTCCCCCTTGTCGGGCATGCAGTAAACCTGATCCTTGAGCGTCTTGCGCGAGAGCACGGCCAGCCAATAGGAGATCATGCCTTCGTCGCTCTCGAACTTCACCCTCGCGCGCTGCGTGGTGTTGTCGATCTCCTCGACCCTGCCGATTTTAAGCACGCCGCACCTCGATATCCGTGGTATAGCCATGGTCCTTGATGATGGAATGCTTGGACGATTCGATCAGGTAATCGCCGTCGAGTTTGCCCAGGCCGGTGATCTTCACCGTGTTTCCCCCGACTAAGAGCGGATTGCCTTCCAGCGTGATATTCCCCTCGAACCGGGCCGAGTTGGCATCTTCCAGACCGGCCTTGGCCTTGAGCTTGGCGTCGGCCGGATTTTCGGCGCGATCGGTCAGCTTGACCTCGTCGGCGATTTCGTCTTCGTCCGAGCTGGGAACGCTGGGATCGTCAGTCATCGTCGCCTGCCGCCGGGATCGCGAGATTGTCGATCACTTCGCCGGTTTTGGGATCGGAGTAAGCAATGCGGGCCTTTTTGGCCGTGCCCACGCCCTTGTCCCGGATCGAAAAGCGCGTCATGTCCTTGCGGTCGAGGGTGACTTTCGGCGCGGCCTTGGCCAGCTTCGAGCGCTTGGACATCACCAGCTGGTTGCCCTTGACCGAAAACACGTAGCCGTAGGATGCTGCCACGCGTTTGAGAAAGCCCAGATCCTGCTCTTGGTTCTGGGTGATCCGCTTGACCGGCACGTCCTCGATCTCGCCGACCACGGTCAGGCCATGCTTGGCGGCGATCGCTCCGGCCACGCCGGCCAGGGTCGTGTCCTCATAGGCCTTGGAGACTTTTGTGCGCATCGGCTTGGACACGCCCGAGGCCAGGGCGCGCACGGTCAGGGTGTCCGGCGGCCCAGCCAGTTCGATTTCCTCGATCTCGAAGTCGCCGGCGGGGGTCTGGGCCTCGCCCACATACCCGAACGCGAGCGAAACCTTGTCCCCTTTTTTGGGATACCAGGCGTCCTTCCAGCCGCCCTCGGCGTCCTCGAACACAATCTCCAGCTCGTCGCTCTTTCCGTGGGCGTGGTCGGTGTAGGTGATGGAGGTCACAAAAGCCGTCACGTCCTGGCTGATGTCCTTCCCGGCATAGGTGAGACGCCACGAAGGCGTGCGGACGGCTACCGCTTCCATGGGGGCAGGCTCGCGCTGTTGGAGGTGGCGGCCGTGGCCTGGTCGATGACCGGAATCAAAAGGCGCAGGCCGGATGGCAGCACCGGATACAGGGCAACGGCCCGGTTGGCGTCGGTGATGCGCTCATAGCTCAGGGCGTCGCCGTAATAGCGGTAGGACAGCTGGTCGAAGCGCTCGCCCTCGGTGGTGACGTGCAAGACTGCCGTCGTGGGCGCGTTCATGCCACCCTCAGTATATGTTTGAGCGAGACACCGAAGAGCGAGGAGTCGGCCGGAACGCGGTCGGCGCTGGCGAGCGAAATTTCCCGGACTCGGCGATAGAGCGGCAGGCCCGCAGTCAGGACGCGGGCGAAGTCGCGGGCCTGGGGATCGGCGAAGAGATCCGCGTAGCGCGATTGCGCAATGCCAACTGTCTGTGCGATCAGGCTTCCGGCCGCGTCGACGGCGTCGCCGTGCGGGGCCGCGCGCAGGGCGGCCGGGGCGTCCACGCCCAGTCGGGCGAAAGCGGCCACGGTCTCGGTTCCGGGTAGGTCGCGCAGAAAGTTGGCCACGCTGCCGATCGCGCCGGGGGTGTCCAGGCGCGCCCCGGCCGCGAGCTGCAAGGCCGCGCCGGTCGAGGCCAGGCCGGAAATTCCGGAGAGCCCCAGGTTTGCAGCGGGGGCGACCACCGAGGGCAGAGCGCCGATTATTCCGGGGAGGGTCATGCGCCCGAGCTCGGAGATCCGGCACAAGACGTTGACCGCGCCGGTCATCGCGCCCGAGGCGATCCCAAGCGGGGACACGGTCTCATGCAGCCAGGGCAGGTCGCCGGTGATGACCCGCTGCGTCCCCGCCGCTGCCTGGTTGAGTTTCAGCGCCCCCCTGGAGGGCTTGCCGTCGTCCACCGCCTCGCCGGCGGGCGCGTCAGAACCGCCTACGTGCTCCTTGAGGGAGATTTTGGCCACCAGGTCTAAAAGACGTCCTTGGGAGTCCGTGCTCCGGGCGGTCTCGGTGAGGGCAGTCACGACGTAGCGGCCCTTGTAGGTGCCGTCGCCGAAAATCAAGGGCTGGGCCTTGTGCTGCGCCATCATGTCGCGCAGCTTTTTTATTTCGTCTTCCGGAGTGCAATAGGTGGCGTGGAACACCAGGTTGATGGTCAGGGTCTCCAAGCCGTCGCCGGTATATTGCAGCTTGGGCTTGCCCTCAATGACCGCATGCTCGGCATAGGTGCATTCGCGGCTGGCCTCGAGGCCGTCGAAATAGGTGATCAGGTCGAAGGCGACCTCGCCGAGCTGGGCGTACATTAATAGACCTTCCGGCCGTTACGGGCCTGATTGCGCTCAATGATCGCAACCAGCTCGTCCTGGTGGGCGCGCAGCGCGGCCATGAGATCTTCGCGCGCGCCCGGACCGGCCTGCCCCGAGATGGTGATTTGCGGAGCGTAATGGACGGTGACGCCGCCGGAGCCCGAACCTCCGTGAGCGGCGAGGGAGGCATAAGCCGGGGCAAGCGAGGGCATGGCCATGGCCGTGCTCGCGCCCATGGGCGCGAGCACGAGCATGCTTGCGGCGGCCACGCCGGACATGGCCTTGAGCAGCGGGGCCGGGTTGAGCGTCTTGGCCACCTCGCCCAGGATGTTCACCCTGCTCAAATTTCGCAGGGGGCCTTCCTTGGCCGGGGATTGGGGCCAGAAATTCATGACACCGGTGGCGATCGTCTTCATCTTGTCCATGAGCCAAGCGCCCTTGGACTTGATGCCCTCCCAGAGGTTCTCGATCAGCTTCGCGCCGCAATTTTTAAAGTTCTGCCAGACGCCGCTGAGATTGGTGATGATGTTGTCCCAGAGGTTTTTGAACCAATCCGAGATGGGGCCCCAATATCTGTAAATCAGGTACACCGCCGCGCACAGGGCGGCGATGCCGGCGATGATCCAGCCGAGGGGGCCAAGCAGCACGGCCAGACCGCCAGCCGCGATACCGGCGAACGTGGCCAAGCCGGCCAGAGCGATACCTATTGTGCCAAGCACCGCCAAAAGACCGCCGATGCCGATGGCAATTAAGCCAAGCCATTTGAAGAGTTCTTTATTTTCATCGACCCATTTTTTGAGAGGACCATCAATGAGCACATTTAGCTGGTCAATAAGGGGTTTGAGAACATCCAAGGCAGGCTGTATGGCCACCGACCAAAAGCTAGAAATTGTCGTGGTCAGAGCCTTCCACTTGTTTTCAGTCGACTCCATTGATTGTTCCCCTCGCTGATCCAGCGAGGCTTGATCCCTAAGTTTTTTCTTTCCTTTCTTTACGCCTTCGACATCGAGATCGACCAGGAGATTGGCCACTTTGAAGGATACTGAACCGAATAACCGGTCCAAAACTCTTGTCCTCACCTCCTGGGTCAACACCTTCAATTTTCCCATTTGATGCAAGAAATTTGTCATACCGGCGAACTTGCCATCCTTGGTGAAAAACTGAAGCTGGACGCCTGATTTTTCCAGATCACCCCGGATTTCTTTCATAATCTTGCTGTTACGCATCATGCGCGTGTTCAGCGTGGCCGTCCTGAGAAGAATTTGGCTGAACGCCGTGCCGAAAGAAGAACCATCGACATTGAGCTGTCTGGCTGCACCTTGAATCGCAAACACGGATTCTGCCGTCTTAGCTCCTTTCATGCCAAGGGCCTGCAAGACAGAACCATAATATCCGGCCGCGTATTTTATTTCCGTGGGGTCAAGGCCGAAAGCAAACTTGGCGCGTTGCACCAAATCCGCGATTTTAGGGGCTTCTTCTTCCAAAAGTCCGAAACCCTCTCGGAATTTGGCCATCATCTCGCCCGTGAAGGAGGGCATCACCCTAAGAACCTGGGCCAATTTTACAGCGGACTCGGTGCCTTTTTCAAGAAATTCATGGGGAGTGGCGTTCTCGACTAATGCTTGGGTAGCGGAATGAATTTGGCCAACGTCAAACATATACATCGTGGCCAACTTTTTATTCTTCTCGATAATGCCGTCGTAAAATTTGCTGACCGCTCCCGTCTTATCCATCATCCCGGTCTTGAGATCATTACCGGCTTGTTCAATGCTGGCGGCAGCCTTGATAGGACCACTCATAACATCCAAAATCTGGCGCCCGGCAAAATTCGCGGCCGTCCCCATCAAGGCCATTTGCCGCGAGGTCTCTTTGATCTTCGCCTGGACACGGCCCAGAGCCTGCACGGTATTGCCCAGCGCACCGCCGACCACCTTGCTCATTTGGTCGTGGGCGACGAGCACAATTCCGAGCTTGGTCATCGTGTCCATTAATTCTCCAAGCCGCTTAGGGCGGCCGAAGCCGCCCTACTTGTCGGCCCTATGCATCTCGTTGTGGTACTCGACCGCCGCGCGGACCCAGCGGCAAAGCTCTATCGCTTCCATGTCCATCAGCTCGGCATGCGACCAGCCGGTCGTGTGGGCCAGATGGATTATTTCGCGTTCGGCAAGGACAAAAAACCGCCACCGCTGACCTTGGCCAGGAGCTCCATGACGTCGGGAAGATCCATTTCCAGGAGTTCCTCGTAGGGCAAGCTCTTGCCGTCAATGGTGGTCAGACCGGCCACCAGGGCGAACATGAGCGCGCTGCTATCATTGGCAACCGCCCGGGTGGCGTTGAGCAGGTCGAGGCCCTTGCCTTTTTTGAACACGGCCACCCGGCCATCGGACAGGGTGACGGTATTCGCGGCGGGGGGCGCGGGCGCGGGCGCAGGCGCGGGCGAAGCGGGATAAAAACCGGGGTCGGCAACGCTCTGATCAATGCCCAGGCCGCCGAGACCGGCGGCCAGCCCTTCGGTTCCTTGACCCTGGGTGTCGTCTTCGGGGGTGAGATCGTTCATGGTTTCTCCTTATTTGGCGGCTAGCCGCCGATGTTGGCGCGGTAAGCGGCCATGAGGTCTTCGCCGGCGACCGTGTAGATGTTGTTCATGACGTCGATCTCGTAGATCACCTCGCCGTTCACCACGCATTTGATGTAGGTCACGGCCATTTTGTTCGGGTATTCGGCGTTTTCGTGCTGCTTGTGCTTGCCCGCGCCGAACTCCTTGAAGGTGCCGGTCATGAACACCACTGCGGGAACCTGGGCGGTGCGGCCGCTGCCGTCCCAGGTTTCCAGCGAGCCACGGACCTGGACGGCCACGGACCGAAACGGGTTGGCGGCCAGAATCGCGACATCCCGGTAAAAAGCGTTCCACTTGAAGCTCGCTTCCAACTTGTCGATACCGTTGGGCAGCTCCAGTTTGCCGACCATCCCCAGGGCCTTGTGGTCGGCCATGGTGTTTTTGATGTCCGGGAGATCGACCTCCTCGGCGCGGCCCAGTAGCGACGCCCCGTTGAGGTAGACGTTGGCGTTGGTCAGCTGGTTGACTTGGATTCCCATCTTCCCTCCTTAGGCGGCGGCCGGGTTGCCGAGCTTTTTGAGCATGTTGATGTCCACCAGGGACTCGAAAGTGATCCGCTCGGCCGGGGGCGGCGGCATAAAGGAATAATTGAAGACGATGTGCCCCAGCGCCAGCTCGGCCGGATCGTTGCGGCCCCGGTCGAACCAGCAGTTCCCGCCGACCAGCGCCCCGCGCCCTACCAGCGTGCGCAGGAAGGCGTTGACCGACTCGGTCACGGAGTCGATCCAGGCGTTGGTGATGGGCTGGTCGATGTGCTGGAGCATGGAGTACTCGATCGACTCGGCGATCACGTCGGCCACGCGCCGGATGCTGATGAAGTTTTTGGGATCGGTCACGGTGGGCCAGGCCGCGCTGCGGTTGCCCCAGGTACGAAAGCCCGTACCGTAGCTGTTGAAGATGGTGACGATCCCGGCCTCGTTGAGCAGGTTGACCTCGGATTCGGGGTCGTTAATCATGGCCGTCAAGTTGCGCTCGACGCCGTCGATGCCCTGGATCTCGCAGTTGCTGGGCGACCACCAGTAGCCCTTGTCTAGATCGCGCGCGGCCATGACCCCGGCCAGGCGCTGCGAATACGGCTCCAGGCGGTCGGCGTTTAAGGCCGTGTCGAAGACTTTGAGATAGGGGTAGCACAGGATCGTGCGCTCGCTCGAGGTGTTAAAGGCGATCGCGCCGTTCGGGCCGCGCCCGGCCAGGGCCTGCTGGAAGGTCGTGCCGATGGGCGCGTCGACCATGGCCACGGCCCGCAGAGCCTGGGCGGTGACGTTCAGCTCCGTGGCCACCGAGGCCAGCGGCGAGAAGCCCGGGGCGATGAGAATCTTGGGATGGAAGCCGAACAGCGAGAAGGCGTTGCGCAGGGCCATCATTCCCGTGCGGTTGCCGGACACGTCGGTCGTGCCGATGATGTCGGCCGCCGTGACCTTGCTCGGATCGGCGTAGTCGAAGCTGGCCTTGACCGTGGCCCCGGCCGCTATGCCGCCCCCTCCCGCGACCGCGATGCGGGTGAGCTTTCCGGCCGCCGCGTCCAGGCTGTAGTGCGTGTCCGCGACGTAGGTGGTGGCAAGGTCGGCGCTCTTGACCACCACGGCGGCAGCGCCCGGATGTCCGAGATCTGCCGTGTCGTCGCCGCCGAAGGTCGCGTCCTGGTTGGCCAGCGAGGACTTGTGCACGGCCGGGTCGAAGACGTTGACCACGACGATCGCGCCGGCCCCCTGGCCGTTGACCTGCTGTTCCAGGATCGCGTCGATCGCCTGGGGGATGGTGTAGCCCGGCAGCGCCGAGCCGAAGTATTGCGCGGCGGCATTGTCGTTTAAAATCAAGACCGGCATGTTGAGGGTCCGGTCGGCGGAATCGGCCTGGAAGATCGGCGCGCTGCCGACCAGACCGATGACCGCCGTCTTGACCAGGCTGATCGGGAGCGGCCCGGCGCTGACTTCGATGGTTTCGACGCCGTGGAGGAAATTAGCCGGCATTGGCGGCCTCCTTGTTGTCCGGCGTGGCCGGAGCCGGAGTGGCGGGGGCGGCCGGTTTCGGGAAAGGGTTCACCGGCGCGGCCGGGGCCGGAACCGGGAGAAGCAGTCCCTGGGCCACGGCCGAGACCACCCAGGGATTGTCCTCGGGCAGATCCGCGGACTGGCCGTCGTGGAGCATGATTTCGCCGACGCCCGCGAGTGTCACGCCGCTTTTGGGGCCTTTGTAGACATAGGTTTGCATGGCTATCCTCCTACGACGAGCTGCTCGCCGTCACCCTCGAACGTTATTTGCGAGGCCTGCGGGGCCCCGGCGATTTCGGCCAATTCCGGCGACCAGGTCGCGACCGCCGGGGCGTCGCCGCCAAAGCCCATGGTGTAGATCCACACCGAATTCGCGAACTCCTGGAACTGCTCGTCCACCGGGAAGAGCATCACGCCCTCGGGATTGAACCCCGTCAGCGCGGCGCGCACGCCTTCGAGCACGCTGTAGGCCCCAAGGTGAGATCGCAGCGACCGGACATAAATCGAGATCTCGAACTCCATGCGCCGCTTCTGAACGATGGCGGCCGTGACTTGCGGCTGGGAATACTTGCCGTGCCGGTAATGCACGAGCAGCGCCCCGGCCGCGTGGGTGAGCCGGAACTCGGCGGCCTTGTCCGGGAAAGGCTTGACGTCCAAGCCCGGGAAGGCCGCCTTCAGGCGTTCGACGATCGCGTTTTCAAGGGCTTCGATCATGGTTTAAAACCTGTTTAAAACGTGAGCCGGGAATTCCCGGTCTTCGGGGCGTTTGCTGGTCCGGTACTCGGCCGCGCGCGGCTCGGGATCGGGCGAATCCCGCTCGCCCAGGGTGAGCTTGCCGGATTGGATCATGCGCAGCATCTGCCGGGCATCCTTCTCATCCTTGACGACGGTTTTTGGGGGTTCCCCGTGGGTCTCCGGCCGTCTGGCCCAGAGCTTGTAGGCCGCCAGGTCGCAGGCAATGGAGGTGAGCAGGGGAGGCAGCGGCGCAAGCGGCAGCGTGTACCGGCCGCGCAGATGCCCGTCGATGATCTCGCCTACCTCGGCGACGACCGCGCCCAGGACGACGCCGTCCACCTGGCTCGGCGGGATGCTGTCGTCGCTGAGCTGGATCAGCATTTCCAGCGTGATCCGCGCGGCGATGTCGTCCTGTGTGCAGTAGTTCATTTAGGCCGCTTCCCCGCCGTCGCCCTGCTTCTTCTCGCCCCCGGCGTCGCCGCCCTCGGGCGCTGCCGGGCCGTCGCCGTTGTCCTTGCCTTTGGCCGATTTGTCTTTGCCGTTGCCCTTGCCCCCGGTCGCCGGGGTGGCCGGGATATCGTCCATAGCCTCGAGCACCCCCAGGCCCACAAGGGGGCGGCCCTGGTCTTCGTCGAGTTCGACGCTGTCGCCGGGCTCATACTGCCTGCCATCGTGGTGCAGCCTGTGTTTGACAAAGTATTGCATGATGGCTCCCTTAAGCGGCCACGTCTTGCAGAAAGTAGGCGACGTCCGGGCAGGTGACGAGTTCGCACACGGACTCGCCGGCCCAGACCCGTTCCCCGCCGCGCAGGCCGATCTTTTCGTCGTATTTCGCGGCGGCTATGGGCGTGCCGTAGGGCACGGTCATGCCGAACGTAACCCCGAGTTTCGGCTCCGCCATGGGGTTGAGGTACAGGAGCGCGATGTGCTTGCCCCATACCCTGGCGAGGCTGGCCGCCTGGCCGGGCCTGTTGATGTTCAAGAACGATTCGCCCACGATGACTTCGTCCAGCTCGAACAGGGCGGCGATTTCCTCGCGCCGGGCGATGCCGGACTGGCCGGGATTGCGCAGGCAGGCGGACACGATCTTGGGATGCCGAGCAAGGGCGGAGAAGCCCAAGCGGCCGGCGCACATCTTGTTGGGTCTCGTGATGCAGGCATCCAGCGCGTCGTTGATGATGCGGATGGGGTCCGAATTGGGATCGGAGAACTGGCTCGCCCCGGCAAGGGTCATTTTGTTGTTGTCGGGATAGGTGGCGGGGTTAAAGATCATGTTCGCCACGCGGATCTCGCGGTCCAGGGCCACCAGGTCCATGATGAATTCGACGCTTTTTCCACGAGGGTCGATGCCCGGGGGGGCATTGTCGATATCCTTCTGCGGGATGGTGACCTTCAACCCGTGATCCGAGGTGGACGCGGTTTCGTCGGTGGAGGGGAATTCCACTTCGTTCAGCTCGCCCTTGCGGCCGACCTTGGTGTCCGGAACGGTAAAGCCCAGGGAGAGGTCGTATTTGAAATATTTGAATTCTTCCTTGCTCACGGGGGTGACGCGCGGAAGCACCTGGTCGCCGATGAGCTTGCGATTCCGGTAGGCGATGGCAATCCCGGTGAGTTCCGGGATAATGGGGAAAGGCGCTTTGGCCATGGCTTGTTCTCCTTAGCCCTGGATTTGGGTGATGATGAGCAGCCCGCGCACGATGTCGCCGGGCACGCCGGCTTCGAGAATCCGCCCGGCCACGCTCATGTTGACCCCGGCGCCCGGAGCGGCCTTGATGGCGCGACCGTTGGCGTCGGAGGTGAAAAAGTCGCCGTAGGCGAGGTTGCCGCCGCAGACCACTTCGACGATGCCGGTATGGACGATATCCACCAACTCGCCATCGGCGGCGTCCAGTCGCTCGTTGACGCCGAAGATGGCGTCGGTCGCGGCCGAGGCAGCGGCCATCTTGCCGGCCGCCGAGCCGGCCTTGACGATGGCCCGGGCAGGAATCGCGCCATCGGCCCCATAGGTTTTGATCAGTCCGGGATTCATTATTTCCCCTCCTTTTGCTCACGCAGCACTTCGGACTGGGCCTCGGCAAAGCCGATGACCCGGCCGGACCGGGCGGCGGAGTCCACTTTTTCGGTAATTTTCTTGGCCAGGGCTTGCGCGTCCATGGCACCGGGCTTCTCCCCGGCGCGGTCCTTGGTGGCGAACTCGCCGAACTCGACCTGGGCCGGCAGGCCGTCCAGGAACTCGCGCAGGAGCGCCTCGACCGTTTTGCTGACCTTGGCGTCGCCTTCGCCGAATTCGGCGGTCCCGGCCTGGCCGAGCTTGCCCATGACGGCCGCGATCCCCGGGATCTGCGCCGGGGTCAGCTTGCCCTGGGCCCCCAGGCGCTCGCAGAAGGCCGCGATCTGGACGCGCTTGGATTCGCTGGCCTGGCCGTCGACGCGCGCGGAAAGCGCCTCGATCGTCTTGGCCTGCTCCTTGATGGTCTCGTCCTTGCTCGCCAGGGCCTCGGCGAACTCGGCCTGCTTCTTCTCCAGCTCGGCAAACTTCGCCGAAACGTCGGGTTCTCCGGCCATGTCGTTCTCCTTGAACAGGGTTTGTTCGTTGTTCTCGTCTTCGTCCTCCGGCTCCTGGAGGACGGCTTCCACGTCGTATTGGTTCATAATGTTGTTGGCCGTGTCGGCACCGAACTTCTGAAGGATGAAATCCCGCAGCCGCACGGCGATTCGGGCGAGCGTGTTGATCCGGAAATCGTCCTCGCCGAATTCGACGGTCACCGCTTCGTCCTCGGAAAAAGCGATGTCGCGCAGGCCTTTGACCGCAGGGGGCTTAGCACCCAAGAAGCCGACGTGACGCACGGTATCGTCGGGGTACAAGCTGATGGAGCGTTTCTTGAACTTCCCCGACTTCACCATTTCCTCGAATTCCGGCTGAACCTGGGTTGGCGTGGCCAGAAACCTGAGGCCGTCGCGGCGCAGCCCCTTGATCCAGCCGAAGGCCGGGGCGTTGGTCTCGGGGTGGCCGATGACCATCGGGGCCTCATGCTTGGCGGGATCGTAGGATGCGGCAATCTTGTCGAGTCTCGCCTCGTCGAAGTGGTGCGTGACGCCTTTGGAATCGACGAACGTGCCGACGCGCAGAACCTCGAATTCCTTGCCTTCGAGGAGGGACGTGGGATTGGTCATGATCCCTCCTTAAACGGCCCTTTGAGTTCGACGAGGGAGCCCGGCCACCAGCTGGCGATGTCCGAAGGCTGTGGAGCGACCCCGGCCGGGGCAGTCGGCAGCCGGGGCAACCCGGCGGCTTCGAGCGCGCAGGCGTAGGCCTCGGAGCAGAAGAGCTTGCGTGTGTCCTCCCCGACGTGGCCGCCGATCTGGGCGAACAGGGCCGAGTAGTCGTAGGCCGTGCCCGCGAACATCTTGTCCAGGAGCCAGGCCGAGAAGGCGGCCTGGATCTCCGGCGTGAGCCCGGCCGGGGTGAAAAGAAAAATCCGTCCCTTGAATCCCTCGCCGTAATGGCTGAGATAGGTGGGCGTGAGCCCGTGGGCCAAAGCCTCGATCAAGGTGACGCGATCGCGGCTCATGAGCCCGGCCGGCAGCCGCACCACCGGAGCGGCGTGCGAACACGTGGCCCCACGGCCCTCGAAAAACCGGATGGACTCGCCGAGCAGATCCTCGGCGGCGGTCAGGATGCAGCAGCCGGTCTGGCACAGCTCCCGGCCGCCTTCGAGGTAAAGAGCTTCGAGGTCGCTCATTTCACCCCCCCGGCCAAGGCCTGGACCGCCATCGGCCCGACCACGCCGGCGACCTGGCCGGCGATCTTGACCGCCTCCTCCCAACGGGCCTGGGTTACCTGCGAGGAGCTGACCGACGTCTCGACCACCTGGCGGTAGGCCGTGATCGCATCTTTGAGCTGGGAGAGCCCCGGCCCGAACTGGGCGTCCAGCGCGGCGGCCTGGGCCGGGTCTTTGGCCTTGACGGCCTGGTAATCGCCGTCGATGGCGGCCATGGAGCGCAGCAGATAGTTGTCGGCGGCCGCAAGCTTGGCGGCCGTGTCCGGGCTGACGCTTACGCCGGCGCAAGAGACGAGGACGAAAAACGCCGTCAAGGCCAAGATGAAGAGCCCCCCGGCAAACAACGGACTGACGCCTCCGGACGACCCTGCTCCGGACGCGGCAGCCTGCGAGGCTAACGTGCCTGCCGAAGAGGCCAAGTCGCGAGCCGAGGAGGCCGTGCAATCGGCCGGGGGGGTCGAACAATCGGTCAGAGGGGTCGAACAATCGGCCGGAGAAGCCATGGCGACAGCCTGAGTCCCGGCCAAAGAAATGCCGCAAGGGAAAATGCCCGTCGCATCCTTCAGCGGCTTGACGATCTCCAACAGCTCCGCGAGCACATCCGGGCTGACGGGCGGCAGCAGGGGCACTGGGGGGGCCAGCGGAATCGGCGGCCTGCCGATCTTGCCCGAAGCGAACTTGCGGCCGAAATAGACGATGACCGGGCCCACCGTACCGGCGACCACCATGCAGTAGGTCGCCAGCAAATTAACGGTGGGCTCGTCCACGTGCTTGCCGATCAGCGCGAACACGAGCGTCAGCAAGCAGACGAGCGCGCCCCGGACGGTCTTGCTTTGCAGCTCGGGCTTATAGGTTTCGTCCATCGCTTACCCCGCACGGTAAAAGAGTTGCCGCCCGATCTGCTTGATAAAGGTATCGGGCGTGGCCCACTTCGGGATCGGCTTGCAGCTCGTCGAGATGTAGGACGTCGCGCCCCCGGTCGGGTCTTGGCTCACGCCAGCCAAAATATCCCCTGCCAGACCGATGGTGTCCGCAAATTCCGGCGTCGGCGATTTCAGGTCCAAGGCCAGCAGCTTCGGCAGGTTGGGATCGTCGGGATTGAAGCACGAAAACTGCCACTTTTTCAGGCAGACCTCGTTTAGATTTCTGCCCCACCAGCCCGGCCTGCCGACGCGGTTGAGCACCACGTGCCCCACGGCGCGCATGCCTTCCTCGCCTTCGCCGCGCGCCTCGCCCCACATGAGCAAAGCCAGCAAGGCCGTGTCCGACATCTTTTTCAGATCATCCCTGGTTCGCATCGCCACCATCCTCGCGGCGAAGTCTTCGCCGCATGATGCGCGGACGATAGGGGGGATTGTCGGGGGGGATCAAAAGAACCAATCGCTGAACGGTTCACTGGCGAAGGTTCGGCAATTGTATTCTGGATCGGACGACTGAATTTGTCAAAAGCAAAAAACGAGGGGGATGCCGGTGGACCCACACCTGATTGTCGAGGCCATCAAAATAGGCGGTTTGCAATTGTGCCTGTTCGTCCTCTTCCTGATTTACATCAAGTACCAGACGAAAATGGCCGCCAGACAGACCGAAATGGTCGCCGAGCAAAACAAGCAAAATTACGATGTGCTCAAGGGCTTCATCGAAACGCAGCAACTCATGATCGGCCAACTCGCCCGCCTGGAAAGCAACATCGTCAACAACACATTTTGCCCGCTCGTGCGGGAAAGGGACCGGATATGAAAGATGAAATCATGCTGGCCCGGGGCCGCCACGCCCTGCTCGTGCGTGAACGGCGCGAGCTATCCCTTGAGGGCAAGGGCCTCGTCCAGGTTATCCGGGCCAAGCTCGACCCCTTTGAACCCGACCTGGCCAAGCTGAACGTCGAGGAGGCCGAGGTCTCCATACACCGGCTCAAGGACGTTCAGGCCAAGATCCGCGAGATGGACGCCCAGATCCGCGAAATCACGGAGGCGATCGGTGACTAAGGAGACGGTTTATGGGCCGGAAGCCGAGCGGCTCTACGTCTACGAGCAATGCGGCCTGGCCGAAATCGCCTCGCGCCTGAACGTCGCCGAACGCACCGTGCGCAACTGGAAAGAGCGCGGCGACTGGGACGCCAAGCGCAAGGCCTACATGAGCAGCCGCAAGGCGTTTCACGAGGAGTTGTACGAATTTTCCCGTGAGCTGATGGCCGGAATTCGCGAAGACCTCCAAGCCAAACGCGAGGTCTCGCCTGGACGCCTCTACGCCTTCACGAAAATTCTCCCCAATATTTTCAAGGCCAAGGAATACGAGGACGTTTCCAGAGCCAACGACAAGGACGCCAAGCCCGGCGACGGCGCAGCCGACACGGTCGGGCTGATCGAGGATATCCTTGGCATCAAACGAGGTTAGCCGGGGCTATTTCCTCCCCTACCAGCTGCGCTGGCTGGGCGACGACAGCCGCATCAAAATCTGGGAGAAATCCCGGCGCATCGGCGCGACCTATGTCCAGGCCTTCGAGGACGTGCGCGACTGTGTCAAGGGCCGCGTCCCCTCGGTCTGGTTCTCTTCGGCCGACGAAACCGCCGGCAAGGAGTACATAAGCTATTGCGAGAAATGGGCCCTGGTGTTTCACGCGGCCGCCCAGAACCTGGGCGAAACCGTGATAGACCCCAAAAAGGGCATCAAGGCCACCACCCTGGTCTTCGCCAACGGCGCAAAGATCCACGCCCTGAGTTCCAACCCCAAGGGCTTCCGCTCCAAGGGCGGCAAGGTCATCCTCGACGAATACGCCTTCCACGACGATCCCGACGAGCTCTGGAAGGCGGCCAAGCCCTGCATCACCTGGGGCTATCCGCTGCGCATCCTGTCCACCTACAACGGCAAGGGCAACCGCTACTACCGCCAGGTCGAGGATTGCAAGAAAGGCAAACTCAACTGGGGGCTGCACACCACGCCCATCACCCTGGCCGTGGACGAGGGCTTCGCGGACAAAATTTGCGGCCGCCCCCTCGGCCCGGCCGAACGCCAGGCCTGGCTCGACGCAGAGCGCGCCGATTGCGGCGACGAAGACACCTGGCTCCAGGAGTACATGTGCATCCCGGTGGACGAGTCCACCGCCTTTTTAACCTACGAGATGATCGCCAAATGCGAGCGGCCGAACATCCTTCTGCCGCTCGACGAGATCGAGGGCGACTTCTACGTGGGCGTGGACATCGGCCGCAAGAAGGATCTGACCGTGATCTGGGGCCTCGAGCGCGCCGCCACGGTCAAAGCCACCCGCGTACTCAAAATCATGGAGCGGGCGACCTTCGAGATGCAGCGGCAAGCGCTCTACGAGATCCTCGGCCATCGCAAACTGCGCCGGGCCTGCATCGACGCCACCGGCCTGGGCATGCAGCTGGCCGAAGAGGCGCAAAAAGACTTCGGTCGCTTCCGGGTCGAGGCCGTGACCTTCACGGCCAAGGTCAAGGAGGCCATGGCCTACGACCTGCGCACCGCCGTCGAGGACGTGGCCGTGTTGATCCCGGACGAACACCAGGTCCGCGAGGATCTGCACAGCGTGCGCAAGACCGTCACCGCCGCCGGCAACGTCCGCTTCGACGTGGCCTCGAGCGAGGCCTCGGGGCACGCCGACCGCTTCTGGGCTCTCGCCCTGGCCAACCACGCCGCTTCCGACCCCTCCGGCCCGGTCCAGGTGACAAGCCGCCGCCGGCGCGAGTCCCTGTCCATTTTGCAAGGCTTCGAGGATTCGCCCCAGGATCGTTTTGGGGCCTCTCGCGGGTCATTGTCCGGATTTTGAGCCAGGCGCGATTTTAAACGGGGTCTAAACCGGTTCTCGCGCGCATTACGAGGTGATCGACATGGACCAAATCAGCATCTGGGGCACCGCCAACAAATTCGTCTCCTTCGACGAAGGCGGGAAACCCGTGCGGCTCACCGATGAAATCGCCACCCGGCAGCGTTCCCCGGACTTTTACGCCCTCGGGATGCTGCTGCCGAACCCCGACCCGGTCCTTCGCAAGCTCGGCCAGAACATCCGCGTCTACCGCGAGTTGCTCTCCGACCCCCGGGTGGGGGCCTGTGCCGAGTCCCGCAAATCGGCGGTGCTCTCGCTCAATTGGGAGCTGGAAAAGGGCAAAGCCAAATCGCGCCAGGCCAAATTCGTGGAGGGCGTGTTCCAGGATCTCGACCTGCCTCGGATCATGGGCGAGATGCTTTCCGCGCCTCTCTATGGCTTCCAGCCGCTGGAAGTCCTTTGGAGGCGCGTCGGGCAAGCCGTCGTGCCGGACAACGTCTGGGGCAAGCCGGTCGAGTGGTTCGGGTTCGACGAGGAAAACCGGCTGCGTTTCCGCACCAAGGAAAACATCATGCTCGGCGACCTGTTGCCCGAGCGCAAATTTCTGCTCGCCCGGCACAATCCCTCCTATCAGTCCCCCTACGGCGAAAGCATCCTGTCGCGCGTATTCTGGTCTGTCGCCTTCAAGAAGGGCGGCATGAAATTCTGGCTGCAATGCGCCGAGAAATTCGGCGGCGATTTCCTGGTGGGCAAGCATCCGCGCGGCATGGATCAACGCGAGATCGACAAGCTCGCCGACATGCTCGAAAACATGATCCAAAGCGCGATCGCGGTCGTTCCGGACGATTCCTCGGTCGAAATTCTTGACAGCAAGGGCAAAGCCGCCTCCAGCCTGCTTTTCAAGGATCTCAAGCAGTGCTGCGACACCGACATCGCCATCGCTCTGTGCGGACAGAACCTGACCACCGAGGTCAAGGGCGGCAGCCTGGCCGCCGCCGAAGTGCATCAGCAGGTGCGCCGCGAGATACGCGATGGCGACAAAAAAATCGTGACCGGCTGCATGCAGCAGCTCATCGACTGGACGGTGGATCTCAACTTCGGCCCCGGTTCGGAAAAACCGCAATTCGGGCTTTACGAGGACGAGGAGGTCGACAAGGCCCTGGCCGATCGCGACGGTATCCTGGCGGCAACCGGCCAGATCGAATTCACGGCGGAGTACTTCAAGAAGGCCTACGGCTTTGCCGACGACGACTTCAATATCAAGTCGCCCCCCCCGGCCGAGGCCACGCCCGCGCCGCCGAGCGCCACGGCGAGAAACGCTTCCCTGGCCTTTGCCGAGGGCCATGTCCCCTTCCCGGAACAGGCCGCGCTCGACGACCTGGTCGCCTCGCTCGATCCGGAGGCGCTCGGCCGCCAGATGGACGGCATACTCAAGCCGGTCAAGGAGCTGATCCAGGGCGCGGCGAACTTTGCCGAAATCGAGCAGGGCCTCGCCGCGGCCTATCCCGACATGACCGACGAGCAGCTCACCGAGCAGCTGGCCCGATGCATGTTCCTGGCCGACATTGTCGGTCGCCTCTCGGCCCAAGGCAAATTCGGTGGCTGAGATTCCGGACCTCAAGGCGGTCTTCGGGCTGCCGCCGGAAAAGGCGATCGCATTTTTCCGGTCCAAAGGCCTCGAGATCACCTTCGACTGGCACGATGTCTGGAAAGACGCCCACGCCAAGGCCTTCACGGTCGCCAAATGCACCCGCCTGGATGTGCTCAAGGACATCCGCGCCGCCCTGGACAAGGCCCTGGCCCAGGGCCAGACGCTGGCCCAATTTCAGAAGGAGCTCACGCCCGTCCTCCAGGCCAAAGGCTGGTGGGGTCGCCAGCTCGTCACCGATCCGCGAACCGGCGAACAAATCAAGGCCGAACTCGGCTCCCCGCGCCGCCTGGCGCTCATCTACAGCGCCAACATGCAGACTGCCTACATGGCCGGCCGCTACCGCGAGCAGTTGGAGAACGCCGACGCCCAGCCCTGGTGGATGTATGTGGCCGTGATGGACGCGCGCACCAGGCCAGCGCACGCGGCCATGAACGGCCAGACCTTCCGCTACGACGATCCCTTCTGGGCGGCCTGCTATCCCCCCAACGGCTGGAACTGCCGCTGCCGGGTCCGGGCCATGGACGGCGACACGGTCAAGACCAAGGGCGTCAAGCCGCAATCCAGCGCCGGCCGCATGAGCAAAGACGAGGTCGTGGTCTCGCGCCGCACCGGCGAGATCCGCGAACGCACGGTCTACACCGACCCCAAACGCGATATCAGATTCAGCCCCGATCCGGGCTGGGACTATAATCCGGCCACCTCCTGGATGCAGGGCATGGGCCCGAAGCTGACCGACTCCTTGGCCCAGGGCCCGGCCGGGGCCAGCCAGATGGCCCTGCGCGAATTGGTCAAATCGGATGGATTCAAGTCTTTCCTTGAAAAGCCCGAGGGCCTCTGGCCCGTGCTGCGTCTCGAAGAAAAGGCCGCCCTGGCGATCAAGGCGCAAGATCCCGTGGCCGTGCTGTCGGCCGAGACCTTACTCAAGAACCAGGCCGCCCATCCCGAACTCACCCTGGAGGACTACCATATCCTCCCTGATCTGGGTCAGCCCGACCTGGTCATCAAGGACGGCCCGCAAACCGTCGTGCTCATCAAGCGCGGCGACGTCTGGTATCACGGGGTGGTCAAATCCACGAAGACCGGCCTGGGGACATTCGTGACGTCCTTCAGGCGCACCGAGGCGGCGGATGTCGAGAGGATCAAACGGCGAGGCGAAATTTTGGAATGAGGCGGTCGGCGGGGCCTCCCCTTAACCCCGCATGGCGCTCCGGGCGCGAGGCCCGTGCTACGGCCGGGAGAATAACACCGTGTCGCGGCCGCCCTTACTTCCCATATAAGTGATACGGAGAAAAAAGCAAGCATGATCGAAATCCGCATTGACGACGCCGCCGTCAGGGCCAAGCTGACCGAGCTGATGCGCCGGGGCATGGACCTGACCCCGGCCATGCGCAAGGCGGCCGGGATCATGGCCGACGCGGTTGAAGAGAACTTCGACCAGGAGGGCCGCCCGAAATGGCCGTCCCTGGCGGCAGCGACGATCAAGGCCCGTGCCAAGACAGGCAACTGGCCGGGCAAGATCCTCCAGCGCTCGGGCAGCCTAGCCGCCTCGATCACCCGGTCTTCAGATGCTCACCAGGCCATGGCCGGCACGAATAAGGTCTATGCTGCCATCCAGCACTTTGGCGGCAAGGCCGGGCGCGGCCATAAGGTGACGATCCCGGCCAGGCCATTCATGAAGCTCGAAGAGGACGACATGGCGAAGATCGTGAAGATGTTCGAGGAGTATTTGACCAAATAAACAGGGAGGGACAATGCCGGAAATGCGCAACAACGCCAGCTGCACATGCGGCCAAGCCTTTGTCGTCATCGTCAACTCAATTCACCCGACCAACCGCAAGGATGGGATACGCCTCATTTATCCCGAAGAGCCCGACGAGGGATGGTGTGCTTTTCGCTGTAAGAATTGCGGCGAGGTATTACCGGCTTAAAAAAAAGCGGCCCCGGTTTTCCGGGGCCGCTTCCGTTTAAATCCGTTTTAAACCGCGCCGGTCAAGCGGCGCGGTTCTTCAATGCCTCGCCCGCCCGCCGCAGCTCCTGGCCGCACATGCCGACGATCAAAAGCAGCCCCAGCGCGCCGCTTTGAGACAACGGCTCTTGTCCTGGCTCGTTGCCCACCATGGACAGCCAGTCGCCCAGAAAATCCATCACCGACTCCACCCCGTTGACTATGTCGCGCGGTTGATCGCTGCCGGTCAGCCCGGACGCAGCGGCGTCCATTAACGCACCTCGGGGCAGGAGTCCTGCTGGCACAAGGCGGCCTTGCGGCAGCTTTGCCCCTGGCCCGCGCCCACTCGGTAGCCGCGCTCGAACATCTCTTGATCGAGCAGCCCGAGCTCCAGGGCTTGGCGCAGGAAGATGCCGACATAGCGGTCCGAGCGGCCGATGAGCAGGCCTATTTCCTTGGCGTTGAGCCCCTTGGACCGGTAATGCAGGACTTGCTCCAGGTCTTTGCGCTGCGCGTCGGTAAGGACCAAAAGCGCCCGCGCCCCCTCGATTTTAGCCTTGGCCAGGGCGTGCCGCCGCGCCCACTTGAGGAAAGCCGCCACCGAGCGCCGGAAGGCCGCGGCCTTGTCGGTCTGGGCCAGGAAGGAGAGGATGTAGACGCCTTCCTCGGTGAAGACGCGGACTTCGCGGTCCTTGCCGTCAACCGTGGTCAATTTGACCACGGTTGTATGGTCCTGAACTTCAACTACATTTCTTTGATAAAGGTGGCCGATAGCGTTACGAGGATCGGCATAGCCAAGCTGCTTACCGACCTCTTCGGCGGTGAAATAGATATCGCCGCCGTCGCGGATGACGCATTCCATGCCATTCAAGGTGAAAATTTCGGGGACATCGCCGGGGACTGCTGGAACATTAGGCTTCGACATGATGGACTCCTAGAAGTTTGGTAGTTGAAAACAAAAAAAGGACGACACACAGCGCTACCAAGCCTTCTAGGGGCTCCCAGGGCCTCGCGGACTCCCGGACACTGCATGCCGCCCTTGTTACGCCCGGAAAGCTTCCGGTCGTAAAGATGCGGTCTCAAAACGAATCCCCCCTTTCGTGCCCATTTCTGGGTGCGAGGCGGGAGGCGGCCTCTAGAAGTTTGGTAAAGCCCGGTTAATTCTGTCAGGGACTAATTGTCAAGAGGTTTGTCGACACCCTTCAAACAATCGTTTCCCAATTTTATTTCGTATGAGATATTCCCCACTTGTGGATATTTTTTGTGTAATTCTTCTTCTATTGCTATTTTCTTGTCAGTTTGTTTCTTTAAAAACTGACGTAAATTGTCTGATTTCAATTTAAAAAAAGCTGTATCAACAAAACCAATGACTTCCTCTTCTTGAAATTCACCTTTTTTTGCCTCCGTAATTTGCATATAATTCATAAATGTAACTTTCACGGTATTTTTATCGTCACTATCCAGAATGTCAACGTTGCTACGTTTTTTTATCCCAATCCCAGCAACTTTATAAACCATTTCACCGGGACGATACCCATAGAAATAACGCTTGCCATAGAAATAGCGTTCTAAAATCTTTACCCTTGTTCCCTTGAAAATTTTAAACACTCCCTTACTTTTTTCTTTATCGACCTGGGGAGTAAGTGTTCCATTTATATCATTTTCCAAAACAATAATTTGGCCTGGTTGCCGTCCTTGTTCAGGAGACAACCCCTCTTTTGCCTCTAAATCCCTGTTTCTAGTCCAGAGTTCCTTAATAAAGGAACAATATAATTCTCGTTCTTCTGCCATGTTATCTTGCACAAACTCTTGGACCGATGTGGAAGTTGGCTTAGTCGCGGGTCCGCTCGCAACCGGCGCGGGATTGGGCTGAGATGGCGTCGTCACGGACTGTTCAGCCCATTTGTCGTCGACTTCTTTCTTGACGAAGATCGCGAAGGCCACAAACGACAGCAGGATTAGCAGGGAGTAGAATTTGAGTACCTTGACGCGAGTGCGTTCCCCCCTGCGCAGAACAATGGTGGGCTTCATCAGGCCGAGGATCAGGCAGAGCACCGAGAACAGGCATAGCAGAAAGAAAAACATGGCCATAAGCCGCCTCCCTTCCGTTTGGATTTACGTTCGTTACCGCGATCTGCCTATATCGGCAATGGGCTATCTCAATCCCGCCACAACACCATGCGCCGAGCATTGGCCACGGCCAGACGTTTCATTGTGTCCGTGAGTTCTCTCATAAGCCTTGCGCTCCTTTCTTTCCAACTTACCCCCGCCCCCAAACCAAAATCGCCCGAACGGTCAGCACGCCGAGGACAACGCACTGGATCGCCAGGGCGCGGTGGCGCCTGGCCAGGGCAAAGACGAGCCACAGGATCTGCGCGGCGAGCATGAGGTACTGCCCCACGATGTGCTTGTCGCCGACAAGCCAGACCGCGACCATGGTCACGGCCATGGCCAGCCATTCGAGGGCTTCAATCTTGGATATCATCGAACCGCTCGCGCTTGATCTCGTCGGCGATGAAAGACATGATTTTGCACGTCAATTCCAATGCCGGGGTCTGCTGGCTATCCTTTTGAAGGGTCGGCATGAACTTGAACGAACAAGATATCTTGGCGCGTTCCAAATCCTTGTCTTCGATCGTGATGATCGCTTTGGCCATCGTTCACCTCCCCGGCTTATCTCCGCCCCCGACCAGGTCGCATACCGGGCCGGGGGCTGGAGGAAGGCGAGGCTAGAACTTGAGATCCTTGCCGGGCTTGAAGACCACCTTCTTGCCGGCGGGGATCTGGATGGCCTCGCCGGTTTTGGGGTTGCGCCCGGCGCGGGCCTTGGTTTCCTTGACCGAGAAGGTGCCGAAGCCGCGCACGGTGACTTCGCCACCGGCGGCCATGGCCTTCTTGATGCGATCCAGGACTTCCTCCACGGCGGCCTTGGCCTGGGTGAAGGGCATTCCCGTCTTGTCCTTGATTCCTTCCGCCAAATCGTCTTTGCCGATCGTTCTCATGTCTCGCTCCTATTGGGGTTTACGGCCGCGCGGGGCGCGGCCGGGGTTGACGTCGTCTCCGAAAAATCGCTTGTAGGCCTCGATCCAGTTCCCGAGAAAGATTTTTTGTCCGTCCTCCAGGCTCAGCGTGCGATCTTTGCACACGAGCTTGAGGACGTAGACCTCAAGCCGGTCCTTTTTGTGGGCGTTCCAGGGCTCGGTCCAATAGCTCTGCGGCCAGAGGTTCTCGAACTCGTCCGCGCCGCCCAGGCAAAGCGGCACGTCGTGGTCCACCTCATATTCCCCGGGCTCATGCCGGGTGATGCCGTAGGCGGCATAGACCCGCTCCTTGAGGGCGGCGGGCGTATGCCGGTGCGCCTTGGCATAGCCCGGCCGGCAAACTTCCGAGATGTCCGTGCTGGCGATCGCGCCCGGGGTCAAGCTCCGGTCCGGCAGATCTCCGGCCAGGGCCACGCTCGCGGCCAGCATGAGCGCGAGGATCGACAGGATGGTCTTTTTCATTGCACCTTCTCCGTTGGGACGTTCAGAAACAGAAACACCACGGTTTTTTCTCCAATCCGCGCGGGCGTCGGAACTGCTTGCTTGGCAGGTTGCGCTGCCCAGGCTTGAAGCCATTTCGTGAAACGCCCTAAGGCGACGGCAACCCCGTAAAGCAAATCGGAACTGCTTGCTTGGCAGGTTGCGCTGCCCAGGCTTGAAGCCATTTCGTGAAACGCCCTAAGGCGACGGCAACCCCGTAAAGCAAACGCGACATTACGGCCACAAGAACCCGTTTCATTTCGCCTCGCAATCGTCGACGGCGACCGGCTCTTCGCGGCCGACGACGAATACCTTCCAGCGGCCGTCGTGCGCCAGGAAGGGCCGCGAGCTCGTGAAGGTCACGTCGCGCATGCGGCCCAAGCCGAGATCGGTATAGTCATTGCCGTTGAGCACGGCCACGCGCGTGCTCTTGGGCCAGTCCGGGGGAGGAGGAGGCTCTCCGGCCCCAAACCAGAGCCTGGCCAGAGCGGTGAACGCCCCGGCGGCATCGAAAAATTCATATCTTGCACCGACCTGCGAGAACCATTTGCCGCAGACCCGAATGCGGTAGAGACCGGCGTCGTCGGGGTCTTCCGAGAACGCCTCGGCGTTGAAAAAGAATGCTTTCAGCGTCTTGCCGCCAAATTTGAGCAAAACGGCGAATGATTTTTTGCGTTTTTCGGCCATGTTTTTGAAGCAATCCTGGTTTGGATCAGATAAACGTGTGCTGGTCGCCCTTGACCGCGCCGCCCTCGACGATGTGGTAGACGTGTCGCTCGGTAATCCCGCATTTCAGGGCCAGCGTCTTGGCGTTGGTGCCGTTGTACTGCGCTCTGACGTAGCGCTCGACGGTCGCCTTGAGCCCGGAGCGCGGAATATTCAGTTGGGTGCCCCCGAGCTTGTCCACGAGCTTCACGGCCACCTCCAGCCCGCATTCCTGGACGATCAAGCCGAGATCGCCGGTGAAATCCTCGGGCCGGGCCAATTCAAGCAGGTCTTTATGGAGCATGACTAGGCCACCTTTTCCGCGCCCATGGCTTCGAGCGTTTTGACCAGGCGCGGCACGTCCTCGTCGGTCAAAAACTCGATTTTGTCCTTCTTGACGATGCGCCGGATCAATTTGTTAAGCGCCGCCGCCCGGGCGTCGCCCTTTTCGGCGCGTGCGACCTGGTCAAAGAGCGCCTCTACCAGCCGGAGCTGCGCCGCCGAGGCCCGGCCGAGCGTAGGCTTGCGGTTGTCGTACTTTTTGCGCCCGCGCGGCTGCTTGAGCTGCTTCCAGACGCCGATGTCGAGGGCCTGGCGCTCCAGGCCCTCGATAAACCGGGAGGTCTGGGCGTCGGTCAGCTCCTTGCAGCTTTCCGCGCCGTAGCTCTCCAGGCGCAGGCGGTAGGTTGCGTCGTCGAGCCCAAGCGCCCGCTTGAGGGCGTGGATCTTCTTGATCTGCTCAAGAGTCGGCATGGATTCCTCCCTCCTTATCCAACTTGCGCCTCCAGGCGGCGTTGAGCGCCTCGGCGCTGATCGTGGCCATGGCCACGGCCGCGTCCGGATTGCCGGGGTCTTTGAAGTACAAGGCCACGATCCGGTTGAACTTGCCTTCCAGCCTATCCCGGATGGCCGGGCGAAAATGGGCGTTCTCGACGGTGAAGCGGTCAGGCATGTGCGATCCTCCGCGCCTTGTCATCCAAGACAAGGCAATCGAAGCCATGTTCCTTGGCGCTGCCAAGCTTCAGGCCGCGCCGCTCAAGGTATTTGCTTATGGCGTCCTTGGTTTGATGCAGCCCGGTCAAGCGCGAGAGCTCACCGGCCACGAAGCTGACCCCCTGGACGCGGCAGCTGTTCTCGAAGCCGCAACGGAGCACCAGCCCAAGGGCCTCGGCCAGACCCAAGGGGGTCTTGGAAGGTTTGGCCAGCCTGGAGGCGGTCACCGCATTACCCTCTCCACCATTTTTCCCAGCCACCAAGCGCGGAGAATCTGCGGGGCCTTGAGTACCCCCCCCCCCGCGTAACTCCAATGGAATCAAGGCCTTTCCGGTTTTCGACAATAGCCGTCGCCACTGGCTGCGCCGAAATCTCGGCCGCGATCGCGGCGGCCATCACCAGGTTCGAGGCCGTGACGCACATGAGACAGCCATGCGGACTCCCGTGGCGCCTGGCGTAAAGGTGCCGGATCATGCATTCGCGCGCGGGTTTTGAGGTGCAGCCGCTCATCGTTTTGCTCCCTTGGCCGGGAGTTGATCCAGGCCGAGCAGCCGCTCCCTTTGCTCACGGATCTCGGAGAGTTCCCCCAAGACGTCTTTGAGGATTCCATTTTGGGTATCCTCGACCCTGGCCAACTCTTGGAGCGCAGCGGTCCTGTCCCGCTCCACAAGGCAGAGCCAACCCATAATGACCGGGAGGGAGACGTACCAAATCACATGGAGGACATTCAGAATTTTTCTGATCATTTCATGCCCCCCAGGCCGCGCGTGACGACAAAAAGCTCACCCTGGGCCATGTCCGCATTGAGCTTGCAGGCGTAGCCGCAATCCAGGCAAAACGCGCCGTCCGGGCGCTTGTTGGCCCGGTGCGCGCCCAGCTTCGCGCAACGGTTGTCCGCGACCTGGAAGACGCGCACATGTACCCCTGTTGCCACAAAAAGTTCATTCGCCATGGGAGCCTCCTTCTTGGCCGATCGCGGCCTGGACCCAAGCCACGAGAAATTCGCACAGGTCCGCGAACCAGGCCTCTTCGCTCGACGCGTCCATACCCTGAACCGCGTATTTCTCTTCGGCCGAGCAGCGCGCCATGTACTCGCGGATCTCGCCCGAGGCCCTGGCCAGGGTCAGGTAAACGCGCCGGGGCATGAGGGCGACCGACAGCTTGTCGGCGAGGCAAAGCCGCGAAAACGGCTTGCCGTCCGCCTGGGCCCGGAAGCGGGAATGGTAGCGGCAAAAATCGCCCCAGGCCGGGCCGAACAGCCGCGCCATTATGCGCGCGCCCAGCTCCACGTGGGTTTCGCCCTCGGGGCCGTCCATGTCGGATTTGCCCCAGTACCCCCAGTCGTGGACCACGAAGGCGACCCACAGGCGCGGATCGCGGGGGAAGCCGTAGAGCTTGCGCCAGGCCTTGGCCACGTACCAGGGATGCAACACAACCTGGTGCGCGCCGATTAGGAGGGATTTGGTGCCGATTTTCATGGGATGTCCTATGGAAGCTCGAACCTGGTTCGGCCCCAATCGGCATCAATCATGGCCACCATTTCTTCGATGTCAGGCAGTCGCCTTTGCATGCTGCCCGTCCGGGTATTTCGCTTGTGGAACAGGAGCCTCATGTAACGTGGCCCGCAACCTTGCATGGAAACCCGAATCATTCTCCGGGTGCACTCCACCAATAGGAGGGCCAACTCGCAATGATCCCAACTGGACATGGTGTGCTGCCAGACCACCTCAATGCAGTAGGGATCGTCCCATTTGATCTTCTTGACGTTGAGCGGAGCATTGTAGATGCCGCCGCCGACGTACCCAAGGATATTGGCCACTTCGCGGCCCAACTCGGAGCACTTCATTTTGGTGGCGTCCTCGACCCAGCCAGCATGGTCGAATCGCGCGTAACCATGGTACATAGTAACCTCCAGGCTGCTCATCAGGCCCGGGCCGCCACGCCCGGACGACCGCCCCGGGTGGGGCGGTTTCGCTGCGGTTAATCGTCTTCCTCGGGGTAAAGCTCACGGTAAATTTCGTCGTAGGCCTCGTCTTCGCCCAGGCATTCATTCTCGGTGTCCCAGTCCTGGTCGAGGAAAACCCTCATGAGTTTGCGGTAGGCCGCTTTCCGCACTTCTTTGTCGGGTACGGCGTCCTTCACCACCTTGATGATTTCCGAAAATAGTCCCGAACCACTTGCCCATCCCATGTTACGCCTCCTTGTTTGTGACCGTGATAATGATCCCCGGATTCAGATCGCCCGGGAGCGAGCACCGCTCGGAGCAGCCCGGGCAGTAGGGGCCGTCCGAGCGCACCGCGACCTTTTGCTTGCCGGGCTTGTTGCAGGCCACCATCGGCCGTTTGTATGTGAGTTTCTCTCCGGCAACGGGTTCGAGTGTCCCGCTCATAATGCCTCCTGCGCCGCGTCCGCGTTATTGACCCGGAACCGATCACCGCAGCGGATTTGGGCCGGCAACCGGCACTCCAGCTTGCAGCCCGGACAGTACGGTCCCGAGGGTTTCGCCCTGGCGAAATAATCCCCGGAATTCTGGCATTCCCCGGTTTTTTCCCCTGCGGGCAGCAAAAAACCGCCGCGATTTGTCTTGTGGAGCCTAGAAAACCGCATAACTGCCCCCTACGCTGCCTGCTCGCTGACGGCCTGGACCTTGGTCTCGTAGTAGAAATCATCCTTGGGCACCTTGCGGACGCCGATCTGCTCCAGGCGCTCGTCGGAAAGCTTTTTCAGGGCTTCCTTGTCGATGCTCTCCTTGATCCGGATCACGCCGACGATCTTGAGTTCCTTGATCTTCTCCAAGACCATTTCCCAGGTCGTCTTAGGCATGGGTTTGAGCTCCACCGACTTGTGGAATCCGATTTTGCCGAACACCAGCGGCATCGAACGGCGCTTCTTGAACACCTCTTCCTTCCTGGTGACGCCAAACGCTGCCATGGCCGCTTCCAGCTCCTTGATCCTGGCGTCGATCGGCGCGACCTTGAGCTTGGCCTCGGCCTTGATCGCGTCGATGCGGGCGTTGGCATCGGCCTTGACCGCCTCTTGCTCGCGCTTGAGCGCCGCCAGCTCGGCCAGGGCGGCGTCGGCCCCGGCGAGGTCCGTAATCACGACGCCCTTTTCGGGTTTGAACCTAGCCATGGACCACCTCCCGGGGCTGCCCGGCCGGCAACGCCAGCGGAATGGTGTCCGGCACCAGGTAGCGTTCCAAGTCCTTGGCCAGGTCGCCGGCATCGCCGAGTTCTTCCAAGGCCCGCTCGATCACGGATTTATGTTCATCCTCGACCCACGGAATGAGCTCGTTGAGCCTTCCCTTTACCGACTCGATTTTTTGCGACAGCATAACTGCCTCCTTTATGGATTGGCCCCAGCACGGGGCAGTTTAAACAGGATTTAAACAACTTGACCGTCTCGGGATTGCCCGCGCGAAGGCCGATGGTCCGGGCGCGTTCGCGGGTTTCCGAGCATTCGGCCGGTGCGATTTCGCCCCGGACCGGGCAAGCCACCGAGGTCGCGCCGAACAGCGCCAGCACCTTGGCCTCGATCCGGCCGGTCTTGGCCGGGTATTTTCCGGCCAGAACCTGGCAGATCGCGGTGCGCGAGATGTCCAAAGCCTTGGCCACCTCGGCCTGGCTCGAGGCCTCGACCCGGGCGCGCAGGATCTCCAGCCAGGGGGTCATGACGCGGCCTCGGCCTGTTCGGATTTTTTGACTTGGCCCGGAGTCTCCGGACGCCGGGGTCCAACGTCCTTGATGAGGGCCCAGACTTTTTCGTGCCCTCGCTTGCCGATCTCTTTGATGTGGTTGGACTTGGCCAGGATGCCCACGTACTCTTTGACCACGCCTTCGGAGCATTCGGTCAGGCGCACCAGATCGGATTGCGTGAAGCGGCGGCTCACCCGCAACGTGGACCAAATCTTGTCGCGGCAGGTGATGTTCTTGAGTTGGTAATCGCGGCGCAGCCGGATATCGCGGATCACGCGGTAGATCGTGTCGCGCCTGTTCCGGCCGTGCTCGCCTTTCGCCGGAGGCGTCATGTCCTCGGCCACAACTTCCAAATCCTTGTCCTTGACCAGGCGGTCGAGGACTCTCAACACGCGCCTGCGGGCAAGCTTCGTGCGCTCGGAAACTGCGGACAACCGGACCGTCGCGGGCGAAAAACGGCCGTCCCGGACCGTCAGCGTCGCCAGCTCGACCTTAACCGCGTCGAGCACTTTGGTTCGACTCATGGTGGCTCCCTACGCGGCCAGATCCGCGCCGGTGACGATTTCCAGCTTGCGGGTACGGGCAATGCGCTCGGCCATGGCCGCCCAGCGGTAGAGCTGGGCCACGGTCGTGATTTTGTTGGCCGCCACGATCGCCTCGACCGCCGAGTCGTCCAGAGCCACCTCGCAGATCTGCGCCAGCACGGCGGCCACGTCCTTGCGGGTCAGTCCCTCGAAACGCGCCAGCTGGCTGATGCGGCGCTTGAGCGCCGTGTACTTCTTGAGCTTCTCCTCGGCCCAGGGCATGCCGAGCAGCACGATCGGGCTGCCGGTCATGTCGCCCAGGTCTCGCAGGGTTTCTATCAGCGTGGTCTTGTCGGCAACGTAATCCACCTCATCCAGAATCAGGGCGCGGTCCGTGCCCACGAGCGCCTCAACGGCCTGGTGGAAGAGGTCGCTAGTGCGACGGAGGGGGATCTCGCCGAGCTCGGCAACGATCTCCTCCAGGAGCCAGCGGACGCTCATGGCCTTTTTGATGCGCACGAAGGCGCTCTGCGGACTCTGGGTGTTCTTCCACCAGAGCGCGGTTTCGGTCTTGCCCAGCCCGACCGGGCCGTAGACCAACACGAAACGGTCGATGCCCGGTTGGGCGTCCACGACGGCATTGACGGCCGCCACAAAACGCTTTACGTTATCGGTGATCGCAAACTGTTTTCGCAAATCTCGCCTCCTTTGTGCTTGGCCTGGATACGATTCCACTCGGCGTCCAGGTCGGCCTCGGACATCCAGCTCAGGTCGGTCGGGTCCACCACCCGTCCGGCCTGAGTTGGTTTGAAACCCTCGTCAATTTGCGCCGCCGGCGCGGGCGGCAGATTCACGGCCGGTTCGTTCGCGGCCGCGACCTCCTCCAGTTTTCCCGGCAGCTTCGGCGCGCCCATGAGCGCGGCCCAGGGGATGGAATCCGCGGCCTCGTCGAGCTTGCCCATTCTGGCCGCCTGAGCCACCAGCTTTTGCGTCCCGCGCACCAGGGACTTGTGCTCGCGGAGCTGCTCCCGGTATGCGCCGTAGCCGTCCGCGTCCTTGCCTCCGGCCAGCGCGAAAAGCGGGTGGACCAATTCGCGCCGGTCCGCCCGGCACATGAACTCGCCGCTCATGGCGTAGATCCACACCTGGCGCAGATCGTGCCAATCGAAGCGCACGCACACCCGCTCGCGCAGGCCGTAGAGCGCCTCGTGCCAATACTCGCGCCCGAACATGGTGATGCCGTTGTTGCGCGGGGTTTTGACTTCTTCGTGCATCATCAAAAAACGCAGGCTGCGGTGGTCGAGGCCTGAGCCCTGGCCTGCGCCGAAGACCTCGCCGGGCGTGCGGCCGCGCAGACCGGAATGCACCCGCTGGCGGTAAAAGTTGTCCAGCCAGGCCTCGAACAGGCCGCAGGCGTCCTCGAGCGCGAACACCCGGTCCGGGGCCAGCTTCTGCATGAACTTTTCGTTGCGCTTCATGCGCGCGGGCTTGGCTTCGATCGAGCCGCCGACGTAGGAGCCGACCATTTTCTCGAAAGACAGGCCCATGGTCTTGAAAAAGGATTCGATGGGCTTGACCCGGGCCAGGTACGGCGTGGCGAAGGCGGTCAGAATGTTCAGGCGGCCGTAAAGTCCGGCGCAGCCCGAGGACTCCAGGTCGATGTTCTGGGTGAATACCTTGGCCTTGAAGGCGCGCCCGTTGTCGAGAAGCACCGCCTTGGGAATTTTGCCCAAGCGCAGAATCGAGCGGTACAGGGCGAGGTGGATGGCGCTGACGTCTTCCGTGAGCATGTAGGTATAGCCGGCGATGTCGCGGCTGGCCCAGTCCTGGTAAGCGATGAGCACCGGCCGCACCGGCTTTCCGGTCATGGGGTGGATCACGCGGAAGTTGCAGGGGTGGCCGTCTGCGATCAGCACGTCTCCGACCGAGAGCAGCGAGTCGTCGCGCCGGAAAAAGGGCGCGATCTTGTCGACAAGCGCCTTCTGGCCGTCGCGAGACAAGGTCCAAACGTCGGCGTGCTGGCGTTTGAAGGATTCGACGTAGTTGCGCAGCGTCGAGACCGAGCTCGGCGAGGCAATGCCCTTCTGCGCGAGCAACATCTTGGTCATTTCGATGGCCGTGGCTGTCTTGAATTTATGCTGGTGCAGCAGAAGCTTCATGAGGGTCTCGGCCTCGGCCTCGGTGACTTTGCTGACGCCCTGGCGGTGGCGGCCGTGGCGCGGGGCCAGGGCGGCGCAATCGTGATCCGCGCGCCGCAGCTCCACGGCCCAGCGCTCCAGGGTCTGCCAGGAGGTGGGTCCGAGCTCGGCCAGGATGGCGGGATACAGCGCCCCGGAGTTGTGGCCTACGACAAAGGCTTCGCGGGCCTTGGCCACGGTCTTGCCGTGCTTGCGGGCCCAGTCCTTGGCCTGGAGATAGTTTCGCACCAGATCCGCCTTCAGGGCCGCCCGCGCCAACGCCGCCGGCTTGAGTCCCGGGTCCGGCGGCGCAGGGGCAACGGGGATGCTGGCGGGGGAGACCGAGGGAACCGGGGCCTGGCTTTGGCCGCCCGGGAGCAGCGTCAGCCCGGAGCGGGCGCGCTTGACGGCAATGCGGATTGGTTCGGGGAGGGAGGTTAGAGGAAATATTTTGCCGCCGCCCTTGCCGTGGCGCTTTTCGGATGGCCAGGATTCGGACGCTGCGCGCTTCGATACCGCCTGGACGGAGACGCCCAGAATTTTGGCCAGGTTTTTGGCGGTCAGACGGTCGGTGGGCGCGGTCTGCATGGTCAGGCCGCTTCCTTGATGCCGAGCAGTTTGGCGGGGCAGCCCAGGCCGGCGAGATGTTTTGCTACCCGCTTGGACTTTTTGCGCCCGCTCAAAAAATGCGAGACAAGGGAGCTGTCACAGCCCAGGGCTTCGGCTACATCTTTATTTCTGAGCCCTTTGCGGACCAGCCAAGCACGAACTTCGCGGCTTTTCATCTGATCCGCCCCCATACTTCCCTCTTGCGCCGGCCATGCTTGCGCTCTTCGACAGTCAAACGCCCAAGTTCAAAGACCGGCACATCGCGCGGATGCAAGACCATGAAGCCCGCGCCGCCCAGTGCCGCCTCCAGGATAGTGGTGTCGTCGAGGATAACCGCCAAGGCTGCGGCGTATTCCAACGGCAGACGGCGGTCGTTCTTGGCTCCGGACGTCCAATTATTGATGGTGTGGATGGAGACATTTTCGCCGACCAGGCGGGAAAGCTCGGAGGTAACATATTCGCGGTCCAGACCGGAGCGGGCCAAAGCGGCTGTGAGCGCTTCTTTGACGGCCTCATGCGTCCGCAGGGCACCGGCCCGCATCCCGGCGGTCGGAAGACTGGACAGCGGGAGGGTCAATTGGACCAACCCCTTGTCAGCCCCTTCCTGTCTTTTAGACATTGCACTCCCCGGCGAAGGCGTTTAAAAAAGTAAACCAAAGGTCACTTTTGTGAACTATTGGAAACAAGAACTAAAGGCTGGTTCGTTAGCTGTCAATCAAAAAGTTGGTTTAAAGTTAACTTTTTGAAATATTTTTTAAACCAAATTTAACTAATTGTAATAATTAGATTCTGTCGGGATGATAGGAATTATGGCGATTGAAAGTTCAGTTGAAAGTTCGGGTCTCCAACTTTCAACCGAGGAATTCGAGCAGATCTGGGCCAGACTGAAGCTGGCTACTTCATCTGTTTCAGATGTAGACTTGGCTGAGGCCCTTGAGGTGAAGCAAGGAACTATCTCCGTCACGAAGAAGAGGGCACAAATCCCACCAGTCTGGGTAACGAAAATATCTAAGAAATATAAGATTTCCGCCGACTGGATTCTTTATGGCCAGGGCCAGATGGGTATGTGTTACCGGGTGGAGGGAGATGCTGCCGATCAACGCGCCCAGGCGCTCGAAAGGGCTTCGCACTTCGCGGGCTACCTCAAGGCACTCCGTCAAGAGCGGCGGCTTTCTCACAGGGACTTGGCTACTCGGATAGGCGTGGACGCCAATACCATTCAAGCTTTCGAACTAGGCCAAATTCCCACGGAGTCTCAACTCCTCTCCTTGGCTAGGGCCCTGGGCTGCTCCGTCGATTTACTTGTTGGGGTGCAAAAAGAAGCGGCTCATAAATCAATCGTGGGCGAGGAAACACGGGAGTTTTTGCCGGCCGATGACGATGTCAAAATTTCCGATCTTCTGACAAAAACGGCCAAAGTCCTTGAATCGGACACTATCTATCGCACAGCATTGACCAGTAACATCAATGCTTTTCACCAGGCCGTTCTCAGCGAAAAAACGTTGGCTATTATGGAAAAGCGCATGTCAGATGTGGAGAAGAGGCTCGAAGGTCTTGAGAAGGAGAATGCAGCATTAAGGTGCGCAGGTGAGGCCTCGAACCCATCGTCTAAGGCGGTGGGTGGCAACGGGTAGCCTGATTTTCGTTTTTTTCTGCCCAACAAGCTGGCTTTATTTATTTAATTCTGAAACTTCCCCCCGGGCGGCATCAACTGGCAAAATTCTCAAATTAAACTGAAGAAAAGTGGCATTTCCGGCAAAATTCTCAAATTGAAATTCTCCCTTCCTCTTGCCCTTAACCTCACAATCCACGCGGCCTCCCGGGATTTTGGCCCTTCGTTCCTATTTCTCAATCTGCCTTAAAAACACTA
>JADFXV010000022.1 GCA_015233395.1 Desulfovibrionaceae bacterium
GAAATCGTTCGCGAGCGATGCAAACGGGTGAAATTGGAACGGATCATGCGAAATTGGATTCCGTTGGGCGCAAAATCCCGTGAGAGACAGGAAAGACAACAGGTCTCGGAAATTGCGCAGGGGTCTCAATTTACTCAATTCGCAGTATATCTGGTG
Source organism: Desulfovibrionaceae bacterium (assembly GCA_015233395.1). Classification (GTDB taxonomy): domain Bacteria; phylum Desulfobacterota; class Desulfovibrionia; order Desulfovibrionales; family Desulfovibrionaceae; genus JADFXV01. The sequence goes on from JADFXV010000022.1 coordinate 157, forward strand.
TGCGAAATTCGATGCAATGATGATTATAATATTTTTATTGGCATTCAATAATTTATCAAGCGATTGTACATTGAAAATTTGAATTCCGTCTTTGATCCCAGATTTATATGTATCGATAAATCCGGAAAATTGAAGATCACTGCGGAATTTTCTGATCAAAGTGAGCAGTCTGTCCCCTCTTCCCCCAGCGCCATAGATGAGAACGCTGCAATCCTTCGGCAATTTACCGAGAGAATACAGTGGGATGATTTCCATGGCTGCACCTGCTCCTTCGACTTTGAAGTCGCCTTCCGGCGAAAGCAATTGCACGGTCCCGAGGACTTCTACGGAAAATAAACTTCCCTGTCATCAGCCCGGAAAATCGGCGTGCGGCCCTGTCGGCGATCATATTGCTGGGAGCGGAAAATGTCTTCATTTTCGTGCTCCCGGTTATAAGAGACCGCCTTTCTCCGGCGCTGGACACACGCTTCCGCCCAGGGATACGAATGGGCCAATCGAAGAGTTGCACGCTGCCCGGCGCGGGGGGTATGCCATGCTCGACGTCTTTTCTACCTTTCATCCGGAGTATGCATCATGGCCGAACAACGGACGAAAACCGGCGCCGCCCGCGCCGACACCCTGGCTATTCGCGGAAAGCTGAGCGATCTGTACTACTTCGCCTACGGTTCCGACATGAACGCGCAGCAGATCACGACGCGTTGCGCCAAACCCGTCGCGGTTGGCGCGGCCCGGCTCGCCGGCTACCGGCTCGCCTTTTACGGCTATAGCCGGACCTGGGACGGCGGACTGGAAACCGTCGTTCCCGATCCGGGGCGCGAAGTCCTGGGCGTGCTCTATGCCTTGAACCTTGCGGACTGGGAACGCCTCGATCAGTGGTGGGACGTCCGCCTGGACGGGGCGGGAGTCTATTTCCACTTTCCGGCCGCGGTGGCCGATACGCAAGGGAAGACGCACACGGTCCTGCTGTATAAAAAAGACGACTTGTCGGCGCCGCGACCGCCCAGCCGGGAGTACCTCGATTTCATTGTCCAGGGGGGGCTTGAGCGCGGGCTCGGCGCCGATTACCTTGAAGAATTGCGGCGGATCGAGTCCGGCAAGGCGCAATACGACGTCCCCAGGCGCAAAAAAATCAGTCTCGAATTCCTTGCCTGAACCCGCCGGAGCGGCAAGACGATCGGCGTCCAGCCAAAGCCGTCCCGGTCCGATGCAAGGAAAAACGCCGATCAATCCGCGCTGTCGCCAAAAGCGCGAGCCCAGTCGATGATCCGGCCGGCGTTCGACTCCTCTACAAGCAGGATCACGCGGTCGATGTGCTCCATCTTCTTCACCCGGTCGAGCAAAATCGGCGCTTGCGAATCCGGCATGTTATTGCTCGTGGCTTGCAACAAACGGCGAAATGCGCCGGCGAACACCTCTGAAGCGTTCGTCCCGAATGAATCGGACAGCATGAATACCGTTTCGCCGTTAGGAGCGGTGGAGCATGAAAGGATGCGGGTGTCGATCTTTGGAGCGCGAAAAAGATCCTTAATCCGTTTCGCAAACACCATGGCCGCCCCTTTGTATTCATGGATTGCATCATTGCCGAAACGATATGCGGGAATATTTTTGACGATTCGATACATCGTCAATATTTCCGCGGGGAAGCGGCCTGGTTCAAGGCGCTCGTGAGTTGGAATGGCCAGACCCCTGGCCGAAAGATACGCATCGCGAACTACTTTCATACTCATGCCGTAGGCATGGAAGTTCGCCTTCGGGAAAAAGGCCTCGTCTCCCCGGGCGGCGTTCATTTCAAGGAGCGGATAACAAAAACGGCCAGCGCTGTTGCGTGAAAGCTCAATCAATGGAGATCTGCCCGCTGCCCGCTCACGACAGGCGCCCCTGATTTTCTCCGGCACCGATTCCGGCAGATAGTCGCCGTACACCGTAGGCAATGTCGGGACCATCACGACATCAAAAATAATGCCGCTGCGCTTGGAGTACGCTTGTAACGTCGCCAAGGCGTCGCGCAAGTCTGCGGCGACGGACTCTCGATGCGAGTTGATGCAAACTTCCTCAAATATGCTAAATACGGTGCTTTCCGTTCCGCCATTCAGAAAAATAAACCCATTTTTTCCAATGGTGATCCGTTTCTGCGGCGGCCTGTCGAAGACGTTAAGAAGCAATTCCGTACGGAACACCGAAAGTTGAATAATTGGATACACCCGGTCATCAATCCACAATTTGGCGTCTGCAAAATATTTTTTGGGATCTTCCCATAAGGGGAAACGCGGCCATTCATTCAAAATTCTATTGTGAAAGCTTTCAAGATCGCCGCGACCCTGCAAACCGATCAAAACAACAGGTAAAGACAATAAAATGGCAACAATCGATGCGATAAACTTGGCGGAAACGGAAATATGGACGTTATCGCGCTTATGTTGTCTTCTAGACATTGGATATAAGCCTTTTACTAACGGAAGCGAAAAATTTCTTCACTTTCGCGCTTCCAGGAATAGAACACAACGAGCCTATCGAATCCTCGCATTTAAAACCGGAAATAAATGAATGGACTGTAAGCCCCCAAGATGATCTTGGCTGACGCCGCACAAAAGACGATCAACGCCATGAGTCCCCCGAGACCATATTCAAGGCCGGTGGCGTCCTTGCGCCATTGCCCGACAATCGGCAGCGGCAGGCGCCGGTCCAAAATGGCGATCAGAAAGGGAGACGAAAAAAATACCGCCAGACAAAACGCCAATGCCTGTTCAGGCGTGATGAGCTGAGCGATATGTTCCGCTTGTCCGTCGCCCCAACCGAAAAACATTGTGTGAAGCAGATTTCCGGCTTGGGATATGTTGTCCGATCTGAAAAGAACCCAACCTACCGCCACGACGAGAAGCGCATAGCATCGTTGAAGAAAAAAAGGAATTTTATCGAGTTGTCGCGCAAATCCTATGCGTTCCAGTACAAGAAAAAATCCGTGGTAGGCGCCCCAGGCGATGAAAGTCCATGAGGCTCCGTGCCAAAGTCCGCACAGGAGAAAAACGACAATGAGATTTAAATATGTCCGAAATGCGCCGAATCTGTTACCACCAAGAGGGATGTAGAGATAATCGCGGAACCACCGAGAAAGACTCATGTGCCATCGACGCCAAAATTCTGTGATCGATTTCGATATGTAGGGGAAATTAAAATTTTTTGGAAAATAAAATCCGGTAATCCAGCCAAGACCGATCGCCATATTTGAATATCCGGAAAAGTCGAAGTAGATTTGCAGAGTATAGGACAACGTGGCGATCCAAGCCTCAAAAGATGTAAGAGCATCAGCCCTTACAAAGAGAGGATTGACCACTTCCGCAAGAGTGTCGGCTAAAAGCACCTTTTGACCAAGACCAAAGCAGAAAAGCGACAAACCAAAATATAGATGTCTGGCGGTAACGACGCGTCGTTTGAATTGATTGGAAACGGTATGAAACCGCAGAATCGGTCCGGCGATCAGCTGGGGAAACATCAATAAATATAAGAGGATGTTTACAAATGAGTGGTCGGCTTTCGCGTCCCCTCGGTAAACATCAACGAGGTATGAGATGGAGTGAAAGGTAAAAAAAGAAATACCCAGAGGGAGATAAATATGATCGAGAAACTCAACTCCATTTATTTCAAAAACATCGTTTACAATGAATTTTGAGTACTTGAAAAAGAATAATATGGCGATATTTAAAAAAATACTGTATGAAAGTATAAGTCGACGATGGAATTGTTTGGTTGAGCTTGCAATCATCAAGGAAAATATATAATTCATCAGTGCGGAAAAAACTACAATCCCGGCATACCAGGCTTCTCCAACAAAATAGAAAAAAAGGCTGAAAAGTACATAGATGCAATTTCTATACGGAAAAAAATTATGAGCGATGAGAAACAGAGGAAGGAAGATGAAAAGAAACTCAATCTTTGAAAAAATCATTGCCAGAGCGCCCTATGAACGGTATTGCACATGTCATTTCCTTCGCTGATTGACACGGACAAATCGAATTCGAGGGCTTCGTCCGTGTGGAGGCATAATCTTTTGTTGTGAATCCTGCTGCTTCGCAGACATTACTGGGAGCAAAAAGGATCTTACTTTTTGCTCCCAGCGGCGGACGCCGCTTGGCCCTGCCAAAAGCGGGGCCGTACTTATCAATGGGAGCGCAAAAATGAAGATATTTTCTGCTCCCATGAATAATTCACGCCATCCGGAGACGGATTTCCACTCGCCTCTTAAGCGTAGGAATGTAACTTTGTATGCAGCGCGCCTAGCGCATTTTATCGGTGATGTCCAGCAACTTGAGGCCACTTGGCGACCGTTGGATCGTCCGGACGCTCGTCCGGGAGAGCTTCGAACCTTGACGCCGCGTCGAAGCGGCTGAACTCCGGATGAAGGCCGCCTGTCAGTTCATTTTCTTCGGCAAAGAAAACATTGTATTTTCTCAAAGGAAGAGAGGAAATCAGGAGGAGAATACTTTGTGAGATGGCGGTTATGCATTGGCTCTATCCGGTATTGCTCTGGAAAATTACCGGATTGAACAAAATGATGATGTGCGCAAGACATTTCACTGCGTTGCGACATCCGTTGATCTGCCTTTTATTACCGGGAGCAAATAGTATTTTCCTTTTTACCGCCAGGGCGGAGCCGTTACTTTACGGCCTTGACGGACAACTCCTGGCGTATGGCGGCTAAATGTTCATGAATGGCTTCCACCCAGACCCGGGGAAAACGATTCGGATCGACCAGCCAGGACAGAAGGCTCGCGATAGAGCCTTCCAAACAGTCCGCCTCGTCCACGACGGCGGAGACCAAGAGGGTGATCGCCTCGGCGCAAGCGAAGTCGCTCAAGCGTCCGCAGGCTTGCTGAAAATTTCTTTCATGCTCCCGGCGGCGCTCCCGGGAGAGACGGGCGTCGATCTCGCCGCGTATCTTCTTGGCGGCAGCGTCAAGCATCGACGACCTCTCCGGCTGACCGGTCCCGGCGGCGAGCAGCTCCTGCGCCAGAATTTCCATGTGCCGCGCCAGGAGTATACGCGGCATACCCCGAGCCGAAAGAACCTGTCCCAGCCAGTCCACCTGAGCCTGCATGGCTTCGGTTCCAAGTTCGGGCAATGTGGCCAGCCATGCTCCGTCGGTGTCGGCGAAACGGCGTCCGCGTTGGCCAAAACGGTAGATAAAATATGGAAATTCAGCCAAACAGCGTTCGGAGGCCCGAAGCACGGCGATCAAGTCTCGTCTATCCTGGGGAACCGGATGATCTCCCGCCTCGGGATTGAAAGCCGCAGCGACGTACTGCATGGCGGCGCGATCCAAGGGCCACAGCGCTTCGAAGGCTTCGAGCAAGCATTGGAAGACAACGCGGGCGGTCGCGCCCATGGCCTTGACCTGTTCGCTATCCGTCACGCAGTCGTCTAGCGCCGCGGCGGCGCGCTCCCACTTTGCCGGCCCCTGACCGCTATGGCGGGACAGGTAGGAGAGGCCATGTCCAGGGGATAAGCCCAGCGCCTCCATGGCCAAAGGCGCCAGGATGACCGCTCCCTTGGTGGAGCCGCCGAGCACGTAGAGGCCGCCGAGCAGAGCAACGGGGTTGTCCTTGGACATGAGCAGAATGTGGGAAGCTGCCCGCAGAGCCGCTTGCGCCGCTTTTGGCGCTTCAGGCGCGAGCTTCCAGCGGAAGGCGTCGTTGTCTTCCAGAAGCTCCGGGAGCCGGCGCAAGTCTTCAGACCATACTTGAGAAACCAGAGGATGATCGCAGGCGTCGAGACGGCTCTCCAAGGCGGCGTGGATCACCGCCATGACACGGATGTACCCCACGTAGGCGTCCGGATGGATCGATTTGTCCAAAAGGGATTTGGCGAAGGGCGTCGTCTCGATTCGGGCATGGAGGTCCCTGGTGGCGGCTCGCAGGGCCTCGGTGGCGGTGGCCATGGCGTATGCTCCTCCGAGTTTTGGCGAAATATTAATGGAAGCAGAAAATTTCTTCATTTTCGCGCTCCCATTTATAAGAACGGCCACGCCATTGGCGTGGCCCGGCGGCGTCTGCCGCGGGAGCAAAAAGTTAAAAACTTTTTGCTCCCAGTAATACCTGCCAAGTATGATGAATGACGGCTTTGCGGTCAAGGCGGAATGGGGGCGGAAATCGCTTGTCAGTCCCTCCGGCATTATTGTAAATTCCTAAACGTCGTTCATCGAGGGCGCCATCTCCCAAGGACGTCGAGCGCACACCTCGGATTTACGGCGGACGGCAAAATCATGTCATCTTGCGGGAGTGTTATGGCGCTTGAAAATTTGCCCCAGGACAAGCGCCCCAATCCCGGGTTGAACCAACTGGCCTCCCGCTACATGGAGTCTCTGCTGCAAGGAGACCGAAGGACGGCGAGCGCCATGATCCTGGAAGCCGTGGATCGGGGGACGCCCGTGGGGAGCGTGTACCTGGATGTGTTCCAACCGGTGCAACGCGAGGTGGGGCGCCTATGGCAGACGAACGCGATTACCGTCGCCGTGGAGCATTTTTGCACGGCGGTGACTCAGATGGTCATGTCCCAGCTTTTTCCCCGCATCATCACGGAAAAGAAAAACGGGTTGTCCATGGTGGGGTGCTGCGCCGGCCACGAGCTTCATGAACTCGGAATCCGCATGGTCTGCGACTTTTTTGAGATGGAGTCCTGGGACACATACTACATGGGGGCCAATTGCCCCTCCGCCGCGGTGATCGAAACTCTGGCAAGCAGAAACGCAGACGTTTTATGTCTCTCCGTAACCATGCAGCACAATGTATCCCAGGCTAAGACGTTGATCCAAGAAGCGTTGAAACGCTTTCCGCAAACAAAGATTTTGGCCGGCGGTTTTCCTTTTCTCCTCAATCCGGACTTGGCCCGGAGCATCGGGGCTCATGGATGGGCCAGGGACGCGAGGGAAGGCGTGGACTTGGCGGCCTCATGGCGCCGGAGCAAACAAGTATGAGCGACAGCCAGGACGGATTGGTCCTGTCGTGCGACTTTCAGGGGCGCATCCTGCGGGTTTTTCACGACTCAACGGGCATTTTCGGTCCCGGTCTCGTGGGCCGGGAACTTTCAGAGCTAGTGGACCAATCCATGCTGTCCAAGCTCGAATCTTTTGTCAGCGAGACCAGGCGAAAAGGGTCGACGTTTTCCTGGGAATTGACCATGCTTTGGGGCGACCGGTATGAAGTGATGAACTTCTTCGGTTTGGTCAAACATGGCTCTTTGTGCATCATCATCTCCAAGTCGCCTCAGAACATTTTCTCCCTCTACGACGAGATGCTGGAAATCATCAACGAGCAGGGCGCCCAACTGCGGGCCCTGCAACAAACATCGTCCATAGCGCAAAGAGTGACCGATCCCAAGGCCTTAGACGAGTTCATGAAGCTCAATAATGAGTTGGTGAACGAGCAACGGGAACTGAGTTTGAGCAATGCCCGTCTGGCCCAACAGGAAGCCCGTTTCCGAAAGATCATCCAGGAAAACCCCGACCTGATCCTTGTCCTGAACAAGCGAGGTCAATTGCTGTTTCTCAACGACGCGGCCCAATCCTTTCTGGGCATTGCCCCGCAAGAATTGATCGGAACCGGTCTCAGCCCGATTTTTCTGATCAAAGGCGGCGAAGAGATTGACCTGAGGGATAAGGATGGGGTCTTTCACACCATGGACCCACGCGAGGTCGAGGCCATCTGGGACGATAAACCCGCCCGGCTCATTTACCTGCGCGACATCACCGAACGCAAGCAGATAGAGATTTTGCGGGAGGATATCGACCGTATCTCGCGCCACGATCTCAAGACTCCTCTGAACGGGATCATAAGTTTCCCACAGCTTCTTTTGATGGACGACAATCTGACAGAAGAGCAACGCCAGATTATCGAGATGATTCAAGACTCTGGCTACAGAATGCTCGACCTCATCAACTTGTCGCTGCATCTTTTCCAGATGGAAATAGGGTCGTATGAACCAACCCTCGCGCCGGTCGATATCCTTCCGGTGCTACGCAGCGTATTGGTCGAATTGCGATCGCCGCTTGAGCAAAAGGATACATCCGTGGACGTTTTCCTGTCCAACTCACCTGTGAAGGAACATGATTCCTTTGTTGTCATGGGTGAGGAGATTCTCTGCCATTCCATCTTGTCAAATCTTGTCAAGAACGCAATTGAGGCGTCTTCGCCCGGGAAGACCATTTCTATCTATTTCGATCAAAACTCTTGGCGCACGGTTCGTGTCCTCAATAGCGGCGAGATTCCGCCAGAATTTTTGGATCGTTTTTTCGAGAAATACGCCACGCACGGCAAGAAGGGAGGGACAGGCCTGGGAACTTACTCGGCCAAACTCATGATCAAAACCATGGGCGGCGATCTTGAGTTGGACGTTTCAGCGCCGGGGCAGGTGGCGGTGATTGCAAGGTGGCCAGTGGCGCCGGATGTGAAATGAGGCCATGGAGTGTTGCCGGGAACGCGAAAATGAAGACATTTTCCGCTCCCGTTAATGAATTTCATCTTGGCAGGACAATTCACCCGCTGCGGGGAACACGAGCGTAAACACCGCGCCGTTTCTGTTTTCGGCGAGCATCGTCCCATGAAGTTGGTTCGTCAGAGTGCTCACCAAATTTATGCCGAGGCTCGCCGTTCGCTTCAAATCAAAGCCATCCGGGAGACCATGACCGTTATCGCCGACTCTGACCGTGATCATGTCGTTTTTGCAGACGATGCTTACACTTATCCGCCCGTCATCTTTCCCGCGAAACCCATGCCGTATAGCGTTTGTCACCAGTTCATTGAGAATAAGGGCGAACGGGATGGCTTTATCGATGGTGACGGGGGCATACGATAGATCAAGATCCAAACCAATGCCGTTCTTATGAGTATTATATGAATTAATCAGGCGAGGGACAAAAAACTTTACGTAATGCCTCAAGTCTATTTGGGAAAAGTTTTCCGACTTGTAAAGTTCCTCATGGATGGCCGCCATGGAGGCGACGCGATTTTGGCTTTCTTTTAGAGAGATTTCGACTTCGGGATTGTTCTTATGCTCCACTTGCAGATGGAGCAGGCTGGAGATAATTTGCAGATTGTTCTTAACTCGGTGATGGATCTCCTTGAGTAATACATCTTTCTCTTTCAAGGATTCAGACAGTCGTTCTTCATTTTTCTTACGCTCGGTGATGTCGCTGATGAAACCTTCATAGTGCAGAAGATTCCCCCTCGAGTCACGGACAGCCCGCATGGAAAGGTCTCCCCATATGATTGAATGATCCTTACGGAAAAGTTTGACCTCCACACTGATTGCAGATTTTCTCTCCAACATTTCTAATATTTCCATGCGATCATTTCTGTTTACATAATGCTTTAATCCAATGTCTTGCATATTTTCCATAAAGTCTTGAACTGAGTCGTAACCACTTATTTCGGCAAGTCGAATATTTGCCGACAAACAGCGTCCCTCGGGCGAGGACTGAAAAATGCCGAGTGGCGCGTATTCTATAAGCTCCCGATTGCTTTTTTCAAGATTGCGTACTGCCTCCTCGGCCCGCTTGCGCTCTGTGATATCGATTCCAATGCCAGTGAAATACTTCCGTCCTTCAATCTCCAACAGCACTGCAGTGAAGTAGAAAGGTATTTTTTCACCACTCTTGGTCTGCAACTCGGCTTCTTCAGAGCCGCATCCGTCACGCATGACGCGATTGATGGCCTGGGAGATTTTCTCCTGAGTCGGTTGGTCATCTTTGTACCAGTCCAGCAGGTGCATTTGGGCAAGCTCATCGCCAGAATATCCAGTGATTGTTTCATGCTGCTTATTCCAGCGAATGAGTAAACCAGTATCATCGTAAAGATAGAGCAGGCCCGGAACGCTATCGAGCACGGCGTTTGTAAACTTACGTTCTTCAGCCAATACGAGTTCGGCCTGTTTCCGCTTCGTGATGTCTCGGAATGTGCCTTCGACTCCGATCGCTTTCCCCGCTTTGTCCAGGATGAGTCTTGAAGCCGTTGCGACATGCACGGGGCTGCCGTCTTTGCGCTTCAAGATCACCTCGTAGTCGCGCACTTCGCCGCGTTCCTTCAAAATGGAGAGAAATTTCGAGCGTTGTTCGGAATGCATCCAGAAGGACTCATTGGGTCTCCCCAACATCTCTCGCTCGGAGTCATACCCCAAAAGTTTGATTCCGGATGGGCTGACCATGTCGAGCATACCCCGCGCATCGGTGCGGTAGAACACGTCGGTGATGTTCTCAATGACCGCGCGGTATTTTGCCTCGCTGTCGCGCAGCGCCTGTGCGGCCTGTTTCAATCCGGTGATATCTTCGATGCTTGCAAGGACGCAATGCCGGGCGCCAATGTTCAGAGGCTTGACGGCGAATTTAACCCAAAAAGCGTCCGGGCTTTGGTCGGTGTGAAAAAAGGACTCGCCGCACAATTCCGCAAAATCGCCTTTTCCTTCGAGCGCTTTTTGAATCGCATTGTTCAGGGAACACTTTTTACAATCCTTGGAATAGCCGCATCCTTTGGGCTCCAGGTGACGATTGCAGCAAGTAAAGAGATCGCCGCAGCAAAAATTCTTCAATTCCTGGATATTCGATTTGAATGTCGCCTCGGCGACGGGATTGGCGAAAATGACTTTTCGGTCGCTGTCGATGAGGAAAATACTAACGGGGGAGGCTTCAAGAATTGAGCGCAGGCTTGTTTGAACGTCCAGCAGAGAGGTATTGTTTATTTGAGTAAGATTATTCATACTGCTGACTGTCTTTGGCATTTTGCTAGTCGGCGCCACTGCTTGCCCAGCCTGTTATTTTACGATTTATACTAAGGCAACGTTCTATATAATCTGCAACATCTTCACTGTTGATCGGTTTTTGCAAAAACAAATCCGCATCAAATTTTATCATGTCAGATATGTCTTCGACACCAACGACAGCAGACATTATAATGATCGGCAGACTTGCCAATTCTGAGTGCCCGCGTAATGTCTTAATTAACATCTTGCCATCCATCTTGGGCATCATGACGTCAGTGATGAGGATGTCAATACGGTTGTCAGCCAATAGGGTCTGATATGCATGCTCGCCATCCGGACTGACGAGAGGGGTATGCCCAAGTTTTTCGACGATTTTATAGCAAATGATTCGACTTGTGGGGTCATCTTCCGCAATAAGAATGCGCGCCATGGCGCCTCCTTTGAAGTGATTCCAAACAAGCCGGCCGTGGCCGGCTTCCTACCCGTCTGTTGAAAAATGCCTCCCTGGCATTTTTCAACTTCGGGTTGGCGAAAGTGAATCTCGCCAACCCTCTCGGATTGCGGGCAAAAAAGTTCGCTCACAATCCGGCGCGCCATCCCTGGCGCGTAACAGTCCGTTTTTCAACGGGCTGTTACGGATCAGCAGGAGATTCCTTTTCGGTCTTTCTCACAACCCAAGGCGAATCGCAAGACCGGGCAGGGCGCACCCCTTGAATTCTCGCAGGCGTCCTGTTCCGGGGTGATGATTCCGGGCCGATGGCGCCGCCCGTAAGCATGCTTGGTTTCTTGTCGGCGCGGCAAAAGGAGAAGGGGTAGTCTGTTTTGCGGAACTATTGAAGATAAATGTTTGCAATATTTGGAATTACGAGCGGAGACTGGCATGAATCCATTGCCGGACAGCGCAATTCCGAGCGCCATGAGCCAGGAGGCTTTCGCCGATCGCATGCGGGAGCTTTTCGAAAAAACCGTATCCGAGGCATCGCCAAACTCGCGGTGTCTCTGGCTGTGGGAAACGCTCCGGAAGCGGCGCTTCAAGCCCATGCGATCCTCAATTCGGCGGTGATGGTCGGGGCGCGGGAATTTGGCCGATTTGGCGCGTACGATGGAAGCCACGGCCAAGAGCCCGTCCGGGTCGGCGTGTTCGGGATGGGGAAAGACGATTTCAGGCGGCAAAAGAAACACGGGCATGGCGCAGAGATAATTCCGCCGGCCCCCCGCGTCAAATAACCGCTCCCGCGAAAGACCGCCTTGCCCCAACTCCGTAAAAGTTTTTTGGAGGCGGGGGGGGGCCGGGGGGAGGAACCTTTTTTTCAAAAAAGGTTCCTCCCCCCGGCTCTCCCCTCTCAAAAAGGTTCGCCTACAGGCTGGCGTAGCGTTCGATTTTGCTTTTGTAGTTGAGCAGGCCCGCGACCAGGCCGGTCGCGAGTTTGTCGAGGTAGGCCTTGTCGGACAGGGCGGCGGCTTCTTCGGGGTTGGTCACGTAGCCGGCTTCGATCAGCACGGCCGGCATCTTCGCGCCGAGCAGCACGAAGAACGGGGCCTCGTGGATGCCGTGGTCGCGCAGCGAATGGTAGCGGCTCAGGCCCGCGAGCGCGCCGCCGTGGACCGAGGCGGCCAGGTCGCCCGACTCCTTGACCTTGGAATTGAGCATCAGGTCGGTCAGGATCGATTGCAGATCGCCGATCCTGCGCTGTTCGCTCGCGTTTTCGCGCGCCGCCACCTTGGCCGCTTCCTTGCTGCGCGCCAGGTTCATGCTGTAGGTCTCAAGGCCGCTCACGGATTTCTGCTCGTGGGCGTTGCAGTGGATGGAGACGAACAGGTCGGCGCGCGCGGCGTTGGCCATTTCCGTGCGTTTGGACAGCGGCACGAACACGTCGGCGGTCCGGGTGTAGTGGACGGTGAAGCCCTGGGCGGTCAGCTTGGCGCCCAGGATCTTGGCCAGAGCCAGAGTGACGTCTTTTTCGTGCAGGCCGCGCGCGCCGGTGGCGCCGTTGTCTTTGCCGCCGTGGCCCGGGTCGAGCATGATCGTGCGCACGGTCAGGCCGAGCTGGCGCACCAGGCTGCCGGACTGGTTTAAGCTGCCGCTTGGCAGCTTGTAGGGCGCGGGCTTGCCGGCCTTGCCCAGGTACGCGGACTGGCCCGGCGCGTAGGCCGCGGGTTTGACCGCCGCCTCGCCCTGGACCGTTTTGCCCGCCTGGACATCGCGGGGGCCGGCGGCCGGATAGGCCAGCGGCAAGGTGAACAGCGCCGCCGCGAACAGGCAGCGCAGGAAAAATGTCGCCGCGCCGCTATTCCACGGTGACGCTTTTGGCGAGGTTGCGGGGCTGATCGACGTCTTTGCCAAGGTAGTCCGCCATTTCGTAGGCAAAAAGTTGCAGGGCGGGAAGCATCAAAAACGTGTTCAGGGGACCGAAGGCGCGCGGCGCTTCCCAGACGTGATCCACGCGCAAGTCCATGCCGGGATTCGTTAAAGCAATAATCTTGCCACCTCTGGCCTGGACTTCCTGCAAATTCGACTTCACCTTGGGGTAGAGCTCGTCGTCCGGGGCCAGGGCGAAGGTCGGAAACTTCGGGTCCACAAGGGCTATCGGGCCGTGCTTCATCTCGCCCGCCGCGTAGCCCTCGGCGTGGATATAGGAAATTTCCTTGAGCTTGAGCGCCCCTTCCAGGGCCAGCGGGTAATTCAGCCCGCGACCGAGATATAAAAAACTGCGCGCCTCGGAATAGACGCGCGCCAATTCCTTGGCGCGCTGGCGCATGCCCGGCAAGGCCGCTTCCAACAGGGCCGGCAGGTCTTGCAGCCCCGCAAGGGGCACCGCGGCCTCCCGCTCGCCGGCAAGGCCTTTCTTGTGGCCGAAGTGCAGGGCCAAAAGCAGAAGCAGCGTGAGCTGGCTGCACATGGCCTTGGTCGAGGCCACGCTGATCTCGGGACCGGCCTGGGTGTAGATCACCCGGTCGGCGTCGCGCGAGACCGTCGAACCGACCACGTTGCACAGCCCGATCACCTTGGCCCCGCGCTCGCGGGCCAGGCGCATGCCTGCCAGGGTGTCGGCGGTTTCGCCGGACTGGCTGATCGCCAGCGCCACGTCGCCCGGACCGAGGATGGGATCGCGGTAGCGAAACTCCGAGGCGATCTCCACGCGCGTCGGAATCTTGGCCCAGCTCTCAAGCAGCTGCATGCCCCACAGCCCGGAATGATACGACGTGCCGCAGGCCACGATGGTCAGCCGCTCGGGAACGGGAAAATCGTCGAGTTCGCGCAGCGTCGCCAGGCCCCGCGAAGCGTCCACGCGCCCGGCCAGGCAGTCGGCGATCACGCGCGGCTGCTCGAAAATCTCCTTGAGCATGAAATGCTTAAACCCGCCCTTCTGGGCGGCCTGGATGTCCCAGGCGATGCGCACCGGTTTTTTCTCGACCGGCGCAAGCCCCGCGACCGTGAACACCTGCCAGGAACCGGCGTCGATGCGCGCCATCTCGCCGTCTTCGAGAAACACCACCTCGCGGGTGTACGGCAAAAAGGCCGGGATGTCCGAGGCCAGGAAATTCTCGCCCTGGCCCACGCCGAGAACCAGCGGACTGAGCTTGCGCGCGCCGTACACAACCCCGGGATTGTCCAGGCTGACCACGGCCACGGCGTAGGAACCCTCGGCGCGGCTGAGCGCCGAGGCCACGGCCCGGCCCAGATCGCCGTGCCCGGCGAGACCCAGCCCGATCAAATGGGCCAAAACCTCGGTGTCGGTGTCGGACGCGAAAACGCACCCGGCGCGGGCGAGTTCCTCGCGCAGCTCCTGGTAGTTTTCGATGATGCCGTTGTGCACCACCGCTGGCCGCGGTAAGCTATGATGCCGCACATGGAAACTCCTTAACGCTTAAGGCGATTTATTCAACAATGTATTACCGGGAGCAAAAAGTATTTTACTTTTTGCTCCCGGCGGAGGACTCCGCTCGTCTTGCTCCTCGCGGGGCCATACTTGTAAACGGGGGAACGCCCCCATGTTTCGGCGTCCCAATTCCTTTAGATTGCTGGACTGGCGAATGGCTGGCGGACGAGGTCCTTGCCTTCGCGACGGAGGCTACGGGCAATCCGTTGCCCGTGGCTTGGCCCGCATCCGTCGGCAGGGAAAGGACGATAGCGTCATCCTTCGAAAGCCCGTGACGCTGGAGACTACCTTTATGAACATTTTCTCGCCGCGTCTATTTTTCGCGCTGGGTCTGGCCTTTTGGCTGGGACTTGCACCTTGCCATGGCCTGGCCGGGGCCGGCGAACATGCCGCCGGGCAGACGACCGGCCTCGATGGCCAAACCGTGAACGACGCCCTCGGGTCGACTCCCGGCCAGCTGAGAGGCCGCGCCGGCAGCGTCCATTCACATGTTTTTTCGCCTCGGGAAGAGGATTTGATTTTGAACGAGGCGGGGGGGGGAATCAAGCAGACAAGCGTCGGGCTTGGTTCCGCGAAAGCTGTAGACGTCGCCGCCGGGCAAGGCGCCGCCGATGCTGGCCCGAAGGGGGCGCCGTGCGTCGAGTATGAATCCGGCGGCGACAGCGCCGCCATCGGATACGGCGCCAGGGACGACGTCTCGTACGGATTATACCAAATCGCATCGAACTGCGGAACCATGGGGCTGTTTTTAAAATTTCTCGACGCCAAGGCCCCGGATATTTCCAGGAGCTTGGCCACGCCCGGCCCCGGCTATGCCAGCTCGGATTTAGGCGATATGCCGTCCGCCTGGAGGCGGATCGCCGCCGAGCAAGGCAGGCGTTTCGCGAGCTTGCAGTATGAATTCATACTCAAAAGCCATTACGAGCCGGCGGCCAAGGGCATCAGCATGGCCTGCGGCCTGGATGTCGCCCGCAAGCCCATGGTTTTGCGCGAGGTGTTGTGGAGTACGGCGGTGCAACACGGGGTGCATGGGGCCACGGAAATTTTCGCCGCCGCGGCGACCAATCTGCGAGTCCAAGGCGATACCATACAGAATTTCGACAGGGCGATGATCGAGGAAATCTACCGGCTTCGCTCCGGTCAATTCGAGGGGCGCGAAGCCGGGCTCCAGAAGGCGGCGCTGAACCGTCTGCAAAGCGAGAAGGAAAAGGCCATGGACATGCTGAAAAAGGGACGACAAGCGTGATTCGGCAGGCCCGCGGGACGAGATGCGGCAAACCTGCGATTTTGCTGGGGCCGTTATTTGCCCATAGGATTCGGGAGAAAACGCGGCGGAAGACATCTTAACAGCCCGTTGAAAAACGGGCTGCTGCACGCCAGGGATGGCGCGCCGGATTACTGGCAACTTTTTTGCCCGCAAGCCGTAGCTGAAAAAATGCCAGGAAGGCATTTTTTCAACAGTCTGTTAAGGGGGGAACGTCAGTCATCCCCATCTTAGGTACACCTCATCCTGCATTTAGGCCTTCGGATTTTGTGTCACGTCGAAAATAAATCAGAGTCATTAACGCAGCCCACGTCGTCTTGATTGCTATCGCTATGCTGAGTGCGAGAATAAAAATAAAAACAGGGATATATGCTGCGATGAAGTTAGGATAATTGCCAAACCAAGTGACTACGCTGACAAGAAGGTAAATTCCTTGCCCCACGGCAAAAGCAAAAGGCCAAAAGGCCTCCTTCCAAAAGCAAAAGGAAAGGAGCAATGTGGCGATGACCAAGTAGGGAAAAACGATTTTTATCAACAAATGCGCAGGCGAATCCCTTTCAATCAGACCGAGAAATTCGAAATTGGTGTCGCTCACAGTCAATCCCGCCGCAAAGTTACTGAGAAAATGGCTGATAAAAATATCAGGGCGTTCTTTGACCATTTGGAAATACTTGCCGCGATACCATTTCTCGGCTCCCTCCAGGTCGGTGCGGATATTGGGGGCACCCTGGGCCATGGCCCAGATGTTCAAGTTGACTTCTCCAGAATCTGGAATTCCCCAAGGATTCTTGTACAATCCCACGCCTTGGAGGAAAAGATGCCACTTCCCCCGGGTGCTGAAGGCGAATTTCCCAAAATTAATTTTATTGTAAAGCATTTCCGGAACGATGAATAACGACTGACCCAAGGCAATAACGAGGAGTAGCAATATGCACTTCTTGAAAGATCTCTCGTATAACAGAAGTAACGGAGAAATAAAGATTGGAAGAAAAACAAAATATAAACGTACAAATGCCGCAAATCCGATAATTATCCCATACAAAAAAAATGCAAAGTATTTTTTTGCTCTGGTAGTCAGCAAGTCTTTGCGATAAATGCAAGAAAAAAAGAAAATACTCAGCGCTGAAAATGGAATTGTCCAATAATAATATCCAATATCACTGGACATTTCCATTGGCATTTTGAATATCGCATAGGATATTCCCGCCATGAACGCCCCCAACAAACCGGCGATCCGTAAACCGGACAGGAAAAGAAGGATCACTACGGAAAGATCGGCGATAAACTGCCAGCGTGCGACATGTTTGGCCACATTCTCCACACCGCGCACCGAATCGGGGAGAATGAGCCGCAAAATCAAAGCCCACCCGATTTCACTGCTGTTGGGGGTGTCGTAGAGATATTTTGGATTTCCTCCCCGTTGATAAATATACGTCTCGGGATCGGTTCGTGTGTCCGAGAATTCGTCGGGGGAAAACAAACCTGGATTGGTAAAATAAACCGAAGCCATGCTGAAATTTTGTCCGACGGCTTCCTTGGCGTATTGAAAATCCGACAGTAAAATCTGGGATCTATACCCCCCGCCGATGATCACGCAACATAACAAGAGTGCACAAGTCAAAACGGTCTTGTGATTGCGGCATTGCTGGTTAATAAAAGAATAAAAACCAGCAGATGTGTTTCGAATGAGTTGTACAAAAGTTGAATTCATCGGGAACAGGCGATCTCTGCTGGTAGTCCACGATGTTTTCATAATTGCAACTCTCTGGAACAGAGTACTTTGAAACATTTCCATCCCGCAAAGTTGCGAGGCCAAATTGACACCCCGCAAGCCGGCTGACCGGCTCTCGCTTCCATGCCAAAAGCAATGTTGGTCAATGAACCCTTGGACTAAGCCTGAAATGCAGGCGACTATTCAATTTTCGGGGGCGATTGACCATGAGGAGAGCCTATCCCTGAGGTAGGGGGGAAGTCAAAAGTTAAGTCATGGTCAGACCAGCTGGTTTGCCGGAGGTTTGTCGAAAATTTGCACAAGTTTGAATCGTTTATTCAAAGCGTTAAAAGCGAGTTGAAAGCGCTGGATAAGATCAGATTGAGAGCAGATAAGAGCGCCAAGACAGTGAACAATCTGCGAACAATAGTTTAGGTGGATGGCCTGTCATTGAGCGAATAAATCAGCACGGGAAGAGTAACACGGATACGCCAAAAGGCAGCACTTGAACGATCCCCGGAAATCACAAAAAGGGAGGCTTCCGGCAGTCCCCTAAATCGGGGCGAGAGTGGGGGAAGGTCCGAGCGTGGGGGGTATAGTGTGGGGTACAAAAGAGGGGCTACAGGGGAATTTCCTGTAACCCCCGTAATTAGTTGCTGGCGCGCCCGGAGGGATTCGAACCCCCGGCCTGCGGATTCGAAGTCCGATGCTCTATCCGGCTGAGCTACGGGCGCTTGCGCAAAAAAGCTATTTGATGAGCAGCGGGTTGCCCTTTCCCGCGCCCCCGGCCTTGCCGGCCAGGTTCTTGAGAAGCCGCATGTCGCCGGGCGTGGACAAGGTCAAATTGCTCGTGGCTTCGAGATACTTGGTCTTGAGTTCTTCCGGGAATTTCTTGAACCGGTACAAAACATGCTCGCCCTTGATCTCGCCGGAAAAATCCGTGTCAAAAGGGTAGCCGAAAGGCAGGAGCATCATCTGCACCCCGCCCTGGGACGGAACGGTCTGCAAAACGGCCGCCTCGGTGAGCTTGTCGCCTTCCTCGTCCCATTTGCCGAGCGCCGTGTCGCCGTTGATCAATTTCACCAAACGAATGTCGTAAGCCATGCTTTCGTCCTCCAGGTTCGATTCGAAAACTAAAAGTAGGTTCGCTTGGGTTCCGTGTCAAGGCGGGCTGTCCGCTCGCGGGGCGTCCCCGCCTCAATTGCCGGACAAGCGGGAGCCCCGGGACGCCAAGCGGGAGACAAATATTTCTTTGCCAAGAACCTCACCCGTGCGGTAAGGCGGGGCGAAGATTTTTCGGGAGGCGACCATGCCGCGCATCGACATCAAGAAATTACGCCGGGAATGCCAGCGCATTCTGGCCTATACCGAGGGCCTGGCCTTGGACTCGCTGGAACTGGACACCTCGCTTGGCGACGCTGTTTCCTTGCGCGTGAAGCGTCTTTACGAGCTGGTCCGCGCCGGAGACGGTCCCGGGGAAACCGGCGCTGCTCATGCGGGCAAGACGGCGGCAAAACGCCACGCCCCGCTGTTCACCCAGATCGAACCGGCCGGCGAACCGGGCGAGTCCGCCTATGTCCACACAGACGTGCTTCGGGCCGACATCGAACTCTTGCGCCGCGAACTGACCGCCGCCCAAACCAAGATCGCCGAACTGGACGCGGCCGCAACGCGCCCGGACCGGACCAAAAATCGCGAACCGCAAACCCGGCCGCCGGACGACTCTCCCAAATCGCTGCATCTGCGGGTGCTGCCGCCTCCCCAGCCCCTGGCGCCGGAAGACGAAAACATGACCTTCCTGGGGCTGGCCAAGAAATAAGGGAGGGGAGGAGAGAGAATCTGGGGGGAAAACCCCTTTTTGTGAACAAAAAGGGGTTTTCCCCCCAGACCCCCCTTTCCCCAAAAAAACTTTATCGGTTTGAGACGGCCCCAGCCAAGGTTGCAGCGTGGTTATAGGGCGGCGCCGTTCCCAGCCCTCGCCTAAAATCGTGATAGCCTCATAAAAAAGACCGCCCTTGCGGACGGCCCTTCTTAATTTCCCCACTGAAAAAGTTTTTAGGAGGTGGGGGTTCCTCCCCCGACTCTCTCCTTCCCGCGCCTCTCCCCTGAAATCTTAGTTCTTCGCCTTGGCGTAGCCGGTGAATATCGGGGCCAGGAAGGGTTCCTTGCCGGTCAGGACGAAGCGTTTTTTCGCGTCGCCGCCGAGGCTTGCCTGGGCCGTGGCCAGGTCGCGTTGCAGGGCGAAGAAGACGGGATTTTGGCCGTAGGCGTCGTTGTAGGTCTTGGCCGCCAGGGCGTCGGCCTCGCCGCGCACCTGGGCGCCGTCGCGTTGGGCGTCGGCCAGGATCTGTTGGGCTTCGTAATCGGCGCCGCTTTTGATTTTGGTCGCCTCTTCGTAGCCTTCGCTGCGGTACTGTTTGGCCAGCCGTTCGCGTTCGGCGCGCATGCGTCCGAAGATCGAGGCCTTGTTCTGTTCGGGCATATCCACCTGGTTGGTCTGGACCAGGCCGGTGAACACTCCGTATTGCTTGAAGTATTCGTTGGTCAGCGAGGTGATGTCCTCCATGATCTTCTCGCGGTCGCTGACCACGATCTGCAGCAGGCTGCGCGCGCCCATTTCGGCGCGCAGGGCGCTGTAGACGATGTCGTCGGCCTTGGCCATGGCGCCGCTGACGCTGCGGGTGGTCTGCAGAAAGGTCGTCGGATTGGTGATGGCCATGGGGCAGAAATTGCTCACCAGGAGCACTTTTTTCTCCTGGGTGAAGATTTCCTCGGGCTTGGACTGGTAGATGAAGACCCGTTTTTCCATCAGGTTGGCCGTGTCGAGAAAGGGCATCTTGAGATACAGACCGGGCGCGCGGTATTCGGCGATCGGGTTGCCCAGGCGGGTGACCACGCACATTTCGGTTTCGTCGACCACGAAGACTGAAGCGAACGCGAGCGCGAGCAGCGCGAGCAGGCCGGCGGCGGCCTTGGCGCTCAGCGAGGGATCGGTGAAAAGGCGCATATGTTTCGCTCCTATTTGCTCGCGTCCGCTCCGGGAGCGGGCGTTTTTTTGGCCGGGGCGGACTGGTCCGCCGGCTCGGAAATGTTGAAGAATTTGAGCAGTCCGGCCCCGCCGCCCGCGTCCACGACGAACTCGCCGCCGTGCAGGACGTTCTGGGTGGCTTCCAGGATCAGCCGTTTGGCGGTGATGTCCGGATTTTGGGAATACTCCTTGGCGACCTTGAGAAAGGCTTGGACCTCGCCGAGCGCCGACTGGGTGCGGTAGGCGGCGTAGCCCTTGGCCTTGTTGATGATTTCCGCGGCGTTTCCGCGCGCGGTCGGCACGACGCTGTTGCGGTAGGATTCGGCCTCGTTGATGATCTTGTTCTTGTCTTCCTTGGCGCTGTTGACGTCGCGGAAGGCGTCCTGGACTTCCTTGGAGGGCGGGATGATGTCCTGGAGCTGGATGGCGACGATTTTCGCGCCGATGCCCACGGCGTCGCAGTGTTTCTGGAGTTTTTCCTTGGCTTCGGATTCGATGGCCTGGCGGCCGGTGGTCATGACCTGGTCCAGGTTGGTGCGGCCGACCACGGTGCGCATGTCGCCCTGGGCGAAATCCTTGATCAGGCGGGCCGGTTCGCGGGCGATGAACTGCCAGGCCTTGGCGTCGGCCGGGCGGTACTGGACGGCGAAATTGAGCATGACCAGGTTTTCGTCGCCGGTGAGCATGAGCGCCTCGGCGGCCACCTGCTGGTACTGGGCCTGGCCGCCCTGCCCGAGCGCCGCCGGGTTTTCGGTGCGGTAGCCGATCTCGATGCGGCGTATCTCCTGCACCGGCGTGGTCAGGACCGTGGCCACCGGCCAGGGCGGCGCGAAAAAGAGCCCCGGCCCCTTGGTCTCGGTGTAGCGCCCGAAGATGCGCACGGTGGCGTTTTCGTCCGGCCCGACCGTGTGCCAGCTGGTCAGGGCCGTGGCCAGGACCAAAAGGACCGCGGCGGCGGAAAGCATCCAGTTGAAGGGCAGAAAGGTGACCCGCCAGGGCGGCGTCAGCGTGGGCTCGAAGATAAGCCCGTTGAAGGACAAAAATTTGTTGAGCATGGGGATACCTCGATGGGGGTAAAGTGGGCCGATAATGACCGGGTATAGGCCAAAGCGCGGGCTGCGTCGAGGCCGAAAAAAAAGGCCGCCCCCTCGTGGGGGCGGCCTTGTCTTGTCGCATAAGCGCCGGGATCAGCGGATGAACAGCATTTCCTGGTAGCTCGGCAGGGACCACAGGTCGTCGGCCACGACCATTTCCAGGTCGTCGGCGAACTGGCGCACCTTGAGCATGGCCGGAAGCACCTTGTCGCACAGGTGCTTGGCTTCCTTGAAGGTGTCCGCCGCCTCGTGCTCCATGAGCTTTTCGAGTTTCGCGGCCGCGTCCTGGAGGCCGCGCATCTTGGCGGTCACGTCGTCTAAGGTGATCATCTTGAAGTCGTGGCCGATGGCCTTCAGGTTGGCGCAGGTCTCGGCCAATTGACCCTGGTAGCGCACGGCCGCCGGGTAGATGATGGTCTTGGCCATGCGCACGCACAAGGCGGCTTCGGTCTTGATGGTCTTGACGTACTGCTCGATGTAGATTTCCTTGCGCGAATGCAGTTCCGCCTCGGAGAGCACGCCGTAGGCGGTGAACAGCTTGACGGTCTCGGGGCTGGTCAGCGCCGGCAGGGCTTCGGGGGTGTTCTTGAGGTTGGGCAGCTTGCGCCTGGCCGCTTCCTTGTGCCAGGCCTCGGTGTAGCCGTCGCCGTTGTAGATCACGGCGTCGTGCTCCTTGATGAGCTTCTGCAGCAGGGTCTGCACGGCGTCGTTGAGCTTGGTCTTGGCCTTGACGGCCTTTTCCAGCTCGGTGGCGACGAAGTCGAGCGACTCGGCCATCATGGTGTTGAGCGCCACCTGCGAGCCGGCGATGGACTGCGAGGAGCCGACCGCCCGGAATTCGAAGCGGTTGCCGGTGAAGGCGAAGGGGCTGGTGCGGTTGCGGTCGCCCGGATCCATGGGCAGGGGCGGCAGGGTGTCCACGCCGACGTGCATCACGCCCTTTGTCTTGGAGTCCTTGAGCTTGCCTTTTTTGATCTGCTCGAAGACGTCGGTGAGCTGCTCGCCCAGGTAGGCGCTCATGATCGCCGGCGGGGCCTCGTTGGCGCCCAGGCGATGGTCGTTGGAGGCGGTGGCCACGGTGGCGCGCAACAGCGCGCCGTGGCGGTGCAGGGCGCGGATGGCGGCGACGCAGAAGACCAGGAACTGGGCGTTGTCGTGCGGGGTGTCGCCCGGATCGAACAGGCTGCCCAGTTCGGCGTTGCCGATGGAGTAGTTCAGGTGCTTGCCCGAGCCGTTGATGCCGGCGAAGGGCTTTTCGTGCAGCAGGCAGATCATGCCGTAGCGCTTGGCCACGCTGCGCATGACGGTCATGACCATCTGGTTGTGGTCGGTGGCCAGGTTTCCGGATTCGTAGATCGGGGCGATCTCGAACTGGCTGGGGGCGACCTCGTTGTGGCGGGTCTTGACCGGCACGCCGAGCTTATACAGCTCGCGCTCGACTTCCATCATGAACGACAGCACCCGGCGCGGAATGACGCCGAAGTACTGGTCCTCGAACTCCTGGCCTTTGGCGGACTTCACGCCGAACAGGGTGCGCCCGGCGATGAGCAGGTCGGGCCGGGAGAAGACGAAGTTGCGGTCGATCAGGAAGTATTCCTGTTCCGGACCGGCAAAAGAATTGACCGGCAGCTTGGTGTCGACCCCGAAGAGCTTGAGCACGCGCTTGGCCTGCTTGTTCAGCGCCTGGTTGGAGCGCAGAAGCGGGGTCTTCTTGTCCAGGGCCTCGCCGGTCCAGGACACGAAGGCGGTGGGGATGCACAAAAAAGTGCCGTTGGGATTTTCCAGGATGTAGGCCGGGCTGGTCACGTCCCAGGCGGTGTAGCCGCGCGCCTCGAAAGTGGTGCGCAGGCCGCCCGAGGGAAAGCTCGACGCATCGGGCTCGCCCTGGATGAGCATCTTGCCGGAGAATTCGGCCAGAGCCCCGCCCTTGCCGTCGGGCACCAGGAAGGAGTCGTGCTTCTCGGCGGTCATGCCGGTCAGGGGATAGAAAACGTGGGTGAAGTGGGTGGCCCCGCGCTCGATGGCCCAATCCTTCATGGCCGAAGCCACGATGTCGGAAATGCAGGGGTCGAGCTTCTCGCCGTACTCCACGGTCTTGCGCAGAGACTTGTACACGTCTTTGGGCAGACGCTCGCGCATGACCTTGTCGGAGAAGACGTTGCAGCCGAAGATGTCGGTCGGCTTGGTCAGGTCCAAGGGGGGATGTCCCGGCTTGAAATTGATGATCGCCGAGATGGCGTTGAGGCGCGCCTGGATTCCACTCATAAGGTATTCCTCCGCACTGTGTCTTTAGACGTTATCTCCGATTCCGCGCAAGCCCGGGGAGCGCCCGGCGGGACCATTGAAAAACGAACTCCGGCCGCGAAAGGCTGGAAGGATGTAGCTCATAGCCTTTTTGCCCGTATTGTCAATATTTTACAATATTGTAAAAATATCTCTCGGCCGAATCCGTCCAAGGCCGCAAACCGTGGCCGCGTCACAATTCCGGGGCTTGCCCGCCCCGGACAAATTTGCGCGGCGGGCGGCCGGGCGGCCGGGGGAGGATGTTTTTTTAAAAAAATTGTCACCCCGGCGGCAAACGGCCGCCATGCCGGCTCGACATGGTTTCAGGCGCGCGGTATCAGCGGGAGCGGAATATTTCTTCATTTTTGCGCTCCCGCCTATGCGCAAGGCGCGCGGCGGGCGGCGGCTCCCGGGGGGACGCATGGACGAATTCTGGCTGTGTTTCGTGCCGCTGTTCGTGGCGGTCAACGCCGTGGGCGTATTGCCCATCTTCATGGGCCTGACCGAAAGCCTTGAGCGCCCGGCCGTGAGGCCGCTGATCGCCAAGTCCATGATTACGGCCATGTCCGTGGCCACGATGTTCATCTTCTTCGGCTTGCAGCTGCTCGCGGCCATGGGCCTGGCCCCGGGACACTTCATGATCGCCGGCGGCATCATGCTTTTTCTCACGGCCATCGTCGATCTCGTGCCCGGCGGCGCCCGCCGGCGCGACGTTTCCCCGGACGACGTGGGCGTGGTGCCCATCGGCGTTCCCCTGATCTCCGGTCCGGCGGTGCTGACCACGGCCATCATCCAAAGCCAGATCTACGGCGTGTGGATGACGCTTCTGGCCATGTTTCTCAACGTTCTGATCGCCGGCGCCGTCTTTTGGTCCAGCGGCGCGCTCTACCGCTTCCTGGGCCACACCGGTTCGCTGATCGTCTCCAAGATTTCCCACCTGCTGCTGGCCTCGGTGGCCGTGAAACTCGTCTTGAAGGGCATCTTGCTGATCGTCGCCCCGCAATGACTGCGGGGACAAACAGCATTATTTTCCGCCCTTCCCCGTATAAACAGGGCGCGCCAACGGCTCGCCGCCAAGCCGATGTTTTCGCCCCGGCGCCCGGACAAGGCCTTATTGACTTCGTCGACAGCTCATGATTGAAGAATGCCTACTTGTAAGGTGGAATTTCCACGGCCGCCAGGTTTTGTTTCCCGGTCGCAACAACCAGCGCGAGGGACCATATGCCGCCGCCGCAACGTTTTTTCCCCTGGATCGCGGCGCTGTTGGCCGCCGGCCTGATCTTGATCTTCGCCGGCCGCCTGGACAAGACGCCAAGCTCTCCCCCGCTCCCGGGCCAGACCCCAAGCGGGATGTACGGCAGTTACGATTTCGGCGCTCCCGGAAGCCCTGCCGTCAATATCGCCGTGCAACCGCTGTGGGTGCCGACCAGCACCCTCACCGAACTGATGCGCCGCGACGCCGTGTTGACCGAACAATTGTCCGAACTGGGCCTTGACCCGCGCTTTTTCCCCTTTCTCAAGGGCGCCGACATCAACGCTTATCTCGTCTCCGGCCGGCTCGACGCCATGGTGGGCGGCGATATGCCCGCCCTGACCGCCGCCGCCCAAGCGGACGTGGTCGTCGCCGCCCTGGTCAACCAGGGCTTCATCTCGATCATGGCCAAGCGGCGCATGCAGCTCGCCGAACTGCGGGGCAAGACCCTGGGCTGCGCCTTCGGGGCCAGCGCCCATTTCGCCCTGCTGCGCGCCCTGGCCGGCGCCGGCGTCGAGGCGAAAGACGTGACGTTCGCCTTCATGGACCTCGGCGCAATGCCCCAGGCCCTGCGAGACGGCCGCATCGACGCCTTTTCCTCCTGGGAGCCGGGCACAACCATCATCCGCAACGCCAATCCCGATTTCCCCGTCATCCACCGGGTCGGCTATTCCGGCTACCTCTATTTCTCCGGAAACTTCGCGAACGCGCGCCCCGAGGCGGCCAAAGCCCTGATCGCCGCGCAACTGCGGGCCATGGCCTGGATGAAGGCCAAACGCGAAAATCTCCTGACCGCCTGCGTGCTGGCCCTGGAAGCGGCCAAACGCTTCACCGGAACCGACCAGGGCATCTCGGCCGACGAATACGCGGAACTCGTCAAAAGCGAATTTCTGGATTTCGTGCCCGTCCCCATCATCCCGGGCAGCGAATTGACCCCGGACGGCCGCCTGCGCCAAGCCTTCGACTTTCTGCGCGACCACGGCCTTCTCCCGGCCGGCGCCGACTGGGACAAGACGGCCTCGCGCTTCAACCGCGACTTGATCGGCGAAGTGCTCGACCATCCGGGGAAATACCGGCTGGGCGACTTTCATTACCTGTTGGCGGCGCCGTGAGAGGCCAAGGGCCCGGCCGCGAAGGCGTTCGCCCGGGGAAACCCGGTTTTTTCCCCTGGTCCGTGAGCGCCAAGCTGGTCGCGAGTTTTTGCTCGCTTTTCACCGTCGTGCTCTGCCTGATGTTCCTGGCCGGGGCCTACGGCATTCCCCTGACCCGTTACCCGGGCCGGATCGGCCTGATGAAGGCCGAGGCCTTCCGGGGGCTGGAACTCATCGCCGATCTCAAGCGCTCTCGCCTGGTCAACTGGCTGAACGAACGCGCCGACGACGCCAGGCAGCTGGCTTCGCTGGACATCGTCCGGAAAAGCCCGGCGCTGGCCGGGCCGCGTCCGGGAGACGGCCGGCCGATCGGCTCCGATCCGGCCCTGCAAAACGTGCTCGATTCCACGCTGCGCTCCCTGCCCATATACACCGGGATATGCCTCGTTGACGCCGCAAGCCGCCGGATCGTCGTCTCGACCGACCCCAAAGAACTGGGCGCGAGCCTGGCCGGCCGGCGTTTCGTCGAGGGCGCCCTGACCAACCGCAGCGGCTATCTGGGCGGCGTCGATTATTCGCCGGCCAGCGGCCTGCCCGCCTTTTTCGCCAGCCACGCGGTGCTCGATTCCTCGGGCGCGCCGGTCGCGGTCCTGGTCATGGGCATCGACGCCGAAGACATCATCCGGCCGATGCTGCATCTCGGCGACGGGCTTGGCGAGCGCGGCGAGGCGCTGCTCGTCGACCAGCAGGGACGCATCCTGACCTCGCTCAAATTTCCGCTTGCCGCCGGCTCGTCCCCCAAGCCGCTGGAATACCGGGTCACCGACCAGCCGGCCATTTTGGCCGCGTCAGGAGAGGAAGGGACCGGAGAAAGCGTGGATTACCGGGGGCAGCGGGTGCTGGCCGCTTACCGCCACGTGCGTTTGTCTTCGGACGAAGGCTGGGGGCTGGTGGTCAAGCGCGACGAAGCGGAGCTGCTCGCGGCCACCCGCGGCGAAGCCGTTTACAGCGCGCTCGTCGCCCTGGGAGGCCTGGCCGCGGTCGTGGCCGCGACCGTGCTCCTGAGCCGGCGGCTGACCAGGCCGATACGGGAGCTGGACGCCGTAGCCCGCGAGATCGCCGCCGGAAAAACCGGAGTCAGGGCGAAAACCGCCAGCGGCGACGAGACCGGACGCCTGGCCCTGGCCTTCAATTCCATGCTGGACAAGCTGCACGATCGCCGCGCCGCGCTGGAAGCCGCCGTGGCCGGCCGCACGGCCGCGCTCGATCTGGCCAACAAGGCCCTGGTGGAAAAGATCGCCGACCTGGAGCGGGCCGGTGAAAAAATCGCCGCCCAGCTTACGGAAAAGGAAGTCCTGCTCAAGGAAGTCCACCACCGGGTCAAAAACAACCTCCAGATCATTTCCAGCCTGCTCTCCCTGCAAGCCGTCCACGTCCTGGATCCGCGCGACAAGGAACTTTTCGAGGACAGCGTCGGCCGGGTCATATCCATGGCCATGGTCCACGAAGACCTGTACGCGACCAAGGATTTTACGAAGATCGGACTGCGCGAATACGCCGAAAAGCTGTCCCGGCGGCTGGCCGCGAACCGCTTCCCCGGCGGCGCCGTCCGCCTTGAAATCCGGGTAGCCGACATCCTGCTGCCCGTGCATCAAGCCATCCCGTGCGGGCTGATCATCAACGAACTGGTGACCAACGCCTTCAAGCACGCCTTTCCCGGCGGCCGCGCCGGGACGATCGACCTGAGTCTGCGCGAAACCGAAGGCGGCTACGAACTGCGCGTGGCCGACGACGGCGTCGGGCTGGCGGCGGATTTCGATTGGAAAAAAACGCAAACTCTGGGACTCACCCTGGTGACCAGCCTGGCGGGCCAGCTGCACGGCGAAGCGACACTCTCGCCAGGCGGCGGGGCGGCCTTTTCCGTCACCTTCCCGAGATAGGCGACCGGCGACCGGCGCCCGATGCCTCGTCCCGCCGCCGGCGCGCCTGGACGCGGCCGCGCCGGGCGGGCCGGAAACCACGCGGGTTTAGGCGGTCAATGCGTTTCGGGCAGGCCCGGCGCGGCGGCGCCGGCCAAAATATAGTTGGACCGGCCGTTCTCCCGTCCCAGTTCCTTGGCGCGGTACATGGCCTCGTCGGCCGCGTCGAAGAGCCGCTGGCGCTTGGTTCCGTGCTCCGGGAAGAAGGCGATGCCCATGCTGAGCGTCGTGCCGACGACCTGGCCCTTGATGTCGAAGGGCGCTTGCATGACGTCCATGATTTTACAGGCGATGTGTTCGGCGGCGGGCACGGGATCGCTTAAGTCCGGCAGGACCACGATGAACTCGTCGCCGCCGAGCCTGGCGATGGTGTCGCTTTTGCGCACCGCCGAGATCAGCCTTTCGGCCACGGCCTGAAGCAGGATATCCCCGGCGTAATGGCCCATGGTGTCGTTGACAGTCTTGAAGTTGTCCAGATCGAGCATCATCAGGGCCAGTTCGACGCCGTTGCGCTGCGCCCGGGCCAGTTCCAGGGACAGGCGCTCGTTGAGCGAAATGCGATTGGGCAGACCGGTCAGGATGTCGTGGAAGGCCATGTAGCGGATGTTCTCCTCGGCCTTTTTCACCTCGGTGACGTCCTGCAGCACCAGCAGGTATCCGATTCTGACCAGGTTCGCGTCGCGGATGAGCGAAAGACGGCTCTTGATGTAGCGTATTTCCTCGCCGATCTCGCGCTCGAAGGTGAAATCGTGGCGCACGTCGTTCTCGAGGCTTTCAAGCACCGAGGCGAAGCGTTCGGGCGCAACCCCGTGGGGCAGGTGCAGCTTGGCCACGCTTTTGCCGATGGCCTCCTTGGCGGCCACTCCCATAATCGACTCGGCCGCCGGATTGAAATAGATGACCGTGAGGTCCTTGTTGGCCGCGACGATGCCCATGTCGAGCGAGTCGCGCAGGATGTGGTCGAGAAACAGGCTTTTTTCCTCGAGATTTTGCTCCACGATCTTGAGATTGTCGTTTTTTTCGTCGATCACGTGGCGCAGGATTTTGATGTATTTCGATTCCAGCCCGCGCACGATGTCGCTCTGGGTGACCAGCCCGGCGATCCCGCCCTCGGCGTCGAGCACCACCACGCGTCTGATCCCGGCGGCGCGCATGAAGCTGGCCGCCTCGGAAATCGTGGCCGTCTTGGGCATGCCAAGGACGGGACTGCGCATCACCTGCGTCACTGTCAACAGGGGAAACTCGGCCGCGCGCGAAAACATCGAGGCCATGTCGCGCTCGGTCAGCATGCCCACGGGCTTGCCCCGCTCGGTGTAGATCACGCAACTGATCGAACGCTCGACCATTTCGGTCAAAATTTCCCGGACCGGCAGATCCTCGTCCACGGTGTGGACCACCCGGCTCATGATCTCGCTGACGGGCTGCGTTTCGGCGCCGTCGCCCTGGCCGATCTGATCGACGATGTTCGACAGGGTCATCACCCCGATGATCCGGCGGTCGTCGTCCACCACCACCAGATGGCGGATGCGGTTGGCCATCAGGATATGGAAGGCCTCGTAGACGAACATGTCCGCGGTGGCCGTGAGCACCGGCGAACTCATCACCTCGCTGATCGGATAATCGGCCCGCCCGCCGGTGCGCGAGAGAAAGCGCACGATGTTGCGCTCGGTGAAGATGCCCACCGGCCGGCCCCGGTCAAGGACGGGCAGGCAACTGATCCGGCGCTCGTTCATGAGGGCCACGGCCTCGCTCACCAGCGTCTCGGGCGCGACGCCGACGACGTCGCGGGTGATGATCTCGCTCAATTTCTTCTGCATCATGCCGCCAACCTTTCCGGTTCCGGATTTGACCGGAAGCCGGTTCCAAAGACCTTCCCGCGAATAGGCAAGCCTCCGAAAAGCGGGCGCGGGCAAAGGGCCCTTTCGCCCTGTCTATTTTTCCGTGTACGCGAAGCGCAGTTTTTCGTCGCTCTCGTCGAGCTCCACGGCCGCCTCGCCGCCCTTGGCCAGCTTGCCGAAGAGCAGTTCGCCGGTCAGGGGGTCCTTGATCTCGGTCTGGATCAGCCGGGCCAGCGGCCTGGCGCCGAAGTACGGATCAAATCCCTTGCGGGCCAGAAAGACGCGCGCCTCGGGAGTCAGGCGGACCGACGCCTTGCGGGGCCGAAGCTGCTCGTTGAGTTCGGCGAGGTACTTGTCCACGATCCGTTCCATGACCTCCTGACACAGGGGCGCAAACGACACGGTCGCGTCCAGGCGGTTGCGGAACTCGGGGCTGAACAGCTTTTCCACGGCCTTGAGTCCCTGGCCGCTTTGATCGGCCGGCTTGCATTCGCCAAAGCCGATGCCTTTGGACTGCATTTCCCTGGCCCCGGCGTTGGAGGTCATCAGCAGGATCACATGGCCGAAGTCGGCCTTGCGCCCGGCGTTGTCGGTCAAAGTGGCGTAGTCCATGACCTGAAGCAGGATGCTGAACATGTCCGGGTGGGCCTTCTCGATCTCGTCGAGCAACAGCACGCTGTGCGGATGCTTGCGGACGGAGTCGGTGAGAAGCCCGCCCTGCTCGAAGCCGACGTACCCGGGAGGGGCGCCGATCAGCCGCGAGACCGCGTGCTTTTCCATGTACTCGCTCATGTCGAAGCGGATGAAGTTCACGCCCAGGACCTTGGCCAGCTGCTTGGCCAGTTCGGTCTTGCCCACCCCGGTCGGGCCGATGAGCAAAAAAGAGCCGGTCGGCCGGGTTTCGGCGGCCAGGCCCGCGCGCGAGCGTTTGATGGCCAGCACGAGCGTGTCCACGGCAGCGTCCTGGCCGAAGACCCGGGCCTTGAGCTCGGCGTCCAGGTTCTTCAGCTTTCCGGCGTCGTCCGAGGAAATGCGCTGGCTGGGAATGCGGGCCATTTTGGCCACCACGGCCTCGATGTCCTTGACCGTGATCAGCGCCCCGTCGCCCGCGCCGAGCAGACGCTTGGCCGCCCCGGCCTCGTCGATGACGTCGATGGCCTTGTCCGGAAGGTAGCGGTCGTTGACGTGACGCACCGCCAGCTCCACGGCCGCGCCCAGAGCCTTCGGCGCGTAGCGGACCCGGTGGTGCTCCTCGTAATACGGGGCCAGGCCCTTTAAGATCTTGACCGCGTCGGCGAGCGAGGGCTCGTCGATGTCGATTTTTTGGAAGCGCCGCGACAGGGCCCGGTCCTTCTCGAAATGGTTTTTGTATTCCTCGTGGGTGGTCGAGCCGATGCAGCGCAAAGCGCCGCTGGCGAGCACGGGCTTTAAGATGTTGGAGGCGTCCATGCTGCCGCCGCTGGTGGCCCCGGCGCCGACCACGGTGTGGATCTCGTCGATGAACAGGATCGCGCCCGGCCGCTTTTTGAGCTCCTCGATCACGCCCTTGAGCCTGGCTTCGAAATCGCCCCGGTATTTCGTGCCCGCGAGCAGAGAGCCCATGTCCAGGGCGAAGATTTCCGTTTCCGCAAACGCCTTGGGCGCTCGTTCGCCGGCGATGGCCAAAGCCAGGCCCTCGGCCATGGCGGTCTTGCCCACCCCGGGGTCGCCCACGAACAAGGGATTGTTCTTGCGCCTGCGGCTTAAGACCTGGATGGTGCGCGTCAGCTCGTCCTCGCGGCCGATGAGCGGGTCGATCTTGCCCGAGCGCGCCTTTTCCACCAGGTTGACGGTGAATTGAGCCAGCGGCGAAGCGCCGGAGCCTGGCGCGTCCCCCTGGCGCCCGGGCGCGTCCAGGCCTTCGCGGCCCCAGTCCTCGCGGGGCAGGCCGTGGGAGATGAATTCCAGCACGTCCAGACGGTTGACGCCGTGGGACTTCAAAAAATACACCGCGAAGGAATCCTCTTCCTCGAAGATGGCCGCGAGCACGTCGCCGACCTCCACCCGTTCCTTGCCCGAGGCCTGCATCTGCAGGATGGCCCGTTGCAGGACGCGCTGCACCCCGAGCGTCTGGACCACCTCGCTGGCCGCCCCCGGGGGCAGCACTTCCATGTGGTCCTGGAAGAACCGTTCGAGCTGGTGCTTGAGCCGCACCACGTTGGCGCCGCAATTGACCAGGATGGCCTTGCCGCTGTCCTCGAACAAAAAGGCGTAGAGCAGGTGTTCCAGGGTCAGGTACTCGTGGTTGCGGCGCCGCACTTCCTTGACCGCGCTGCTGAGCGCCTTTTCCAATTTTTTCGAAAGCATCTAAACCTCTTCCATGCTGCATTTGAGCGGGTAGCCGTCGCGGCGGGCAAGCAAACGCACCAAGGACACCTTGGTCTCCGCCACTTCGGCCGTGTATACCCCGCACACCCCGACGCCCTGGTTATGGACGGCCAGCATGATCCGGGTGGCTTCGGCCTCGTTTTTATGAAACACGGTGGAAAGCACCTTCACCACGAAATCCATGGTGGTGTAATCGTCGTTGTGCAACAAAACCTTGTATTGTCTCGGCTCCTCGATGTCGTCGTCGACATCGGAATCGGGCGCGAAGCGTCCGGCCGCGTTATCCTTGCTCATCTGGCGTCCACCTTGGCTTGACCCGGGTCAATTTCCGCGACTTCCATCAGAAGCGCCAAGCCCGTCTTTGTCAAGGCCTGCGCGCGGGTTGCCGGGTTAAAGAGAAAATCCGGTCCGGCGCCGCCGTCTTCCAGGGCGGCTTGGCGGCGCAGCTCGTGGTAGGTCTGGACCAGGGCCGCGTCCATGGACAGCCCGAGCCGCCCGGCCAGGGGGGCGATCAAAGCCGGCGGCCCCTCGATCTCGGCGAAACGCCCGAAGGGCAACAGATCCAGGCATACCGCCAACTGGCTCGACTGGCCCGGTTGGCCCGGTTGGCCGATCAGCCACGTCTCGCGGATTTTTTCATAGCGCAAGACCGGTTCATACCCCAGAGCCGCGAAGATCTCCGCGAGGGCGGCAAGGTCGGCGACCTCGGTCTCGATTTCGCGCATGACTTTCAGGCCGGTCGCGTCCGCGCCGGCTTCCCCGGCTCGCGGGGGTAATTTGAACGTCAGGGTGTTTTTCATGTCCGTGCGCAGGCGCAAAAGCCGCCCCTCTCTTGTAAGGCTTCGCTCGCGGTCGTCAAGGACCAGGTTGCTCTCCAAGCCGCGCCCGCGCAAGACCGCGCCCAGATTCACGAGAGCGGTCCGCAGGGGAACGAAAGAGGGCAGCGCGAATTTCACTTCGTGTTCCAGCGTCATGGCGCGACGGTACTCCTTTGGCCTCCGGGAGAAAAGCCCCGCCGTCCGGTTTCCTGCACAGTGTAAAAAATATTGGCGCCTACTCGAAGGTTCTTTCAAGCGGTCTTGGCAGCCGTGAGTGGCGGCATGCTGCAATTATTAACTATTTTTTTGGCCTGCCCAGGCGATCGCCTGGCATGGCAATTGCCTTGCGGGAATACGCCATGGACACGCCGTTCGCCATCCTGATCGCCGATCGCAACCGCAACGTGCGCGAGTTCCTGCGCCGGGAGTTGGCCGCCGAGGGCTACCAGGCCCAGACCGCCGGCAACGCCGGGGAGATCGCCGCGCGCCTCAGTTCGGGACCGTCCGTGGGCCTGGTGATTTTGGACGGCGACATCGCCGGCGCGGACTGCGCCGCCGTGGTGCGCACGATCCGCGCGATGTCGCGTACGCTGCCGGTGATCGTCCACGTCCACGGCGTCGAGGAGGCCGGGGCGGTCTTAAACGAGCGGTTCACGATTTTCGTCAAGAAGAGCGAAGACTTGACCAGGCTCAAGGCCGCCGTGGCCGAGGCTTTGCATCATTTTCAAACGGACGGGAACGCTGTCCGGGCATTCCCGGGCCACGCCGGTTCCGCAGGGGGGTAGGAGCAGCGCCACGCACGCAAACTTACGGCAGCAATCGTTTTTTACGCACATCAACAGCAGGGAGGGGATCGATGAATTTTCCGCGAAAAGTATTCAGACTACTCATAGCCGGAGCCGAGGCCCAGGCGCGATGGGACATTGAGGTCTCGACGTCCATCATGAAAAACCGCAAGATGGTTTTGCTTCTGGGAGTGATGCTCCTGCCCATCCTGATCTTCTGCTTCGCCGAGGCCCATGCCTACATCGGCGGCAAGGAAGCCTACATGCCGGCCTTTTACGACACCCAAATCTTTGTGGTGTCCATCATCATCGGCCTGCTCGCCGGCCTGATCACGGGCTGCATCGGCGCAGGCGGCGGCTTCATCATCACTCCGGCGCTCATGGCCGCGGGCGTCAAGGGCATCCTGGCGGTGGGCACGGACCAGTTCCATATCTTCGCCAAGGCGATCATGGGCACGGCCGTGCACAAGAAGCTGGGCAACGTCTCGGGCAAGCTGGCCATCGCCTTCCTGTGCGGATCGGCGATCGGGACCTTCGTCGGCGGCTACATCAACCGGTTGTTTTACAACATCGACCCGATCCTGTCCGACATGTTCATCAGCTCGACCTATGCTCTTCTGCTCGGCTTTCTCGGTTTCTACGCCATGTTCGACTTTTTCAAGCTGGCCCGGGCCAAAGACGGCGGCGACGCCCACGGCGGCCCGGCCGGAGGCGGCGTCCCGCCCCTGGCCATCAAGGTCCAAAACGTGAAATTCCCGCCGATGATCTCCTTCGACGAGGACTTCGTGCCCGGCGGCCGGCAGATCTCGGGTGTTTTCGTTGCCGGCGGCGGCTTCATCGTCGGCGTGCTGGCCTCGATCATGGGCGTCGGCGGCGGCTTCGTCACCTTCCCCATGTTCGTTTACATCTTCGGCGTCTCCTCCATGACCACGGTCGGCACCGACATCTTCCAGATCATCTTCACCGCCGGCCTCTCGGCCATCGCCCAATACGCCATCTACGGCTTCGTGTTCTACACCCTGGCCATGGGCATGCTGCTGGGCTCGCTGCTCGGCATCCAGATCGGCGCCCTGACCACCAAGATCGTCAAGGGCATCCACATCCGCGGATTTTACGCCCTGTCGATCATCTCCGGCTTCATCAACCGCGCCGCCACCCTGCCCAAGAAGGCCACCGAACTCGGCTACATGAGCATCCCCAAGCCTGTCACCGAAAATATCGAGTTCGTCGGCAACGTCATCTTCTGGATCTCGGTGGGTCTGTTCGGCATTTGGGTTTTCAGTAAATTCTTCGCCAAGATGGGCGAACTGCGCGTGGAGGAATAACCATGCTTATCCGCAATAAAGGAATATTCAACCTCGGCTTGTTTCTGCTGGTCACCTTCACGGCGGTGCTCGCCTGCATCCTTTTGCCCCTCTATGGTCCGGAAGGCAAAAAGATCAACGGCCTGGCCGTTTCCGACGACTTCTTCAACAAACTGGCCAAGGACTCGGCCAATTACCTCTCCATGATCACCGAAGAGATCAACACCACGATCGGCGACCAGGCGCTCGACGTGACCGTCAAGATGGCCAAACCCGAGGACGCCGCCGGCGCGGCCGGGATCATCACCAAGGCCGGCTTCAGCGCCGAGGCCAAGGACGCCGACATCCACGTGTCCGCCGCGCTCAAGCCCATGCTGCTCAAATTCATCGCCGACGCCCAAGTGGTGTACGACAACGACCCGGACGGCAAGATCAAGGATTTGTACGGCATGCGCGGCGACAAGGCCCTCGCCCTGGTCTTCGAAGTCGCCAACCGCTCCATCAAGCTCTTGCAGAAGGAAAAGAAGCTGACCGAAGCGAACATCATCAACTCGTTCAACAAACGCGCCCTGGAGCCGGCGGTCAACTTCTACGGCATCAGCGGCGAGCCGGTCATGAAGAACATCCCGGCCCTGGCCGGCCTGCTCGTCTTTTACGTGGTCTACACCATGTGGTACGGCTACGCCATTTTCTACCTGTTCGAGGGCATCGGCATGACCATGAAGAAGTCCAAGGTGAAAAAGGAAGTCTAGCCCTCCGGCTCGCCACGAGCGTCACGGGGCGGCCGCGAGGCCGCCCCGTTTTCAATTCTCCCGGGACCCGGGCTTGCCAAAAGCGATAATCTCGGACAAAGTCGGCGAGGCGGACGACCTCGCCCGGACGCTTGCCAGACGTCTGACGGCCGCGGGGCGGGGCGGACGACCCGAAAGGATAACCACACGGCATGGATGCAACGCCCAGGGTTCTCGTCGTCGACGACGAACCGGTCAACGTCAAGCTGCTCGAATGGATGCTCAAGGACGCCGGCTTTCTCGTGGATACGGCCCTGTGCGGTCCGGACGGCCGGGCGCTGGCCCTGGCCAAACGGCCTGACCTGATTGTCCTTGACGTCATGATGCCGGGCGAGGACGGCTTCGCCACCTGCGCCGCCCTCAAGGCCGAGCCGGCCACCCTGGATATCCCGGTGATCTTCATTTCGGGCGTGGGCGAGGTGGATTTCAAGGTGCAGGGACTGCAAATCGGCGGCGTGGACTACATCACCAAACCCTTCGCCAAGGAAGAGGTCCTGGCCCGGGTCAAGCTGCACATCAAATTGCGCCAGGCCAACCAGGCCCTGATCCAGGCCCAGGCCGCCAAAATCAACCAGATCCGCGACGCCCAGCAGGCCATCCTGGTCAAGCCCGAAGACCTGCCCGAGGCGGGTTTCGCCGTGGCCTACACCCCGGTCCTGGAAGCCGGCGGCGATTTCTACGATGTTTTCCCCGTCAGCGGCAAGGAATTCGGCTATTTCGTGGCCGATGTCTCGGGACACGACCTGGCGGCCTCCTTCACCACCTCTTCGCTCAAGGCCCTGGTCCGCCAAAACACCGGGCCGCTGTATTCGCCCGAGGAAACCTTCCGCAACATCAACGCCGTGCTCCGGGTCATGTTCAAGGACGGCCGGCATCTGACCGCGAGCCAGGTGCGCCTGAACCGGGCGAAGCTCACGGTCACGGTGATCAACGCGGGACATCCGCCGCCGGTTCTGGTCAGCGCGGGCAAGGATCTTCTGCTCGAAAGCCGGGGCGACCTGCTCGGCGTCTTCGAAAGCGTGCAACTCGACGTCCTGACGCTGCGCGTGGCCGCGGGCGACAGGATCTTTCTCTATACCGACGGGCTGATCGAGGATTTCGCCGGCCGCGTGAACCGCGACGCGGGCCTTGAGGCGCTTTGCCGGGCCTGCCGGGAGACCACCGGGCTGCCCTTGACCCAGGCCATCACCGAGATTACCGGCAGACTTGCGAGCGGCCGGCCGGGCGACGACGTGGTCTTGCTCGGCCTTGAAGTTTGACGGCGCGGCATCGCCCGAAACGACCCAAACACCCTGACGAAACATTCCGGGCGCGCCATGATCGAAACAAGGGGAACACCGGACCAATTGCGGCTGGCCATCTGCGCCACCCTGCCGGAGATCGACCTGGCCTGCGAGGCGGTCAAACGATTTCTCGGCGAGCGCGGGCTGGCCAAAGCCATTTTCGCGATCATCCTGCTGGCCCGGGAGGCGCTCTTGAACGCCGTGGTCCACGGCAGCGGAAGCGATCCGGCCAAGCAGGTGGATTTTTCCATCAGCCTGGAAAGCGGCGGCCTGGTCATCCGCGTCGAGGACCAGGGGCCGGGGTTCGACGCCGCGCGGGATTTTTCCCTCGCCCCGCCGGATCAAAGCCACGGACGGGGACTGTTTATCATGAAAGAGTATTCCGACGGCCTTGTTTTCAACGATAAAGGCAACGCGCTCACCTTGCGCAAATCGATCATTCGGGAGAACGGCAATGAGTCAAGTTGATGCCTTCGACGACAAGGTCGTCATCAGGCCCGGCCGGGACATCGTGGCCTCGGCGGTCGACGAGCTGCGCGCCGAGTTCGTCGCCATCCTCGACAAAGGCGCAGCGGGCCTGGTCGTCGACATGGCGGGCGTTGCGATGATCGATTCCGTGGGCATCGGGCTGTTGATCGCCGCCCACAACTCGCTGGCCAAGAAAAACGCCGCGCTCGAACTGCGCAACGTGTCCGCCGACATCCAAAGCCTGTTCCGGACCATGCGCCTGGAGAAGCATTTCAGCATCGCCAAGTAGGCGCGGCGCCTTTTCACCGGCAATTGGCCGCAATGGGCCGGCAACCATTTCACCCGCCAGGAAGACACGCCATGGCCAGCGCCACCGACGACTCCATGATGGACGACGAAATCCTCGCCATGTTCATAGAGGACACCAAGGAACATCTGGGCGGCATCGAAGCCAACCTCATGGACATGGAGCGCCAAGCCTCCGACCTCGACCCGGAACTGGTCAACAAGGTCTTCCGCGCCGCCCATTCCATCAAGGGCGGGGCCGGTTTCCTCAACTTAAACAACATCCGCGACCTGTCCCACAAGCTCGAAAACGTCCTGCACATGATCCGCAACAAGGAGATCGTGCCCGACAACCGGATCATCTCCAAACTGCTGGGAGGCTTCGATAAGCTGCTCACTTTGGTGGAAAACGCCCTGGAAAGCGACGAGCAGGACATCTCCGAACACCTGGCCGGACTGTCGGGCCTGACCGAAGAGCTTTTGCCCGACGAGCAAAAGGGCTCCCAGCATAAAACCGTCGACATCGCCCTGCCGGACGGCCGCCCGGTCTTCGCCGTGGACGCCCTGTCCCTGATCCAGGCCCTCAAGGGCGGAAATTTCCTGTACCTGGTGGAATACGACCTGATCCACGACGTCCACGCCCAGAGAAAGACCCCGCTCGACGTCATCAAGGCCATGGAATCGAGCGGGCTGATCGTCGACAGCAAGGTGGACGTGACCGCCGTCGGCGATCTCGACGCCCTGCCGACCAACAAGATTCCCTTCTACGTCCTGTACTCCACCATTGTCGAACCCGATATCATAAGCTACCTCTTCGCCATCAGCCCGGACCGCATCCACCGCCTGGAGCTCGACCCGGCCAGCCTGGCCGCGGACATGCCGGCCGGGCAAGCGCCGGACGCCGCCTCCCTTTCGCCCGGCGAGCCCGGTGAATCGGTTACGCCAGTCACGCCCGGCGCGGACGGGCCCTGGAACGAAACCGTGGGCGCCGTCGCGCTGACCGGCCAGGGCGGCCTGGTGACGATCGGCGCGGGCGCGTCGGTGACCGTGGACACGGTCCTGGATTTGCGCCAAGCGCTTTTGCTGGCCCTCTCGCGCTGCCGGGAGACGGTCGTCGATCTCAAGGGGGCCGTGAATATCGATTTGGCGGGCATGCAGCTTTTGTGTTCGGCCTGCAAGACCTTTGCGGCCGAGGGCAAAAAAATGTCCCTGAGCGAGGCCGGCGGCGACCTCGGCGGCCAGGCCGAGCGGGCGGGATTTTCCCGGGTGGCGGCGGCGGGCTGCGACGCGCCCGTCTGTCCGCTGCACGCCGGTTGAGCGGCGAGCCGAGGCCGCGCCCGCCCGCGGGCGCATGAAGAAACATCCGGAAAACCACCTGGAACGCCATGCCACAAGACGCCAATTTTGCCCTGCTCAAAGACGAAGTCATGGAGATGCTCGGCGATCTGGACGCCGCCCTGCTCGAACTCGACAAGGCTCCAGGGGACAAGGAGCTCTTAAACCGCGCCTTCCGGGACATCCATACGGTCAAGGGCGCCTGCGACATGTTCGGGCTTGCGGCCATGGTCGCCTTTGCCCACGACATGGAAACCGTCTTCGACCAGGTCAGGGGAGGCAAGATTCCCTTTGACCGCGAACTGCTCGACCTCGCCTTCGCCGCCAAGGACATCCTGCTCGCCATGCTGGACAACCCCGAGGCGGGCGACGAAAAAAGAACCGCAATCCTGGCCGGCTTCCAGAAAATACTCGAAGGCGGCCACTGCCCCAAACCGGCGGCCCGGGCCGTCTTTGCCGCGCCCGCGCCGCAAACGCCAGACGGGCCAGACGGGCCAGACGGGCCAGAAACAGCCCCTCACATCGTCTACCGCATCGTCTACAAGCCCTCCGGGCAAGGACTTCTCTCGCGCTTTGATCCGGTGGCGCTTCTCGACGAACTGCGCGCGCTCGGCGCCTGCGAAATCACGGCCCAAACCGCGCTGATACCGCCGCTGCACGAACTCGATCCGCTCAACTGCCTGGTCGCCTGGGAAATCATCCTGCGCACGGACAAGGGAAAAAACGCCATCGAGGACGTCTTCATCTTCACCGATAATCCCTCGGACGTGACCATCGAGGAACTCGCTTCCCATACCGAGCTCCCGGTTCGCAAGCCGGCCCAGACCCAGGCACCGGCCCCAACCGTCCAGTCCGCACGGCCCGCGCCAATCGCGCCAGTCGCGCCAGTCGCGGCCAAGTCCGCGTCCGGCGCGGGCGCGGCGCAAAAACCGGCC
>JADFXV010000023.1 GCA_015233395.1 Desulfovibrionaceae bacterium
AGTGTGTTGAAAATAAATGTATTTGTATCAATATCGAAGAGGATAGGGGTGACAAGCTAAACCGCGATATCGCCACCCAACTGGCTTCGACGTTCATCACTCCCTTAGACAGAGAAGACATCCACGAAATCAATCGCGCGCAGGAGGACATCCTCAATATCATTCAGGCCATCGCAACGCGATTGAGTGTGTATGATTTCGAGCGCATCCGTTTTCCCTTTTGCCTGGTCGTCAAACATTTTGTCGAGATGCTTGAGGATATCCAGGTTATGCTTGGTCATTTGAGTGAAAAGAAGCTTGTGACCGCCAACATCAAGAGTCTTAAAGAGCATAAGACGGATTGCCAGATGATCCTGTCAGTTGCGCTAGCTGAAAATTTCGATGTCGATCCCGACAATCCCCGCACGCTTCTTGATGTGATCAAGTGGACACACGTTTACGACCGGTTGGAGCAGGCAGTTGAAAGAGCAGACGATCTGGCGGACATCATTGAAGGGATAGTGATCAAAAATGCCTGATTTCAGCGCGCTGCTGCTGGCGATCATCGCCATCGCACTGATCTTCGACTTCACGAACGGAGCCCACGATTCGGCCAATGCCATCGCCACTGTAGTCTCGACCAAGGTGCTATCGCCCAAGGTGGCGGTGGCCATGGCTGCGGTTCTCAATCTGGGGGGGGCGTTTTTGGGGACCGAGGTGGCCCAGACCATCGGCAAGGGCATCGTGAACACCGATGT
This sequence comes from Desulfovibrionaceae bacterium, assembly GCA_015233395.1. Lineage (GTDB taxonomy): Bacteria > Desulfobacterota > Desulfovibrionia > Desulfovibrionales > Desulfovibrionaceae > JADFXV01. The sequence goes on from JADFXV010000023.1 coordinate 738, forward strand.
GGTGACGGGCTGTCCACCATTGGTTCTTGCTGCGTTGCTCGGGGCTATCGCCTGGAATCTGATCACTTGGTATTATGGAATTCCTTCGTCTTCGTCACACGCGCTGATCGGCGGGCTCATCGGCTCGGCCCTGGCGTTCAAGGGGATCGGGACGCTCAATTTCGCCGGGATATTCGACAAGGTGATTCTGCCATTGCTCATTTCGCCTCTGGCCGGCTTCCTGGCCGGATATATGCTTATGCTGGGGTTGACCTGGATGTTTTTGCGTTCAAACCCAAGGAAAGTGACAGCCGCCTTTTCCAAATTACAGATAGTATCTTCGGCCTTCATGGCCACGAGCCACGGATTGAACGACGCTCAGAAGACCATGGGCATCATCACGCTGGCCTTGTTTATTTCGCACCAGATACCCGAGATCGAGGTGCCGTTTTGGGTCAAGATCGCGTGCGCCCTGGCCATGGCTCTGGGAACCTCGGTGGGTGGTTGGAAGATCGTCAAGACCATGGGCCACAAGATATTCAAGCTTGAGCCAATTCACGGGTTCGCCGCCGAGACGGCGGCCGCGTTGGTGATCACCGGCGCGTCGATTCTGGGCGCGCCCATCAGCACTACCCATACCATCTCAACCACTGTGATCGGTGTCGGCGCGTCCAAACGTTTTTCAGCCGTACGCTGGGGTGTAGCCACCAATCTGGCCATTGCCTGGATCATCACGATCCCCTCGGCGGCCTGTATCAGTTGGTTGGCTTTTGAAGGATTTGTCTTCAGCGGACTGATCAAATGACCGGCGGCATGACAACAACTTGTTAGATCCTAGCGATGATGTTGCTTTATTCTGCAGTCGGCAGACTTGAACTTATTCAACGGGTGGTAGTTTTTTACAGACAATAACAGAGCACGCATTGATAGTAGCCATTTGGATTCCATGCGACATCCTCGCGGGATTGGTTGCCTTGCTTTCCCTGTTCATCAGACGCAATCATTAACTCAAGGATTATCAATTCCCTTCACCACCGTCCCCACCGCTCCTGAAAAATCGGTCCAGGCGCTTCCGGAAATCGGCCGTCAGGCGCAGCCGGATTTCGGAACAACTCCGCGCCGGCTCTCCTTCTAACGAAGGATTGACGATGCCGCCGGTATCGCCTGGAATCCCTCCAGCGTCAGTTTCATAGGCTTGCCCCTCGGATTTATCGCGACACTTGGTCCTGAATATAATGCCAACGGGGCGGTGATTGAAGAAGGACTGACGGTTTCTCAGGCCCCCGAGCCCGCCAGCATGCTCCTTGTGGGCATCGGCGTCGCCGGCAAACGCGGGCGGATGGCCACTTGCCAGCCCCTATCCTCTAACGCCTCAGGCCGGGAGTCCCGCGGATTCCCGGCCTTCTATTTTTTGAAGGGCGCTTGAGGACGCCGCTTGGCCCCGCTCCCGGCGGGCGCATCCTTTCAAGCGGACATGCGAAGGCGAGCCGCTTTGGGCGTCATGCTCATTTCATTGGGGAACGCAGCGTCAGCCCATCCCGGCGCGGCGCCCGGCCGGGTCACCGTCCGGGGCCGGGGTTCGCGTCGTCGCGGGCCAAAGCCTGGGCGATCGCGAGGATAAGCCCGTCCGGGTCCACGGGTTTGGCGATGTAGCCGTCCATGCCGGAAGCCAGGAAGCGCTCGCGGTCTCCCCGGAGCGCATGCGCCGTCATGGCCACGATGGGTATGCGCGGATCAAACGCCCCGGACGTCGAGGCTCTGATCGCCCGGGTGGCCTCGTCGCCGTCCATTTCCGGCATGGAAATATCCATCAGGACGATGTCGTAGGGGGCGTCCGCCAACATCTCGATCGCCTGCCGGCCGTTTGCGGCGATAGCCACCGAGTGGCCCGCGTCGGTCAGGACGGAATGCGCGAAGATCTGGTTCATGCGGTCGTCTTCGGCCACGAGGATGCAAAGCGGCCCGGCGGGAGAGCGGGCCAAAGCGCGGTCGCGCGCGACGGGCTTACGCTCCGGTTCGCGGCGGCTCAAGACGGCGGTGAAATAGAACGTCGACCCCTTGTCCGGGACGCTTTCGACCCAGATCCTGCCGCCCATTATGTCCGTCAGCTTCCTGGAAATGGCCAGTCCCAGACCGGTGCCGCCGAAGCGTTTGGTGGTCGAGGAGTCGGCCTGGGTGAAGCTGTCGAAGATGACGCCGGTCTTGTCCGGGGCGATGCCGATGCCGGTGTCGCTGACCGCGAACAACACCCCGGCCGGGCCTTCGGCCGCGCCGGCCTCGGGCATGTTCCGCGGCCCCGGGCTCACGAAGACGGCCACCTCTCCCTCCTGAGTGAACTTCAGGGCGTTGGAAATCAGGTTGACGAGCACCTGCCTGATTTTGCCCTGGTCGCCCACGAGCGAGTCCGGGGTGTCTTCCCGCACCCGCACGTTGAAATCCAATCCTTTTTTCCGGGCGATCGGCGCGAAGGTCTTGATGAGCTTGTCAAGCAGCGCCCGCAGCTCGAACGTCTCGCATTCCAGGTTGAGGCGTCCGGCCTCGATTTTGGAGAAATCCAGGATGTCGTTGATGATCTGGAGCAAAGACGAGCCCGCCTCCATGGCGCCTTCCAGCAGTTCGCGCTGCTCGCCCCCCACCGCGCGTTTGAGGGCCAGATGGGCGAGACCCAGCATGGCGTTCATGGGCGTGCGCACCTCGTGGCTCATGTTGGCCAGAAATTCGCTTTTCGCCCGGCTGGCGCTTTCGGCTTTCTCCTTGGCCGCGCGCAACTCCTTTTCCAGGCGCTTGCGTTCGGTGATGTCGGCGATCAGCCCGTCGTACACGACCACGAGTCCGGCCTCGTCGCGCCGGACGACCGGAGTGTTCGAGATCCAACGCACGCTGCCGTCCTTATGGACGATGCGGTGTTCGAGCGCCGGGGCCTCGCCTCCGGCCGTGGCGCGCCGGGCCTGCTCCAGCACGGCCTCGCGGTCGCCATTGTGGACCATCGTAAGCCACAGGTCGGGATCGCGGGCGTAGTCTTCCGAATCGTAGCCGGTCACGGCGGCGCAGCCGGGACCGTGATGGGTGGAAACGGCCTTGCCGTTTTCCACCGTGACCGTGTAAATGTAGCTGGTCACCGACCCCAACATGCGGCGATAGCGTTCCTTGCTCTTGCCGAGCGCCTGCTCGACCCATTTGCGCTCGGTGATGTCGCTGCCGTAAACGAAGATCGAGTCGTCGACGCTGGACTTGGCTGCGGTGAAGGCGAACCATTTATCGGAAAGCCCGAGTTCCAGGTGCAACGGATCCCCCGGTTCGATGTCCCCTAAACGCACCCCCCCCAGATCGGGTAGGATCTCGCACACCGGCGTCCCCACCGGGTCGCGTCCCAGAATGTCTTGCGCCGCCGGATTGATGCGCAGGATGCGCCCATCCGGAGCAATTTGAAAAACCGGGGCGGGATTGTGCCGGACGAACTCGGCCATTTCGCGCAGCTCTTCCGCGGCGCGTTTGCGCTGCGTGATGTCGCTGATGAATCCCTCGTAGCGCTGGACTTTTCCCGCCTCGTCCCGGACGGCCCGCATGTTCAGGTCCGCCCACATGACCGAGCCGTCCTTGCGGCGCAGCCGGACCTCCTTGCGGATGACCGCCCGGCGCTCCAAAGTCTTGAGAATCTCGACGCGATCGTTCGGATCGACGTAGTGTTGCGCGCCGACGTCCTGCATGCTGTCCCTGAAGTCCCGGGCCGAAGCGTAGCCGCTCATTGCGGCCAGCCGTACATTCGCCGACAGGCAGCGCCCTTCGGGCGTGGACTGGAAAATGCCGATGGGCGAGAGTTCGACCAGTTCCTGGTAGCTGCGCTCAAGCGCGCGCATCGCCTCCTGCGCCCGCTTGCCCTCGACGATGTCCCAGGCCATGTCCGCCAGCAGGGAGACGGCTTCGACGTCGGCGTCGGCGTAAGCGGCCGGTTTGTTGCCCACGCCGAGAATGGCCACGATCTTGTCCTGCCGGAACACCGGCGCCGCCACATCGCGAACGATGGACGCGTGTCCCGGCGGCAGGCCCTTTTTGTGGGGCAACGCGGCGTAGTCGTTGTGGACGACCGCGCGGCGCTCATGGATGCAATCCACCCAGACGCCGGCTTTGGCCACGTCGTAATGCAGGCCCCGGCCCTCGGCCCGGCACATCTCTTTGGAGGTTCGCGTCGACCAGGCTTGCAGCTCGATGGTTTTCTGGTCGGCAGCGAGAAAATGATAAAATCCCACCCGGCTGTCCGTGAGCCTTTCGGCTTCATCGACCGTGGCGATCAACAGCTCTTCCATGGAAGCGGCGATGGATAGCTGCATCAGGCGCAGCCGCGCCTGCAATATCCGTTCGGCCCGCCCGCGCTCGATTTCGCAGGCTTCAAGCCCGGCGATCCTGCGGCGCGCGGCTTCAAGCTCGGCGATGAGCCGGTCTCTGGTTTTCTTTGAGTCCGCCATGGCTTCCCCGGTCTTGCTCGGCTCCTTGCATCGCTTGGAGCGTTAGCCAACTCGCTGCTTGTCCAGCATCGCCCGCAAAATTTTCCCGAGTTCTTCCATCTCCACCGGCTTGGAAAGATAGCCGTCCATTCCCGCGGCCAAAAATTTCTCCTTGTCTCCGGACATGGCGTAGGCCGTCATGGCGACGATCGGGATTCCCGCCCGGGGCGAGCCCGACGCCCTGATCCGTTTGGTCGCCTCCACGCCGTCCAGCACGGGCATCTGGACGTCCATGAGAATCAGATCGAACTCCTGCCCGGCGAAACGCTCCAGGGCCTCCTGGCCGTTCACGGCGGTGACCACGAAGTATCCCGACTTTTCGAGCATCCGTTTTCCCGCCAGCAGGCTCACCGTGTCGTCGTCGGCGAAGAGAATCCGCCGGCGCGCGTCCGCAGGCGCGGGCGCGGGCGCGGCGACCGGCCCAGGTTGGCCGGAGCGCGCGTCGGAGAGCTTGAAGGGCAGGGAAAGATACACCGTGGTTCCTTCTCCGGCGGCGCTGTCGATCGAAAGATCGCCCCCCATCAGTTTCACCAGCCGGCGCACGATCGACAGCCCCAGGCCCGCCCCTTGAAAACGGCGCGTATACGACCCTTCGGCCTGGACGAACGGTTCGAAGATGTCGCCAAGGCGCTCCTCGGGGATGCCGACCCCGGTGTCCTTCACCGTGAAAAGCACCCGCAGGCAGTTGTCGCAGGGAGCGTCCAAGCGGGAAACGTCGACCCGCACGCCGCCTTTTTCGGTGAACTTGATCGCGTTGCCGACCAGATTGAAGATGATTTGCCGCAGGCGCGCCTTGTCCCCGATCAATGCGGGCGGCACTTGCCCGTCGACGAAGAAATCCAGGCCGACGCCCTTCTGCGCAGCGATCGCCGAAAACACCTCCAGCACGGATTGCCGCTGGTTCGCCATCTCGAACTCGGTTTCTTCGAGCGCGAGCCGGCCGGCCTCGATCCTGGACAGGTCGAGGATGTCGGACAAGAGCCGGGTCAGGCGCTTGGAGGATTTGATGGCCGCGAGGATGTACTCCTTCTGCTCGCCGTCGAGGGAGGTCATATCCAGGAGTTGGAGCATGCCGAGGATGCCGTTCATCGGCGTCCTGATTTCATGGCTCATGTTGGCCAGGAACTCGGATTTCGCCTTGCTGGCGGCTTCGGCCTGCCGCATGGCGGACTGGATGAAGTCTTCGTCTCGCTTGCGCCCGGAGATGTCGCGCAATATCCCGGTGAAATGCCTGCCCTCGCCGGACTCCCACATGGCCACGGACAGTTCCAGCGGAAATTCGCTCCCATCCCGTTTCAGGCCCGTGCGTTCCACCAGTTTTCCGATGCTGGTCGACCGGCCCGTGTCGACAAACCGCTTCAAGGCCTCGCTGTGAGCCTGGCGAAAGCGCTCGGGCATCAGATCGGCGACCGCCATGCCAAGCGCCTCTTCGGGCCGGTAGCCGAACATAAAGACCGCCGCTTCATTGAAAAACGTGATCAACCCCTTGTCGTCGATGGTGACGATGGCGTCGGTCGCGGTCTGCGCCACGGACCGAAAGCGCGCCTCGCTGGTCTTCAGGGATTCAAGGAGCCTGCTGTTGAGCAAGGCGATGGCCGCCAGTTCGCCGAAAGAGTTCGCCAGGCGGGCGTCCCGGTCGTCGAAGCCCCCGGTCTTGTTCGCCAGGCCGATGACCCCGACGGCTTTGCCCTCGATCAAGAGCGGCGCGAACAGGACGTTCTCAAGCGCGACGTGCCCCGGCGGCATATACCGCGCCCAGGCGCTGCCGGGGAAGTTGTTCTCGTAGACTGCGGTGGTCCGCTTGTAGGCTTCGTTGCGAAGCCCCCGGATGGGCATGGGCAGCGACGGGTCGACCGTGCACGGGAGGCCGCCGGCGAACAGGAAGAGCACTTCGTTTTCGGAGCCGTCCGCGCTCATGAGCGCCACATACCCGGACTTGGCGCCGATCAATCTGCGGCAGGCATGAAAAATATGGCGCGCGGCCTCGGGAAACTCCCGGGTGGACAGGATAATCCTGGAGGCCTGCTGCAGGGCTTCGATTTCGGCCTGTTTTTGCTTAAGCCGCTCCAGGGACCGTTGCAGCTCCTCGCCGCCCGGCCCGCCAGCCGCCTCGCGGGCCTTATACCCGGCGATGAGCCGGCGGGCCTCGTCCAATTCGGCGATGAGCCGGTCTTTGGTCTTCAGGGAATCCGGCATACCTTCTCCGGGACGGCCGACATGCTTGGCGCCGCATTCTAGCGCGATATTGCCGCCATTGGAAGAGCTCCGGGAATACTTGCGAAAAGATAAAGACTTCCGCTTTATTCCTCCGGAGCTTTCTCCCCGGCCTCGCGGGCGGGCTCGTTTTCCGGCAAGGGCAGGCAGACGGTGAAGATCGATCCGCCCTCCGGAGCATTGCGCACGCCCAGGCTTCCTCCCAGCAGCTCGAGCGCTTTGAGCGCCGTGGTCAGGCCAAGGCCCAGGCCCCGGTAGCGTTTCGTCAAGGGCGTGTCCGCCTGGCACAGGCCCGACATGATCTGTTCGATCTTATCGGCCTCGACGCCGATTCCGGTATCGCGGACCGTAAAGCAGAGTTCGGCCGATCCGTCATTGTCCCGCCTGGACGCGACCTGGATGTCCACGCCCCCCGTCGCGGTGAACTTGACGGCGTTTTCCCCTATTTTCACGAGCGTCAGGCGGGCCAGGTTCAGGTCCGTCACGACGGACCCCGGCGTTTGCGGGTCGATTGTCCCGGTAAGCGCAAGCCCTTTGTCCCGGGCGCCGGGCGCGAGTTCGCCCAGAAGCAGGTCCAGCAGGGTTCTCGCGCCGACCGTTGCGGCCTGCGGCCGGTAGCTGTCCAGGCCGGTCAATTCGATCAGGCTCTCGATCATGCCGAGCAATTTTTGGGCCGCCTTGCTGACTTCCTCGAGCTCTTCGCGTTGCTCCACGGTCAGGTCCGACTCCAGGACCAGGCCGGTGAAGGCGATGATCGGATTGAGTGGAGTCTTGAATTCGTGGCTCACGTTGGCCAGAAAATTCGCCTTCATGCGGCCGGCCGATTCGGCCTGTTCCTTGGCCCGGCGCAGCTCTTCGACGTTTTGGTTGAGCTGCCTGGTTCTTTCTTGCACGCGCTGCTCCAGCGCGTCGTGGGCCTGCTTGAGACGCTCCTGGGCCAGCTTGATGTGGCTCACGTCCAGGTGGGCCACCACCACACCGCCCCGGATGTGGTGTTGCAGCCGCCGCGCGTACAGGGTGAACCAGCGCCGCTGCCCGGGGGAATGGCCGGCGTAGTCCATGACGAAGCTCTGCGACTCCGCGCGCAGCAGGGCGGCAAGCCCGGTTTTTACGGCGCCCGCCGCGTCCGCGTCCGGGCCGTGGGCGGCCGCTTCGCAAATCGCCAGGTAATTGCGGGGGCTTGACCAGTAATCCCCGGCCAATCCGTTTTCGCGCCCAAAGCGCGTCCAGGCCTCGTTCTGGGCCACGATGCCGCCGGCGTTGTCGAGAATGGCCACATGCATCGGCAGCGAGTCGAGGATGTCGTGGACAAAGGCTTCGCGTTCGCGCAGCCCTTCCTCGGCATGCTTGCGTTCGGCCACGAGCAGGTTGAAATTGACGAGCAGTTGCCCAAGCTCGTCATGGCCGGACACCGGCAAGGCCGTAAATTCCCGCTTCCCGGTGGACATCTCTCCGACCCGGGCGCTGGCCATGCTCAGCGGGGCGAGCAGGCGCCGGACGACCAGCCAGAGAACAAGGGAGCACAAAAGCGAGAGGGTGGCCGCGAGCGAGTAGGCGCCGAGGCGCATCTCGCGGATGGGGGCGAAGGCCTCGCTCGTGGGCAATACGAGCTGGACGATCCAGCCCGCGACCGGGACCTGCTTGCCGGAGGTCAGCGTCTCCACGCCTTTTGAATTGACCGTGACCCCCGAACCCTCGTACCCGGCGACAAACTTGTCGAGCATCGCGTTCTCGCCGGGCGCGGCCATCGGCTGCAAGATGCGGGACGGATCGCTCGCGGTCGCGATCAGGCCGTACTCCGGAACGTCGATGACGATATAGCCGGTCTTTCCCAGCCTCGTGTCCTGGGCCTGGCCCAGAAAGCTCGGCTCATCCAGATGGGCGAATCCCTCCAGCGCGCCGATCATTTGGCCCGAAGCGTCCTTGATCGGAGCAGCGACGACAACCCCTGGCTTGCCGCTGAACCGGCTTGCGCGCGGCTTGCCGATGACCGGTTTGCCCGTGGCCGCGACCTTGCGGAAACTGTCCTGATCGTCGAAAGACGCCCCGGCCCGGCCCGCGACGACGGGGTAATCGGCAATGCCTTGCCCATCCTTGGAGACCACGACCAGGCCGTTCTTGAACAAAAATTGCAAACCAAGAAGGGAACTCAAAATCTCTCTGGCTTTCCGCGGATCGGCGAGGATTTCCGGGGTGAAGCGCGCGGCGTTTCTTTCGAGCAATTCGATGCGCAGGCGCAGCTTGCCCTCGACATCCGAGGCGATATACGTCGCCGCGGAAAACTGCTGATTCTCCAAGAGCGTGGTCATTTTCCCGGCCAATCGTTCGCCGGCGACATACACCGACAGCCACGAACCGGCGAGAAACAGCAAAAGCACCGTGGAGCAGATTTTCGTCTTCAGGCTCAACGACCTGGGCATAGCGGACATCGGCCCGTCCTTGTTCGCACTTGGCCCGGTATGGCCCCGCAAAAAGCCGGGCCGGGCGGCGGGCGCCGCCGGAAGCATACGGCGAGAACTTTTACGCTCCCGGCGAGAAACCGGTTGTGCTCGTTTTTTCTCACCGTTACCGGCGAGCCGGAAATTTGACAAGGCTCGGGCGCGCGCCTAGGAAGGATGCGGGCAATGGGGCCTCTTGGCCGTTGCAACGAATTTCGGGCGGGCGCCATGGAAATCGACCGAAGCATACCCATCCTCATCGTGGACGACAATCAGGCCATGCGCCGGTTGCTGGCCGACATCGTGCGCAACGCGGGATTTAAAAATCTGGTCTTTGCCGAAGACGGGATGATCGCTTTGCAAAAACTCGGCGAGGCTTCGTTTTCTCTTGTGTTCCTGGATTGGGACATGCCGCGCAAAAACGGCCTGGAAGTGCTTGAGGCCATGCGCGCCTCGGAAGCTCTCGCCCACGTTCCGGTCATCATGGTCACGGCCAAGGCCGAGCAGGACAAGGTCATGGCCGCCATCGCCGGCGGGGTCAGCAATTACGTGGTCAAGCCCTACACGCCCAACTCGATTTACAAAAAAATGCAGGCGGTCCTGTGCGCCAAGGACGCGGTCTAAACCGGCAGGGTCACGCTCACCGTGGTCTGGCCGGACTCTGCGGCGCTTAGAGAGATCGCGCCCCCCTGGACCTCGGCGTTGAGCCTGGCCGAATAGGTTCCGATGCCCGTGCCGCCGCGCTTGCCGCTGGTGGCGTATTTCTCGAAAAACCGCTCCCGCATGTCCTCGGGCACGCTCCCGAAATTGTGAATCCCGATGCGCGCCGCTTCTCCCGAGGTCATGGCCACCGTGACCGCGCCGCCCTCCGGCGACGCCTGGACCGCGTTGCGTATGAGATTGGAGAGCATCGAGTAGCAGAGCATCTCTTCGCCCCGGACCATGAAAACACGCTGCCCGCCAAGCAAGGCGCCGTCCACGGTCGCGATGAGCTTGACCCCGTGCGTTTGCGCCAGCTCCTCGAAATCCCGGAATATCCGCAGAACCAGTCCGGCCACGTCCACGTCCTCGGGACACAGCCGGTACACGCCGCGTTCGATCTTAAACAGGTCGAGGGTGGCGTTGATCATCGCCAGCATGGCCTGGCCGGCCTCCTCGATGCGCCTGAGCATATCCTTTTGCTCCGGCGTCAGGTTGCCGGCCATGGACAGCAGCATGGGCAGGCTCATCACGGCGCTCAGGGGATTTTTGAGGTCGTGGTGCATGATGCGCTCGACGTCCTCGCGCAGTTTCGCCGCCGTGCGCAGTTCGATGTGGTTTTTGACCCTGGCCTTGACCAGGGCCGGATTAAACGGCTTGGTGAGGTAGTCGATGGCCCCCACGGCGAGCCCTTTGGCTTCGTCCTCGGGCTGGCTCAAGGCGGTGACGAAGATGACCGGTATTTCGGCGGTCTGGGGGTCTGCCTTGAGCCGTGAGCAGACCTCATAGCCGTCCATGCCGGGCATCATGACGTCCAAGAGGATGATGTCGGGTTGCTTGTTGCCGCTGGCCAGTTCGATTGCTTTGGGACCGTTGGTGGCGGCCATGACGGCGTAGTCGTTCTTCAGAGACTCCAAGAGCACCCGGATGTTGTCCGGGGTGTCGTCGACGATGAGCACGGTCGCCTTTTCCAAATCACTCATGATCCCGCTCCCTCATGTTCCGGGCTTGTTGAGGACCTCCGTCATCAGCTTAAGATATGCCGCGGGCGATCAAAAGAGGGCCGTATGCCTTGTCGGTCTCCAAAATGTGTTTGGTAATCCATGTGCGCAAGAAGTTCCAAACCTCACTCGGGGTGATCTTGCCTCCGGACTCAAGGGTGTCGACCGCGTCGAGCACATGCTCGATGAAGGCGTCATGTTCTTGCTTGTGCGGGGAGAGCTTGGGGTAGTCTGTCGCGGTCATGGCGTCTTCCTCGGTCTTAAAATGATACACCGAATATTTCTTCATCTCCTCCACGATGCCCATGATGGCGTCCTTCCCCTGGTTCTCCTCAATGGCTTTGCCCAGACTATTTAACAGCATCACGAGGCGCTTGTGCTGTTCATCGATGGTCTTGATCCCAACTTCGAAATCGGAATTCCATATGACTGTTTCCATTTGTTCCCCTATTTACAAAACATCACTAGCCACGGCGCGAGCGAACATCGCTCCTTGGCCACGGAAACATGTACGTTTCCCGCAAGGCAAGCGGCTCGGCTCAAGCGGTCATCTGCATGCTAATCCTCTAAATTCTTTTGCGGTCAGACGGAGGATTCCTCACGCAGACGCGCCAAGAGTTGCTCCATGGTCTCGACAATGGCCGTCTTGTCCTCTGGGCGGATGGTTTCTAAGTCCGCGATGATCCGCAGGCCCTTGAATTCCACGCGAACCAGGTCCGGGTGGCCAAGCTCTTCATCGTAAATATTGGTAATGGCGTAGGGACGTATCTCGCGCTCGATACCCTTGACATGAAGTGGAGGCCTTTGCTCTGCTTCCACGATGTCCTGCACCAGGGAATAGGTTTCGGGAGAAATGAGGATGCCGTCCACATCGGCCTGCCCCTCCAGACGCGCGGCTAGGTTTACCTCGGCTCCGATTATGGTGTAATCCATGCGATCTTCGCTGCCGAAATTGCCAACGTTGCAGAACCCCGTGCTGATGCCAATTCGCATGTGGAAGGGCTCCTGGTAGCCTCGGAATCTCCATGTTTTCTGGAGTTTTTGCATGCGCCGCTGCATGGCCGTGGCCATGCGCACACACGCTTCAGCGTCCTGCTTGATGCCCTTGCTTTCGGGATCTCCGAAAAACATGAGCATCGCATCGCCGATAAACTTGTCGATTGTGGCGCCGTAATGCATGGCGATCTTGGACATCTCAGTGAAGTAGCTGTTCAGGAGATAAGAGAGGTCCTCGGGCTGCATATTCTCGGTTGTTCGGGTGAAATCCTTAATGTCGCTAAAGAAAACGGTAAGTTTCTTGCGCTGGGTGACCAGGTCCGTTCGCTTCTCTCCGGTCAGGAGCGATCGGACAATCTGGGGGGAGAGATACTTTGATAGATTTCCCGAAAGCGCCTTCAGGTTGTCCCGATGGCGTTTGAGCTCCAGTTGGTTGCGCACTCGGGATTTGACGAGTTTTGGCATAAAGGGCTTGACGATATAATCCACGGCCCCCAAGTCAAGCCCCTTGGCCTCATCTTCTGTTTCGCCCATGGCTGTGACGAAAATGACCGGTATATCATGGGTGCTCAGATCGTCTTTAAGCCGGGCGCAGACCTCGTAGCCGCTTAGGCCGGGCATTTCGATGTCAAGAAGGATCAGATCCGGCATGGGGTCGGCCCCGGCCAGCTTCAGAGCGCGCTCGCCGCTTGTGGCGGCCACAATAGTGCAATCGTCCTTGAGCGCCTCCATGAGCACCTTGATGTTCTCCGGAGAGTCGTCAACGATCAGGATCTTCTGCTTTAACGGCGTATCGTTCACACTATTTCCTCTCCGCGGCCGAATTGCAGAAACCGGCGATGATTTTGACGACGCTCAGAGCTCTGTCCGTGTCGAAGGCGTCGAGAGCATCCTCAAGTTGCGCGAACGCAGCCTGGGCGGTGGTTGTTTTCAGCTGCTCTCGCAGTTTTTCCATGACAAGCGAAGCCTGGGCCAAGTCTGTTTCAATGCATCCCTCCAACTCGGCCAGCAATGGGAGGACCAAAAGCGCGGTGGGTGAACCTATCGGACCGGAGGATGAACTGGCTGCCTGATGCGGACGCAAGCGATCCTCGATGCCCTGAATGGAGCCGACGGCCTGGTTCAGGAGCGAGGCGAAGGTCGCCAGCCCGGCTTGGGTCGCCCGCGCGTCTCTGGCCTTGACGGCCTGTTCCAATTCTCCGGCAGCCTTTGAAAGCTCTTCGGCTCCGATATTGCCGGCCACGCTTTTGATGGTATGGGCCAGCCTGGCGGCCGTCTGATCATCCCCGGCGTCCAGTGCGTCTTGAATCTGTTTCGCGGTTTGCGCGCCCCCGTCGGCGAACTGCAACAAGAGCTTCTTGTAAAGCGCGCGGTTGCCTCCAAGGCGCGACAAGCCGTTTTTGACGGAGATTCCCGGCAAGCCCTCCGGGGGCAGGTCGCCGGCGTCGGCATCGCCTGGCGCACGCGCTTCCAGGACAGTAGGCGGGACCTGCCGCTTGCCGGGCTTGATCCATTTGACCAGCGTGGCGAAAAAGGCGTCCGGGTCGATGGGCTTGGTGACGTGGTCGTTCATGCCCCCGCCCAGGCTCTTGTCCCGGTCGCCCGCCATGGCGTGGGCGGTCATGGCTATGATAGGCTTCTCGGCGAATTTCGGGTCGGCGCGCAGTTCCGCCGTGGCCTGGAAGCCGTCCATCTCGGGCATCTGGATGTCCATGAGAATGACATCGTGGTCATTGACGCGGGCCAATTCCACGCACTCCCGGCCGTTTGCCGCGATGTCCACAACCAGTCCCATGCTCTCCATGAGTTCGCGGGCCACCTGCTGGTTGATTTCGTTGTCTTCAGCCAGGAGCACTCGCGCCCCCCGAATAGCGGACATGGCCTCGGCCCGGTCCTGGCTGGGTTTAAACGGCCGCGCCTTCTTGTCCACGTTGCGGCCGAACACGTCCATGATGGTGTTCAAAAGCACGGATTGATTCACGGGCTTGATGAGGAAACCTTCCAACCCGGCTTCCCGGGCCTGCCGCATGATCTCCTCGCGTCCGTAAGCCGTGACCATGATGACCATGGGAATCTTGGAGAGTTTGTCGTCGCGCTTGATGCGCGCGGATGTTTCGATACCGTCCAGGCCGGGCATCTTCCAGTCCATGAGCACGAGATCGTAAGGCGTTCCTTCCCGCGTCGCCCTTTCCAGCTCGCCGATGGCCTCCTCCCCGGACGGGGATTGTCCGGCCAGAAACGTCATGGCCGTGAGGGCCTCGACCAGAATTTCGCGGCTCGTGGCCGAGTCGTCCACCACGAGCACGCGCAGGCCGCGCAGATCGCCGACGCTTGCCGCCCGGCGCTCCCGAGCCTCTTTTTGTAGGCCGAACTCGGCAGTGAAAATAAACGTGCTGCCTTTGCCGGGCTCGCTTTCAACCCAGATCGTCCCGCCCATCATCTCCACCAGACGCTTGCTGATGGACAGGCCAAGGCCGGTGCCGCCGAACTTACGGGTGGTGGAGGAGTCGGCCTGGGTAAAGGCCTGAAAGAGCTTCGCCGCCTGTTCGGAGGTCATGCCGATGCCGGTGTCGCTCACACTAAAGCGCAAGGTGACGTTGTCCTCGAGCTTCTCCACCAATTGAGCGCGCACCAGGATTTCGCCTTGGCTGGTGAACTTGATGGAATTGCCCGCCAGATTGATCAAGATCTGACCCAGGCGCAACGGGTCGCCCACCAAAGATTGAGGCACGTCGGGGTCGGTGCGCAGCAAAATCTCCAATCCCTTTTCTTCGGCCTTGACGGTGACGATGTTCGCCAGGTTGTCCAGCACCTCCTCCAGGTTGAACTCGACCTGCTCCATGTCCATGCGCCCGGCCTCGATCTTGGAGAAGTCGAGGATGTCGTTCAAAATGCGCAGCAGCGCCTTGGCCGAACCGTCGATCTTGCCCAGGTAATCGCGCTGCTTGGGGGTCAGTTCGGTTTGCAGGGCCAGGTGGGTCATGCCGATGACCGCGTTCATGGGCGTGCGTATCTCGTGGCTCATGTTGGCCAGGAAATCGCTCTTGGCGCGGGTCGCCTCCTCGGCCGCATTCTTTGCCGCCGCCAAAGCCTTCTCGGTCTCCTTGATCTTGCTCACATCCACATACCAGCCGAGTATCCCGGGATGCCCCTCGAACTCCGTGTTCAGATAGGTGACGAGAAGGTTGCCGATCTTTCGGTCCGGCCCGTACATCTCCAGTTCGTAATCGCGGACTATCCCTTTTTCCCGCAGTTCGTTGACCAGATGATCGCGGTCTTCCGGATGCACGTAGGCCTTTATGGAAGTTTCCCCAATACGCTGACCGGTGAGCTCGGCTATGCGCGGATTGGCGAAGCGAATAATCCCCTCGGTGGAGATGGCCACGCCGATTGGGCTGGTGTCAAGAATGCCTTGGAGACGCTCGCGCTCCAGACGCACGGCGTCCTCCATGCGCTTGCGTTCGGTGATGTCCGAGAAAGTGATGACCCCGCCGGTGAAGATCCCGGCGCGAAACATAGGCGCGCCGGAATAAGACACGTCGAAGCTGGTTCCGTCCTTGCGCCAGAATACTTCCGTGGCGCAGGAGACAACCTCGCGGTGTTTCAATGCTTGCCTGAGGACGCATGTTTCGGCCGGATAGGGCGAGCCGTCGGCGTGGGAATGGTGCATGAGTTCGTGGTTGTTGCGGCCGAGCATTTCCGCCGGGCCGTCGTAACCAAGCAGGCGTGCGGCGGCCGGGTTGGCGAAGGTGATGCTCCCGTCCGCGTCCACGCCGTAGATGCCCTCGGTGGCGGATTCGAGCAGCATGCGGCTGCGCTCCTCGGCCTCCTGCAACTCGTCCTTGCGGGCCGTGAGTTGCATTTCCGAGACCGCCAGGCTTTCCGCCTGGGCCTGGGTCTTGGCGAGCAGCCGCCTGGTTTCGATGTTCTTGTCGAGAATTTCGAGACTCACCCCTGCCATCGGCAACACGGCGTCGAGCAGTCCGCGCTGGCTCGAAATTAGGGGCAAGGCAGTCGCCAGTTCGACGACGGCAGTGACGCGGCCCTGGTGGAGAACCGGAAGAATCGTCAGCCTGTGGGGGGCGACGGGACCCACGGCCGTGGCGAGCGTGAACTCGCCCGGCGACAGCTCCGCCTCAATGGGCCGCCCCTCCAAAGCGCACTGTCCCGCGAGCCCCTCGCCCAGGGCGAACGAACGCACCTCGCCGGTATCCGCCAGGGCGAAGCCAGCCGCCAGCTCGAAGCGTGAATTCCCAGGCTCGGAAAGATAGACCGCCCCACGCAGTATTTCCATTGTCTGGGCCAGGCGCGACAGCAGGCTGGCGGCGAAGCCGGAATGGTCCTCGGCTATTTGTAACATTTCGGCCGTCTGAGCCGTTTCCGCCTTGATCCAGGATTGGATTTCTCGTTCGCGGGCCACCTGTTGTAAGGCATGCAAGGCGCGGCTGATCTCGCCGAACTCGTTGGTCCGGTCCTGGTAGGGAACCGGAGTCATCATGCTGCCCTCGGCGATGCCCGTGATGCTGTCGCGAAGCGACAAAATCACGCGAACCACCTCGCGCCTGGCGATAAACAGCGCCAGCGACAACGACAAGACGAGGCCAATGATCGCCCCGCCCCAGGTTACCGAGATGGTGCGGTGCGTTAGTTCCGAGGCTGCGCCAGCCTCTTTCTCCAGGGTTGCCCTCATCTGGTCGGTAAGACTGCTTGTCGCGGTTCTGGCAATGCCGAATAGAGGATTGACCCGGCTACGCATCAAAACAAGGGCGTCGGCGTCGGCGTTGAGCATTGCCTTGGCCCGAACCGCTTTGGTCTCGGCGAAGAATTGGTTGAAATGCTGAACCAGATCCTCAATGCGGCCTTTGTCTCCAGGGCTGAAACGCTGCGCCTCTTCGACGAATTTCAGGTAGTCCTCGGCGGTGGCGTCCATGGCGCTGGAGATGCGGCTGAGCTGGTCCAGATCTCTTTCGGCGATCAGTTCGTACAGTTTCTGCTCGACGAGGATCAGCCGCTGGTTGGAGCGCGCCAGGCTGACGAGCGCCCTGGTCTTGTTGTCGATCAGGTCGCGGTAGCGCGCGTCGATGCGCTCCATATCCCGGGAGGCGAACAGTAGGGCGAAGACCACCATGATCCCGAGCGGGGCCATGGCCAAAAGCAGCTTCGTGCGGATGGCGAGATTGGACAGCCAGGAAAAGGACATCGCTCCCTCCGTCTCGTTCGCCGCGCCCGGCGAATGTCCGCGTTGTTTCGATGCAAACAAAAGAATGCGCCTCGCCGGTCCCGCGGCGCCGGACGCCGGAGGCGATACAGGGCCATTACCGGATTGTCCGCCCAAGGAAAAGGGGCGCCCCGCCCTTGCCGGCCGGCAATGCCCGCGTTTTCTCCGCAGCGGCCGCAGCCGGACGCCGGCCGTTTGGACTTGGCGGTCCAGGCCGCCCGGGGCTTGGGATCAATCGCCCTCAACTCTCCCGCCGCGCTCCGATTTGAAAGACCGCTTTCCTTCGCCCGCCTCCCCTGCTATCGTTTTCAAAATCGTTTTCCGGCAGGTTGCCTTATGCCCGAAAAAACCGGCGAATCAGCCCGGACAAAAGACTTGCGCGACAGGGCGGAAAGCATTCTCGCCGCGGCGCGCGACGAGGCTTTGTCTTGCGAACCCGGCCTCGACGCGCGTCTGCTCCACGAACTCCAGGTCCACAAGATCGAGCTTGAGCTTCAAAACGAAGCCTTGCGCCAGTCCCGCGACGAGCTTGAGGCGTCGCTCGCGCAATATGCCGACCTGTTCGACTTCTCCCCGGTGAGCTGTTTTGTCCTGGACGGCCACGGGAAAATCGCGCGGACCAATTTCGCCGGCGCCCACCTGCTCGGGCTTGAGCGCTCCCGCGCGCTCGACAGTTATTTCAGGCAGTTCGTCGCCACCGGCGACCGGAAATTCTGGGACGATTTTTTCAGGCAGATGCTTGCCTCCCCGGCCCGGATGACGCGCGAAATATCCCTTCAGACGCCCCAGGGGCTGCAACACGCGCTGGTCCAGGGCGCCGGGGACCCGGGCGCGGGCGGCTGCCGCCTGTCCCTTACCGACATCACCGACCGCAAGCGGATCGAGGAGGCGCTGCGACTGGCCACGAAAAAGGCGCAGGCCGCCACCGAGGCGAAAAACGAATTTCTCGCCAACATGAGCCACGAGATACGCACGCCGCTCAACGGCGTCCTGGGCATGCTCCAGCTTCTGGAGATGACGGCCCTGGACGACGAGCAGAAGGAGCTGATCTGCTCGGCCGAACGGTCGTCGAAACGCTTAAATCAACTGCTCGCCGACATACTCGACCTCTCCCGGATCGAAACCGGCAATTTCTTTCTTTGCGAATCGGAATTTCGCCTTGAGGACGTGCTCACGTCGCTCGCCGACCTGCTCGGCGCGCCGGCCCGGGAAAAAGGCCTCGACCTGGATTGCATCGTCGACGGCGCGGTCCCGCCGGCGCTCGTGGGCGACGATCACCGCCTGCTCCAGATTCTTTTGAACCTCGCGGGCAACGCCGTAAAATTCACCGCGCAAGGCGGCGTCCGCGTCGAGGCCGCGGCCTTGCCCGGCGACGGCAAGGCCGGCGTCCTGATCTTGTTCACCGTGACCGACACGGGCATCGGGATCGCCGACCACAAGGTCCACGAAATTTTCGAACCCTTTGTCCAGGGCGAGCCGTGCGGCACGAAACGCTATCAGGGCGCGGGCCTGGGCCTTTCCATCGTGCGCAAGCTGGTCACGCTGATGGGAGGCTCGCTGTCGCTGTCCAGCGCCGAGACTGAAGGGACGGCCATATACTTCTCCCTGCCCTTCCGGCTCCCGGATCGTCTTCGGGAGACCACGCCGCGCGACCTGACGGCGGCGGCCGTCAGGCGCTTGCGCGTGCTCGTCGTCGAGGACGACGAGGTCAGCCTGCAGGTGGGCAAACTGATGCTCGAGGCTTTCGGCCACACCGTGATCCACGTTTCCGACGGCCGGGACGCCTTGCGGCTGCTTGCCGAGCAAGCCTTCGACCTGGTCCTTATGGACGTGCAACTGCGGGAGATGGACGGCGTGACGGCGACGAAGCTGATACGCAAATCCGGGACGCGCTTCGCCGGCGTCCCGATCATCGCCGTGACGGCCTACGCCATGGCAGGCGACAGGGAAAAGTTCCTCGCCGCCGGAATGGACGGCTACATCGCCAAGCCGGTGAAGATGCAGGAACTCGACGCGGCCATCCGCGAGGTTCTGAGCGCAAAAGCCGCCGGCTAGCCGGGAACGGCGGCAAGGAGACGCGCACGCCATGAAAAAATCCGCCCAGGAAAAAGACGCGCCCGCCAAGGCCGACCGTGCGGCGCCCCGCCGTCTTGAAGGCTTTCCCGTCATCGGCATCGGCGCCTCGGCCGGAGGCCTGGAGGCGCTCGAACTCTTCCTCAAGAGCGTTCCCGAAGGCAGCGGCCTGGCCTTCGTCGTGGTCCAGCACCTGGACCCGACCCAGAAAGGAGTCATGCCCGAACTGCTGCAACGAATGACCACGATGCCCGTGGCCCAGGTCAAGGACCGGGCGCAGGTCGAACCGGACCATGTCTACGTGATTCCGCCGAACAAGAACATCAGCATGAGCCACGGCAGATTGCACCTGTTCGCGCCGGTCGAGGCCAGGGGCCTGCGCCTGCCGATCGATTTCTTCTTCCGTTCCCTCGCCGACGATCAGCAGCAATTCGCCGTCGGCGTCATCCTCTCGGGCATGGGATCCGACGGCATGCTCGGGCTCCGGGCCATCAAGGAAAAAGGCGGCGCGGGCTTCGCGCAGGACCCGGCCACGGCGAAATTCGACGGCATGCCGCGCAGTTCGGTCGAGGCCGGGCTGGCCGACGTGGTCGCTCCGGCAGGCCAACTGCCCGAGAAGATCCTGGCCTTCCTCAAGCACCCCCGCCTTCCGGCCGAGGCGAACGTGATCCTGGACACCAAGGCCCAAAGCTCCCTGGAAAAGGTGTTCATCCTGCTTCGGACCAAGACCGGCCAGGATTTCTCCCTGTATAAAAAAAGCACCATCTACCGCCGCATCGAGCGGCGCATGGGGCTGCACCGGATCGACAAGATCGCCACCTACGTGCGCTACCTGCAGGAAACCCCCCAGGAAGCGGAGCTTCTGTTCAGGGAACTGCTCATCGGCGTGACCCAATTCTTCCGCGATCCCGCGACCTGGGAGCAACTCAAGACGCAGTGCCTCCCGCTTCTCTTTGCGGCCTACCCCGCGGGCGGGACGCTCCGGGCCTGGACGGCCGGCTGCTCCACCGGCGAAGAGGCGTACACCCTGGCCATGGTCTTCAGGGAGGCGCTCGACCGGCTTACGCCGTCCGCGCACTATTCCCTGCAGATTTTCGCCACCGACCTGGATGCGGACGCCATCGCCAAGGCGCGAAGCGGCCGGTACCCGCCCAACATCGCCGCCGACGTTTCAGCCGAGCGCCTGAACCGGTTCTTCATGCAGGAAGAGGACGGCTACCGGGTCTGCAAGGAAATCCGCGACTGCGTGGTCTTCGCTCCCCAGAACGTCATCATGGAGCCGCCCTTCACCAAGCTCGACATCCTGATCTGCCGCAACCTGCTGATCTATCTCGAGCCGGCGCTGCAAAAAAAGCTCTTTCCGCTTTTCCATTACGCCTTGAAACCGGACGGCATCCTGTTTTTGGGCGGCTCCGAGACCATCGGGGCATTCACCGATCTGTTCGCCCCGGCGGGCGGCAAAACCCGCCTCTACCGGCGGCTGGACGCCGGCAAGCGGACCGAGCGGCTCGAATTCTCCTCGGCGCTCGGCATCGCCGCGGCGCGGGCGCCAGGCGGCGGCGACGAACGCGGCAACGCCGCGATCCCGGGCCTGAGCCTGCAAGCGATGATGGACCAGACCCTGCTGCAGCACTATTGCCCGGCGGCGGTTTTGGCCACCAGGGAAGGCGACTTGCTCTACATCAGCGGGCGCACGGGCAAATATCTCGAACCGGCGGCCGGCAAGGCCAATCTGAACGTCTTCGCGATGGCCCGCGAAGGCCTGCGCTCCGAACTCCCCGGCGCGTTCCAGGCAGCCCTGCTCCAGGACGGCCCGGTCAACCTGACCGGCGTGCGCGTGGGCGTGAACGGCAAGACGCAGATGGTCGACGTGGCCGTCAGGGCGCTTGGGCGGTTCGCTTCCCAGGAAAACGTCGTCCTGGTCGTCTTCAAGGAGGCAACCGCGCTCGCCGAGGACAAACACTCCAAGGAAACGTCACCGGCCAAGGCCGGCCGGCATGAAATCGCCAAGCTGGAAAAGGAACTGCAAGCCGCCCGCGAGGAAATCCAACTCTCCCGCGAAGAAATGCACGCCTCCCAGGAAGAGCTCAAATCGACCAATGAGGAACTCCAGTCCACCAACGAGGAGCTCCAGTCCACCAACGAGGAGCTCATGACTTCCAAGGAAGAGCTCCAATCCATGAACGAGGAGTTGCAGACCGTCAACATCGAGATGCAATCAAAGCTGGACGAACTGTCGCGCTCCAACAACGATTTGAAAAACCTGCTCAACAGCACCGACATCGCCACCCTGTTCCTCGACGACGCCCTCAACGTGCGACGCTTCACCCCCCAGACCGCGAAGATCATCAAGCTCATCGCCGGCGACGTGGGCCGGCCGATCACCGACATCACCACCGAGCTGGACTATCCGGAAATGGTTTCCGACGCGCAAAAGGTGCTGCGGACCCTGGTTTTCTCCGAAAAGCCGATCGCCACCCACGGCGGCCGCTGGTTTCTCGTGCGCATCATGCCCTACCGCACCATCGACAACCGCATCGACGGCCTGGTCGTGACCTTCGCGGACATCAGCGCGGCCAAGCAACTCGAAGAGTCGCTGCGCCAAAGCGAGCGGCACATGCTCGATCTCATCGCGGACATGCCCGGCGCCTTCGCGCTGCTTGAGCCGGTCACAAGCGGCGCGGGCGGGCTCGCCGACTGCCGGTTCGTCTTCGTCAACAAGGCCTTCGAGCGCCTCGCCGGCGCGGGCGAGGGCGAGGTCCTGGGACGGACCGTGCTGGAGAGATTTCCCGAGGCCGACAAGTCCCTGCTGGGCGCCCTGGAGCGGACGCTTGCGACCGGGAAAGAACAAAGATTCACCTCGCGCTTTGATCCCGCGGGCAAGCCGGTCTTGCTGCGAAGCTACCGCCCCGGCGACAACCCGAACCGCCTTTGCCTGCTCGGCGACGTGCGGGGACACGATGAGCAAACAGGCTGAAAATGGACGCCGGGCGGCGTTTGCCTTTTGTCGCGAAGGCGCGTCCTGGATCGTGCGGGAAAAAACCGAAAACGTTCGCCGTGACGGCGTTTTCGACAAAGCGGAGGGTCCATGGCCAAGTTTCTTTTCGTCCTGTCCCGGGGTCCGGAGGACGCGACGCGCGCCGTTCGCGCGCTCTTTCTGGCGAAAGTCGCCGCGAACAAGGGGCACGAGGTGACGGTGTTCCTGCTCGACGACGCCGTCTATTGGACCAATCTCGGCCTGGCCGAAAAGGTCCGCATCCCAACCGGCGACGCGATGCTCGACCAGATCAGGGAGCTTCAGGCCAAAGGCGCGCGTTTTCTGGTTTGCAAACCGTGCGCCGACGCGCGCCTGATCAGCGGCGACGACCTTGCGCCGGGCTTTGAAATCGGCGTCGCCGGCGCGCTGATCGATTTGGCCGTGGAATCGAAGGTGTTCAGCTTCTAATTTTCCGCCCCCCGGGGCCGCGCCTGGCCGCGCGGCCCCGGGGGGCTTGGGAAAGCCCCGGAGAACCCGGCGTCACTCCTGCGTCTGCGGGTCCTGGCCGTCTTCGGCGGGCGCGCCTTTCTTCTCCAGCTTGCGCTGTTTCTTCTCTTCCTTCTTTTTGTCTTTGGCAGCCTCTTTGGCCCGCTTTTCAAACGAATAATTAGGTTTTTTCGCCACGGATCATCCTCGTGCTGGGGTGTTTGGAAGTGAGCGTCCTCGCCGCGCGGCGGTTTATCCGCGTCCGGCAGGCGCTAGTATGAAGCAATGATTGACGCTTATCAAGAGATTATCCACTCCCGGGCAAAGACGGGGCGCGCGCTCGCCTTTTGCTTGCGTTCCCGCCCGCCTTGCGCGACACCAGTGCAAATCCGGCGCTTGCGCGCCTCGCCAGGAGAACGGCATAACAGGCAAAACCATCCAGGACCGCGCCCGGGGAGCCCTCATGGGGGCGTTCGTCGGAGACGCGCTCGGGCTGGGCCCGCACTGGTATTACAATCTGGACGAACTGCGCCGGGACTACGGCGCCTGGATCGACGGCTATACCGAGCCCAAGCCCGGCCGGTACCACGAGGGGCTCAAGGCGGGCGAACTCTCCCAGGCGGGCTTCATCCTCAAGCTGACGCTCGCCTCGCTCGTCGAGCGCGGCGGCTACGACGAGGCGGATTTCTGCCGCCGCATGGACGAGGAGCTCTTCACCCGGCTTGACGGCTCGCCCGTGAGCGGACCGGGCCGGTACTCCAGCCAATCGATCCGCGAGGCCTGGCGCCGCCGCGTCGAGCAAAAATTGCCCTGGGGACAAACCGGCGGCCACGCCGACACCACCGAAGCGATCGAACGCACCCTCGCCCTGGCCGTGCGCTATGCCCTCAAGCCCGCGCAACTCGCGGCCTTCGTCGCCGCCAACACCGTCCTGACCCAGGCCGACGAGCTGGTGGTCTCGCTGACCGTGGCCTTCTGCGCCGTGCTCGGCCAGCTTGTGAAAGGCGACACGCTGGACGCGCAACTTTCGGCCAAGCTCATGGAGCTGGTGAAAACCGGGGATTTGCCCTTCCACGCCGTAACGCGCGACAACCTCGCGCCGCCGCGCCCGGGCGACCCGGACCCGCCGCGCGCCGGCCGGTTCGCCTCGCCGGACGCCCTGCTTTCCCCCTCGTACATGGCCGAAGCCGCCGCCGATCCGCTGGTGCGCATCGAACCCGCCTGGAAGGTCTCGCTCGTCTACGGCATGCCCTGCGCCATTTACCATCAGCTCCCGGCCGCCTACTATCTCGCCGCCAGGTTTCACGACGACTTCGAAGCGGCGGTGCTGCACGCGGTCAACGGCGGCGGACAAAACCAGGCGCGCGCCATCTTAACCGGCGCGCTCGCCGGGGCGCAGACGGGCATTACCGGCATACCGCAACGCTTCATCGACGGTCTCAAGGAAGCGGAAACGCTCATGGATCTGGCGGCGCGGCTGGCCTTAAGGATTACGGGCGAGTAAGGACGCGGCAGGCCCGCCGGTCGCCTACGACAACGGCTCTCCCTTGCGCAAAAGCGCCCTCACCCGCGTCGTCTCGCGTTCCATTTCCGACAGGCGGGCCAGGATATCGCGCTCTTCGCCGGTGCGGACCACGGTCATGCGCACCGCGCCGTGCTCGAAAACCAGCCGCCTGTCGGCCGACAGGGCCAGCACCGGGTCGTGGGTGGCGATGACCACGATCTTGTCGCTGGCGAGCAGGAGGTCGAGCGCCCGGCGCTTGTCCACGCCCGCGTTCTCGATCTCGTCGATGAGCAGCGCCGGGGACCAGCTGAGCAGCGCCGTGTCCGCGATCATCAGCGCCCGCGACTGGCCGCCGGAGAGCTGCGTGAGCTGCACCCCGGGATCAAACGGCTCCCCGGCCAGGGAGTTGGCCGCCGCGATCACCCGCCGCGCCGCTTCCTGCGGGTCGGGAGCCTCCCGGCTGAGCGCGTGGGTCAAAACGAAGTCGCGCACGCTCAAGTCGAGCACGAAATTCATGTTCTGGGTCAGCTGGGCCACCAGCCTGCCCTGGAGCTCGAAGCGCTCGTCCGCGTCCGGTGAGCGGCCGTCAAGCAGAAGCCTGCGGCCGGTGGGCGTGTCCCCGCAGGCCAGGGATTCGATGTCCGACAAAAAGCGGCTCTTGCCGGACCCGGTGGGTCCGAGCAGCGCCGTGATCTCGCCCGGGCGCAGGACGACGTCGCCGGCTTCGGGCCGGCCGGACTTGTCGCGTCCGGCGGTCAGGGTCAGGCTGGCGGGCGCCCACGCCCGGGCCTTCGCGCCCGCGTCCGCGCCGTCAGCCATCGCTTACTCCGGCGAACCGGGCCTTTTTCACATTGCCTTTCTGGTAGCGCGAGCCGATGCGGGTTTCGCTCAGGCAGTACGAGCACACGGCGGCGGGCATGGAGAAGCGCAGTTTCATGTCCGTGACGGTTTTTATGTCCGGAGCCTGAGCCAGGATCGCGGCCAGGTCGGCGCAGCCCTGGCCGGTGAGCCCGTTGACGTGGCGGATCACGGCCCGGCCGTTCATCTGGCGGATGCGGTAGCGGTACACCTCGCGTTCGGCCTGGGAGACCAGGTCCCCCTTGGTGACGATGACGATGTCGGCCAGGCGCAGCATGGGGCCGATCTTTTCCGGGGCGTCGATGCCCATGAGGTTGTCGATGACGCAGATCCCAAGCGCCCCCCGGATATGCGGCGAGCAGCGGTTGCACAGTCCGGCGGTCTCGATGATCCCCGTCTCGGCGCCGGTCCCGGCCGCCCAGGCGAAGGCCTCCTCCAGGTTGGTGGCGAAAAAGTGGTCCGGGCACAGTCCGCCCGAGAAGACCACGGACACCGCAATCCCCGCCTCGCGGTAGATTTCGCCGTCGCGGCTTTGCAGGCAGTCGAACTTGACCACCGCGCAGGAACGGCCAAGCTCGCGCAGCGCCCCGCAGGCTTTGGCCACCACCGACGTCTTGCCGCAGGAAGGCGGCCCGGCCACGGTGACGAGTCTCATGATTTTTTGCGCGCCATCGAGCGGAACAGGACGTTCACCTTGTCGCGCAGTTCGCTGATGTCGTTGTCGCGGATAAAATCCCAGCCCACCCATTTCAGCGTTGCTTCCGCGGGCAGCCTGGAGGCGACGGCCCCGTCCATGGGCGCGAACCAGGCCGCGCTGTCGATGGCGGCGAAACCGCCCGCGAAAAAATCGCACAGCGCGGACAAACGCGCCCGCTCGCTCTTTTTCGCCAGAAAATAGAGCGGGCTGGCCGCCGCCCCGTCGCGGGGCCAGACGACCTCGACGTGCTCGGGCTGGCGCACGCTCTCGGCGAAAAAGGCCGGGATCACGTACACCGCGCCCGCGTCCGCGTCGCGCGAGCCGGCGGATTTCACCATGGCCGAGGAATGCATGAGTCCCTTGCAGTTGGCGGCCAGGGCCTCAAGGCCGGCCAGGCCGCAATCCTTGTACAGGTTCAGGGCCACGGCGTCGGCCATGTCGTCGCCGTCGCCGCACATGACCACTTCCCCGGCGTAGCGCGGGTGCAGGAGATCCTCCCAGGCGCGCGGAACGGGCAAACCGCCCAGGCGGCGGGTGTCGGCCAGGAACACGTACGGGGTGGCGCCGTACACGGTGTAGACCCCGTCCGGATCGATCAGCCCGGCCTTCTCGTGCAAGGGATTGACGGTCTTCGGCGGCGCGGCCTCGAACACTCCGGCGCGCACGTGCGCGTTAACGAAATCCTTGCGCCAGAAGTCGCCGAAGCCGATGGAGGCGATGATTCCGGGGAGCTTTTCGGGGTCGGTCTGGCGATAGACGGGATCAAAGGGATCGACGGACGTGCAGCCCATGGGGATATGGACGCAGAGCTCGCGGCCCGGCGACGCCCGGCTCGCGACGATCGCCTCCACGGCGTCCTTCATGGCCAGCTTCACCGGGCACGGGGCGTACAAAAGTAAATCCACGGGAATATCGGGAAACGCCGGGGCTTGCCCCGGCTCGCCCATGCTCCGGATGGAGCCCATCAGCTCGTCGAGCGCTTTCATATGTTTCCTTTTCGCGGCGGCGGCACGGGAAAGAGCGCGGCGGACAGGCGTTACGTTACATACGTTCCAAGGGATTGCGGGAGGCGGGCGCGAGGACGGGGACCGAGCCGGTCCTGCCCGGGCGGCGTTTTGAAGCGCTCCCGCAGCCGGGCGGTCGTATTGCCGGTCGATCAGTCCGTAGCGCTTTTGTCTTCTTTTACATCCTCGCCCGACATCTTGTCGACTATCTTCAACAATTTCCCGGCCTCGGTGAAGCCCGGATTGATTTCCAGGGCTTTGACCAGGCTTTCGCGGGCCTTTTCGCAATTTTTCAGTTCAAAAAAAATGCGCGCCACGTTGAAATGCAGATGATCGTCGTTTTCGTTGAGCTTGATCGCCTTGTTATAATACTCGGCGGCCTTGTCCAGCATGCCCGCCTTGCGCATCTTGATGCCGAATTCGTTGAACAGGTGGGTGTGTTCTTCGTCGAAGGCCAGATTCAGCGCCATGATGTCGTTGAATACGCCGCCGGCGTCTTCGAGCTTTCCGCCGTTGAGATAGGCGATGCCCAGGCCGAAGATGGCTTTCACGTTCTCGGAGTTGACGGCCAGGGCTTTTTTGAAGCTGGCTTCGGCCTTGTCCGGATTGTTGTTTTTGAGGTGCGCCTCGCCCTTGTCGAGGTTGTGCTGCAACTCGTCCATGGCCGGTTTGACCTTGTTGAAATACACAAGCGGTTCGGGCTTGTAGCGTTCGACGAATTTCTCAGGCTCCACGGGCGTTTTTTCCCCGGCCGGCACGAAATTGCCGTTGAGCGCCTGGACGTACAGCGCGCCGTCCTCGGCCTGTTCCGCATAGTAATAGACCAGGCGTTCGGCGGTCTTGCTGGTCCCGCCCATGCCCAGTTTGGATTGCTCCCGGTCGATGACGGCGACCTGAAATCCCCCGGCTTTGGTCTTGCTCTCCATGGCGCGCAACTCCTGACGTGATCTGCCGGCAATCTACTCCCGGCCCGGCCGCCTGTCGAGGGGCTGAAAAAATGCGCGCCGGCCGGGTTTCAGCGGGAAGCGGCCCCTTCGCGGCTCTCTGCCACGGCAGCGTACTTTTCCCGGAAAACACGCGTCTCGACGGCGTCGAAGGCGAGAAGCATCGCCTCCATCTCGTCTTTGGCGAAATGGCGCATGACGGGATGGAAGAAGCGCTTGTCCTCTTTTTCGATGTGGGTCCGGTAAAATCCGGACAGCTCCCGCATCAGGCGGACCAGGGGCGCGCCCCGGGAAGGATCGCCGGGAACGGCCCGGCCGTTGGCGTCGTGGATGGCCAGGACGAGGGCGCGGCCGCGAACGTGCTCCGCGACGAGTTCCCCGAGTATGCGGCGTTCTTCGTCCGAAAGCGGTTTTTGAGCCAAGGCGGCGAACAGGATCTCCTCTTCCTTGCCGTGGTGGCAGCGGTCGGCGTAATAGCGGAAAAAGTCCACCGCCTCGTCGATCAAGCGGCTGTCCGGGCTTGCTCCGGCCTCGATGCGCCCGGCCTCGGCCTCCATCAGGACGATCAGGCGTTCGATGAGGCGGTGTTCGTGCATGAGCGGTCCGATCGGTTGCATGCGTATCCTCCTTGCGCTCCCGGTGTTTCCAGCGGGAGCCGGGCATGATTCCCGGTCAGTACACCCGGTTGCGATGCGCCGCAATCCTTGGCGGCGAAAAAAGCGCCCGCCGTCGCTTTTTCGCGGGACGCCCGGGCCGGATCAGATCGCCTGGCCGCCCGGCTCCTGGCTGAGTTCGGCCTTGGGCAAAAACACCGAAAAACAGGCGCCCTGGCCCGGCGCGCTGTCCACCTCGATGCGCCCGCCGTGGCGTTTGACGATGGAATACGTGACCGAAAGGCCAAGGCCGGTGCCCTTGCCGACCTCCTTGGTGGTGAAAAAGGGCTCGAAGATGTGCGAGAGATTTTCCGGCGATATGCCCGGGCCCAAGTCGCGCACGCTCAGGCGGACAAAATCGCCCGCATCCGCGCCCGCGACAGTGATGACGCCCCCGGGCGGGCTGACGTGCACGGCGTTCTGCATCAGATTCAAAAACACCTGCTGCAACAGGCGCAGGTTGCCCGCCACCGCGTCCAGGCCGTGCGGGACGTTCACGTCGATGGTCAGCCCGGAAATCATGATCTGGTTGCGCAGCAGGGCCAGCGAACTTTGCACCACCGTCTCCGGGGAGAGCGGGCTGAATTTGGCTTTCTCCGTGCGCGAAAAATCGAGCAGGTTGCGCACGATCTCGCCGGCGCGTTCGGCCTGGGACAGGATGTCCCGGGTGATGTCCCGGCCCTCTTCGCCGAGCTCGTCGCCGTGGACTTCCAGCACGGTTTCGGCCGAGAGCATGATGTTGTTCAGGGGATTGTTGAGTTCGTGGGCGATTCCGGCGGTCAGGGTGCCAAGCGCCGCGATCTTGCGGGCCTGAAGCAGGTCCTCCTGGTTGGCCGTCAATTCCAGCGCCATGCGGTTTAAGGCGTCGAGCAGCCCGGCCACCTCCTCGATGTGGTGCCCCCCGGCCGCCACCGGGCTGAAATCGCCCTTGGCCACCCGGGCGGTGATCTGGCGGATCAGGCCGAGAGGTTTGAGCAGGCTCGCGGCGATGACCTTGATGAGTACGGCCATGAGCACCAAAAAAACCCCCACGTAGGCGAAAGGCAAAAGCGACACCTCGAAGATGGTCTTGTGGATTTGCGCGCGCTTGGTGCGGATCAGCTCTTGGGCCGTGTCCACCAGGAGTTTGCCCGTGGCCCGGATGCTTTCTCCGGTCGCGTCCCGGCCGTCGCCCAGGCCGATGAAATCCTGGCGGTAGAGGACCAGGGCGTCGCGCAGGGCGGCGAGCCCTCCGGCGCCGGCCACGAGGACGACGTCGGGGCTCAACTCCACCAGCACCTCGTCGGCCTGGTCCAGATAGGAGAGGCCCTCTCGCAGATTCTCCTCCCCGCCGTAGATGAGCTGGTTTTTTTCGTAGCGCCGCGCTTCGAGGATAAAATGGCGCAGATCGTCGTAGCGTTCGCTCAGATTCAGCCGGCCGCGCACGGTCGCAAGCGTCCAGACGTTGAGCGCGGTCAGGCCGCAGGCCACCAGAAAGGCCACCAGGAACAGAGTGAAAATCTTGCCCTTGATCGAGTTGAAGAAGATCTTGAGCCGGAAAGAATCGGTCACATCCGCTCCTCCTTGGGCGCCTGTCACGACAGAGTCCGGAAGGCGCGACCCGGCGCCCCGGCGAAAAGCGAAATCTGTTCCCGGAACGCTCCGCTGCCGGCGGCAACCGTTGCATTATACGACATGTTCCAATATGATACAAGACGCCGGGGCGAATCGCGCCGGACCGTAACGGCCGCGATCCTCCCCGGCCGTTCTTTTGCGATGTGATTTGCAAAACTATTTCAGAGTCTTGTCCAATTTCCCGCGCCGGATTCCGGGCTTTTTCAAGCCGGGCCGGGCCGCGTGAAACAACGGAACCACGTAACAGCGCACAAAGGAAGGACCATGAGCATACCCATTGAGCTCTACCTGCCCATCGCGGGCAACAGCGTGAACATCGCCGCCGTGTTCGGCCTGGGCGGGGCGGTGGGCCTGCTTTCGGGCATCTTCGGCGTGGGCGGCGGCTTTCTGATGACCCCGCTGCTCATCATGATGGGCATTCCGCCCACCGTGGCCGCGGCCTCGGACTCCAACCAGATCGTCGGCGCGTCCACCTCCGGCACCCTGGCCCACCTGCGCCTGGGCAACGTGGACGTCAAGATGGGCGTCCTTTTGCTGGTCGGCGGCGTGCTCGGCGGCACGGTGGGGGTCGAGATCATCAAGATCCTGCGCCAGATGGGCAACGCGGACTTCCTGATCAACATCACCTACGTTTTGATGCTCGGGCTGGTGGGCGGCTACATGTTCGTGGAAAGCCTGCAATCCATGAAAAAGGCCAAGGCCGAGGCCAAGGCCCCGAGTACGCAGGAAAAACACGTCAAATCGAGCGCCTTCGGCCGGTTTTCGGCCAGCCTGCCCTGGCAGATGGAATTTAAGCGCTCCGGCGTGCGCATGTCGCCGCTTCTGCCGCTCTTCCTCGGCGGACTGGTGGGCGTTTTGTCGGCCATCATGGGCGTCGGCGGCGGCTTCATCATGGTCCCGGTGATGGTCTACCTCCTGCGCATGCCCATGCACGTGGTGGTGGGCACGAGCCTGTTCCAGATTCTCTTCACCTGCATCAACGTCACGGTGATGCAGTCGATTTTCAACCACACCGTGGACTTCGTCCTGGCCCTGATCCTGTTGATCGGCTCGGCGCTCGGCGCCCAGATCGGCGCCAAGATCGGCAAGAAGCTGCACGGCGATCAGCTCAAGATCCTCCTGGCCACGCTGGTCCTGGTGGTGATGTTCAAGATACTCTACGAACTGCTGGCCACGCCGAACGTGCTGCTGGCCTATGTGGGAGGCCACTAGCATGAAACGAGCCGCACTGTTTATCGTCCTGCTCCTCGCCTTGCCCGCCTCGGCCCTGGCCGAGGACGTCATGGCCCAGGTCAGCCCGGAGGCCATCGACATCGGCGCCCTGTACAACGGGACCTCGATCGCCGTGTCCGGCCTGGTTCCGGAAGGCTCCCAAGTGGCCTTGCGCTTCACCGGCGCGCCCGAAGAAGTGCGCATGAAGCAAAAGGGCAAGTTCTTGGGACTGCTCTGGATGAACATGAACACCCTGCATTTCAGCGGCGTGCCCAAGGTCTGCCTGGTGGAATCGACCGCGCCGCTTGGCGAAATGGGTGAGGCCGGCGGCAAGCTGAGCCTGACCGGCATGGCGCAGTCCATCGGCATCGAGCCAGCCGGGGCCGACAGGGGCATGCTCCTGCCCGAACTGCTCAAGCTCAAGCGCGGCGAAGGGCTGTACCGCGAAAGCTCGGGGGCGATCGTCCTCGGGGCCGCCCGGGGCGCGGCGCGCGAGTTTTCCGCCAACGTGTCCATCCCCTCGCGCCTGTCGCCGGGCAGCTACGTGGTCGAGATCTTCGCCGTCAAGGACGGCCGGGTCGTGGCCCAGGGCGTCAAGAACATCGAGGCCAAACTGGTGGGAATACCTGCGCAGTTGGCCGATCTGGCCTTCAACCACGGGGCGTTGTACGGCATCTTCGCCTCGATCATCGCGATTTTGGCCGGCCTGGCCATCGGCATCGTCTTCCAGAGCAAGGAGGCGCATTAGCCGATCATGGAACTGCCGAGCCTCACGGATTTCTTCGCCCGGTGGCGCGCCAAGCCGCCCGTGCCCTTTTCCGTGCTCTTCAAGAAATTCAAGAGCATCCTTGAGCGCAACAACGCGATTTTGGGGCTGATCGGCGATATGGGCGACAAGCTCGGCGGCGACTACATCTTCGATCGCCAGTACATCCTTGATTCCTGCGAAAAACTCGGCGACCAAGTCTTCAAGCTGGTTTCGGACTTAAGCCTCCTGTGTCAGCGCAAGAACGTCGGCCTGTTCACCGCCTTCGAGCGCATCTCGCACCAGATCCGCGAGGAATTGGCCGGCCGCCGGGTTCTCACCCGCACCGACCACATCCTGCCGCTGTGCGATCTGACCCACGACCTGGCCGACGAGGGCGGCAACAAGATGGCCAACGTCGGCGACATCCGCAACATCCTGGGCTTCACCGTGCCCGACGGCTTCGTCGTCACCGCCGGCGCCTATTTCGAAGCCATGGAGCGCGCCGGGCTGCGCGCGCGCGCAGGCGCGCTCTGCGACCGGTTCGAGCGCGGCGACTCGGCCAATTGGGCCGGTTTGGCGGAAGCGGCGGCCCAGCTCCAAAAAGACATCCTGGCCATGCCCCTGCCCAAGGGCCTGGCGAAAAGCGTGAAGCTCGCGGCCAAACGCCTGGCGGCCGAGGGCGGCCAGTTTTTGGCGGTGCGCTCCAGCGCCTGGGGCGAGGACGGCGAATCGAGCTTCGCGGGCATGTACGAGAGCGTGCTCGGGGTGGCGGCGGAAAACATCCTGACCGCCTACCGCACGGTGCTGGCCAGCCTTTTTTGCGAGCAGGCCCTGCGCTACCGCCTGCATCGCGGCCTGTCCAAAGAAGAACCAGCCATGGCCGTGGGCGTCATGCGCATGGTCGACGCCCGGGTCAGCGGCGGGCTCTACACCTACGTGCCCCTGCTCGAGCACGACCAGCCCATGGTGGTCAGCGCCGCCTGGGGCCTGGGCAAGCCCATCGTGGAAGGCACGGCCGAAACCGACACCTTTTTGCTCGGCCGCGAACCGCCCCACGAGCTTTTGTCCTCGGAAATCGGCCTCAAAACCACCCGGCTCGCGCGCGACGCCGCCGGCGGCACCCGCACCGAAGACGTCCCGGCGGACCTGGCCGCTTCCCCGTGCCTGGATAAGGACCAGCTCGTCTTGCTTGCGAAAACGGCCATGAGCCTGGAGCGCTTCTTCAAGCGGCCGCTGGACGTGGAATGGGCCTTCACCTCCGAGGGCGAACTGATCGTCCTGCAAGCCCGCCCGCTGTCGATCAAACCCAAAATCTGCACTCCGGGCCCGGACGTGGCCGAGGCCACCAAGGACGTCCCGGTCCTGATCTCGGGCAAAGGCGTCCCGGCCATGGGAGGCGTGTCGGCCGGCCCGGTCCACATCGTCGTCGAGGGCGCGGACCTGGCGGATTTTCCCTACGGCGCCATCCTGGTCACCCACCATTCCTCGCCGCGTTTCGCGCGGATCATGCCCAAATGCCGGGGCATCATCACCGAAATGGGCTCGGCCACCGGGCACATGGCCACCATCGCCCGGGAACTGCGCGTGCCCACCCTGGTGGGTGTGAGCGACGCCACGCGGATCCTGCGCGAAGGCCAGGAGATCACCCTCGACGCCGACCACATCGTGATCTACGAGGGCGTGGTCGAGGCCCTATGCCGCTACGAACTGGGCAAGGAGGACGTGTTCGAGGAATCCTGGGAATACCGGACGCTCAAGCGCGTGCTGCGGCACATCAGCCCGCTCACCCTGCTCGATCCGGACGCCGACTCCTTTTCTCCCGAAAAATGCAAGACCTTCCACGACATCGCCAGGTACGTCCACCAACGCGCCGTGGACAAGCTCATCAACCTCTCGGAGGAGCACCGGGAAATCAAGGAAAGCGCGCCGCACCGGCTGGTCACCAAGCTGCCGCTCGGGCTGACGGTCATCGACGTGGAGGGCGGGCTGCGCCGCGGGGCGCCGGGCGAGATACGCGAAGAGGACGTCCTGTGCCGGCCGCTGCGCGCCCTGCTCGAAGGCGTGAACGCGAGCGGCATGTGGGAAACCTGCGCCGTGGCCGTGGACATGGGCAGTTTCATGTCGAGCGTCACCCGGACCATGACCGCCAGCCAGTCCCATCCGACGACCCTGGGCCGCAATCTGGCGGTCATTTCCGAAGAATACTTGAATCTGCACCTGCGCCTGGGGTATCATTTCACCGTGGTGGACGCCTACCTGGGCGAATCCGTGAACGACAACGCCGTCTTGTTCCGGTTCATGGGCGGAGTGACCGACTTCACCCGCCGCTCCCGCCGGGCCGGGCTGATCGCCGCCATCCTGGAGCGCTACGATTTCGTGGTGAAAATAACCGGGGACATGGTCACGGGCCGGGCCAAAAAACACCCGGAGGCGGACATGCTCGACAAAATGTACATGCTCGGCGGTCTGATCGGCTACACCCGCCAGCTCGACGCCCGGCTCGGCAGCGACGACGACGGCCGGCGTCATTTCGAGGAGTTCGTGCAACGCATCAACGCCTTGAGGGAGGCCAGACAATGACAAACGAACCGATTGCGCCGGACGCCCCGGCGGGCAAGGCCAGGACCAGCATCCTGGTGCTCGACGACGAAGCCATCGTCTGCAAGCGCCTCAAGCCGTTTTTCCAGAAAGCGGGCTACGAGGTCGAGACCTTCGGCGATTCGGGCGAAGCCCTCGCCCGCGTGCGGGAACGCCGTTTCGACGTGGTCATCACCGACCTCAAAATGGAAGGCTTAGACGGCCTGGCCTTTTTGGGCAAGGTCAAGGAACTGCACAAGGATACGGACGTCATCGTCATCACCGGTTTCGCCACCCTGGAAACCTCGCGCGAATCGTTCCGCAAGGGGGTCTTCGATTTCGTGGCCAAACCCTTCAAGCTGGCCGAGATCCTGGACGTGGTCCGGCGCGTCGAAAAGGAGCGGGGGCTTACCCCCTAGGCCGCCCATGAAGGCCGCGCGGGACGATCCGCCGGACGGCGGCATGGGACCGGGCGGCGCGAAGTTTCTCTTCCGCTCGTTTCAGCGCATCCTCACGCTCAACACCGCCGTCCTGGAGCGCATGGCCCAGATGGACCGGGCGCTCGGCGGCGAATACGTCTTCGACAAGGCGTTTCTGGAGAGCGCCGTGCGCGACGTGTGCTCCCTGACCCACCGCGTGGCCTACCAGCTCAACGGCATGGCCGGCGAAGGCTACGTCGCGCTCTACGACGCCTATCTCGCGGTCAAGGACGCCCTGGAAGACGTGCTCTCCGGCGGCATGGGGCCTTTGTCCGCGCGCCGAACCCTCGCCTTCGACGAAATCGGCTGGGAAATGGAGCCCCTGGCCGGCCTGGCCAGCGTCGGCCTGGCGGTGCTCGGCCGCAAGATGCGCCTGCCCGCTCCGGACGGCCTGGCGGTCACGGTCACGGGCATGCGCGCTCTGGCCGGCCAGGACCGCGGCGCCGCCAAAGCCGCCCTGGCCGAAATCAAGGACGCGGTCGCCGCCCTCTATTTCCGCCTGGGCGGCGCGCGCACTCTTGAGCTGAGCCTGATCGCCGCCGGGACGGACAAGCCGGGGCAAATTTTGGCGTCGAGCCTGGCGGACTCGCCCGAGCAAGCCGCCGCCGCCGTCCAGGCGTTCGCCGCGAGCTCCCCGGCAGACGCACGCCTGGCCGTGTGCCTGCGCCCGAAAATCAAAGGCCCGGTCGAGGGCTCGCTTGCGACCCTGGCCCAGAGCCCGGGCCTGCCCCCGGCCATGCTGGTCCATGCGTCCCCCCCGGAAGGTCCGCCCACGGGCAGCCGCTTTTTCATTTCGCGCATCGCCCCGTACGAACTCGTGAGCGACGGGCGCGACGGCCCCTGGCCGGTGCCGCGCACGGCGGCCCGTTTGGCCGAACTGGGCCTGGCCGCCGAACGCGCGCTTGGCGGGCCGTGCCTGCTCTCCTTCGCGCTCGATCCGGGCGGCTCGCCGTGGCTTACCGGCGTGGAGCCGCTCGTCTCGCCGTTTACGGACTCGGGCGAGGACGACCCAGGCCAGCCCGGCGAGCCGGAACAGGCGCTGCTCGCCGGCGGACAGATCGCCTGCGCAGGCGTGGCCGCCGGGCCGGTGGTCCTGCTCGGCGCAGACACCGCGCCCGCTTCGGTGCCCCCGGGCTCGGTCGGGGTGGCCAAAACCTCCGTGCCCGCGCTCGCGACCATCGTGCCGCGCCTTGCGGCGCTGCTCACCGAAATCGGCACGGCGGCGAGCCATCTGGCCACCGTGGCCCGGGAAAACCGCGTTCCGGCCGTATTCGGCCTCAAGGGAGCGACGTCCCTTGCGCCCGGAACCATGGTCACCGTGGACGCGGACGAACCGGCCGTGTACCCGGGGGTGTCCGCTTCGAGACTGCGCCAGGCGGCCAGCCAGGAAAACCAGCTGCGCGACGAACCCGAATACCAGACTCTGCGCCGCCTTTTGCGCCACGTCCGGCCTCTGAACCTGATCGATCCGCAGGCGAGCGATTTTACTCCCGAGCGTTGCCGCACCTGCCACGACATCATCCATTTCGCCCACGAAAAGGCCGTGGAGCTGCTCTTGTCCATCGACGCGGCCAAGGGCGCCGGGCGCAACGGGGCCGGTTCTCCCCGCCGCCTGCGCGAAGACGCCCCGTTCGTCCTGAGCATCCTCGACATGGGCGGCGGGCTGGCCGCGCCTTCCGGCGCTTGCGGGAAAAACCGGGACGTCGGCCTGGCCGAGGTGACCAGCCGGCCCCTGAAGGCCTTTCTGGACGGGCTTCTGCTCCCGGCGGCCCGCCGCCAGGAACCGGGCCGGCTCTCGCTCGGGGACGTATTTGGCGGCCTTGGCCGCACCAACGCGGCCATGTCCGGGCCGGCCGGCCTGGCCGGGTTGAACCTGGCGCTGGCGGCCTCGGACTACGCCAACATCACCATGCGCCTGGGGTATCACTTCAGCGTGGTGGACGCCGTGGTCAGCGACCGGCCCGAACACACCTTCATCTATTTCCGCTTCGCCGGAGGCTTCGCGGACGGCGACCGCCGCGCCAGGCGCGCGAAGCTGATCCTGGCCATCCTCGACCGGCTGGGCTTTTCCGCCACGCTCAAGGGGGATCTGGTGGTGGGCAAACGCAAGCTCATGGAGGCAGGCGAAGCCCTGACGGTCCTGCGCATCCTCGGAGCCCTCTCGGCCTACACCCGCCAGCTCGACATCGAACTCGGCAGCGACGCCGCGGCCGAGCGCCTGGCCGGGGAATTTCTCGCCGCAAGCGGCCTTGACGGCCAAAGCCCGCAGGCGGCCTCATGACGCCCGTCTGGCGTTCCTGGATGTCCGCTCTGGCGGGTCTGTCCGGGCTTCTGGGCTCAAAAAGCCGTCGCCGCAAAAACGCCGCCCTGCTTGCGATCAAGGCCCGCTATCACATCTTCCGCGTGCTTTTGACCTATAACGAGCGCGCCCTGGAAGCCCTGGCCGAACTCGACCGGCTGCTGCGCGAAAACGAAACCTCGCGGGTCGCGGCCACGGCCGCCGCCCTTTGCGAAACCGCGCTGGAAATGGCCGACGGCTTAAACCGCCTGACCGGCAACGGCCAGCCCGGCCTGTATCCCCTGATCGAAAGACTGCGCCGCGAACTGGAAGAGGCGCTCGCGCGCTACCGGACCACTCCGGCCGGCCTGTGGCTGCCGCTTGCGCAGATCACCCCGGACAAGCGGGAGCAGGCCGGAGGCAAGGCCGAACCGCTGGGCAGGCTCACGCGGGCCGGGCTGCCGGTCCCGGACGGCCTGGCCGTTACAAGCCTGGCCTGCCGGGAATATCTGCGCCAGGCCCATCTGGAGGACCGTCTGCGGTCGATCCTGCGCGCGGCGGGCGAAAAAGACGCGGATCTGGCCGCCCTGGCCGCCGCAGCCAAGGACATGATCCTGGCTTCCTGCGCTTCCGAGGCCTTTGCGCTGGAACTGCGCGCCGCCTGGGACTTTCTCGCCCAGGGCCGGCCCCTGCGCATTTCCGTGCGCAGCAGCGCCGCCAGCGAAGACGGCCGCGAGCGTTCCTTTGC
Source organism: Desulfovibrionaceae bacterium (assembly GCA_015233395.1). Lineage (GTDB taxonomy): Bacteria > Desulfobacterota > Desulfovibrionia > Desulfovibrionales > Desulfovibrionaceae > JADFXV01. The sequence continues at coordinate 38,637 of JADFXV010000023.1, forward strand.
CGGACAGTTCGACAGCGTGCTCGGGGTGAACTCTCCGGACGCCTTCCTGCCGGCCTTCAAGACGGTCCTGGCCAGCGGCTTTTCGGAGCGGGCCCTGGCCTACCGGGCCGGGAGCGCGCCCGGCGAGGCGCTGGACATGGCCGTGCTCTGCCAGCGCATGGTCGAGGCCACGGCTGCGGGCGTGATGTTCACGGTGGATCCGATGCGCCCGGAGAGCGGGCGCATGCTCATCACCGCCGTGCCGGGGCTTGGCACCCAGGCGGTGTCCGGGCTCGCCCCGGCGGACGTCTACCGGCCCGGGCGCGGACTCGACGCGCTGGAGGCGGCCGGCTGCCCGTCCGAAATCGCGGAAAAGACCCTGCGCGAAGTGGCCGCGCCGGGCGGCGGGCTGCGGCTGGAAGAAGTGACCGGAGAGCAGCGCACGCTGCCGCTGCTTTCGCTGGCGGAAATCGAAACGCTGCGCGGCCTGGGATTGCGCATCGAGGCCCTGTCCGGCGAAGCGTGCGATATCGAATGGGCCAGGGACGCGTCCGGAGCGATGTGGATCCTCCAGGCTAGGCCGGCCCACTTGGCCAGACCGGCTAAATCGGCCAAACCGGTAAACGGGACGCATCGGGCCGATGCGGCGCCAGGCGGCGGCGTCGGCAAAACGCTTTTGGAGGGAGGCGCCGGGGCCTCCCCGGGCAAGGCCGCCGGACGCGTGGCGCTGGTCCGCTCCCGGGGGGAACTTGCGGCCGCCGTTCGCGAGGCGACCGGCGAGACGACCGGCGAGACGGGTGAACCGGTGGCGCTCGTCCTGCATCAGAGCCTGGTCGAGGCCGCCTCGCTGGTTCCGCACGCGGCCGCGCTCCTGGTGGACTTGGGCAATCCCCTGGACCACCTCGCCTGCCTGGCCAGGGAACTGGACATCCCCATGATCACCGGCCTTGGCGCGGCCACGACCGCGCTTGCCCCGGGCCAGTGGGTGCTGGCGGACGCGGACCGGGGCCTGGTATTGGCCACGGACCCACGGCTGTGGCGCAACGCCGGTATATTCGACGGGACGGCAAACCTGCTGCGCGCGCGGTTCATCGTGGCCACGCCTTCCACGCTTAAGAATAATATTTTCCTTAAGAGCATTGCTTCAATCAGAGCCGACGGCATCCTGGCCCATGAGCGCGCTCATGAGGGCGGAGCGGATGAATTGAACGCGTATTTGGCCGAGGCTGATGCCCTGATGG
>JADFXV010000024.1 GCA_015233395.1 Desulfovibrionaceae bacterium
GGGGGGGCAGGTCATGGGATCGGTGGTTTTTTCCGGGATCGACGCCGTTTTTAATCAAACCCCGGAAATATGGTCACGCGTCAGCGACGCTTCGGTCGAAGACCCCGGCCACGATGTCGTCGCCGGACGGGCTCGGATTGGCAGCCTTGGCCTTGGTCAGGTCGGGATATTCGATCCCGCCGCAAGAAGCCGTGCCGTCCATGTTCTCGATGATGACCGGCGTTGACAGTGGCCGGACGCGCCTGCCCCGTCGATCCTCGATCCGCCCGATTCTTTTGGTGATGGCGCTGTTCATGGCTTAGGCGGCCACGCCCCTCCCGCAACCGTCACCCTTGCTCGGTTCCACGCGGGGCCAACTCGCGGCCGTGCTGTCAACAAGGCCGATGGCGCCGGAAACCGGAGGGCCGCTTGCGGCCTGCACATCGCGCGGCGGCGCCCCGGATCAGTCATCCCCGGCGCCGTTATACCGGGAGCGCGAAAACAAAGAAATTTTCCGCTCCCGTCGATATCGTCCTGACGGGTTGCGCCCGGACACGTTTTCCGGCAGGTTTGTATGGACGGATTTTCTGGCCGGCGCCCGCTCACCACCTACCGGGAGGTTCCCATGAACTCGATTCTTCGTCATAGCCTGAACGGTCTCGCGCTCGCCTTTGCGATCGTGCTGGCTTGCGGCCCTTGTGCGTCGGCCCTGGCCGGGGAGACTTCCGCCAAGGCCGCTGAAGCCGATGAAAAGGCCTTCATGGAACAGAACAAGCCGGCCATGGACGCCATGATGCGGGACATGGACGTCAAACCCACCGGAGACGTGGACCGGGATTTCACCGCCATGATGATCCCCCACCACCAGGGCGCCATCGACATGGCCAGGATCTACCTCCGCTACGGACGCGACAAGCAACTCAGACGCCTGTGCCAAAATATCATTGTGGCCCAGGAACGCGAAATCAAGCTCATGCGTTCGATAGCCGGCGACTCCCATCCGTCCGCGACGACGCCCGCCCCGTCCGTGTCCGCTCCCCGGTCCATGCAGCCCGGGATGAAGATGAACTAGACGGCCGCTTGCCGGGATATTCATGGGCGCGGAAAATATCTTCATTTTCCGCTCCCATGAATACGTACGCCCCCGCTCTTGGCGGGGCCAAACGGCGTCCGCCGCCGGGAGCAAAAAGGAAAGTACTTTTGGGGCTGTCCGAGCTCCGGAATTCGCTTTCCGTTTTCATGGGGGCGGGGCCGAAGCCCCCTTGGAAAAAAATCAGTGGTTCTGGCTTTCCTCTTCAAAGGGCAGCCGCGTTCAGGCTTGAAAGCAGAAAACCAAAGAGCCTCTTGCAAAATTCATTTGCACCCATGTCAGGATCGCAACGCGGCTGAGTAACTCACTCAATATGCGGGATTCCAAAGGGCGCAGCCCTTTGGCCGCCGGAGGCGTTAAAAAACCACCTTTTTGCAAGTCTCTCCAAAACCACTCTTTTTTCCCCAGGGGGCCTGCGGCCCCCGGCCCCCGCTTGAAGACCAAACAAAGAATCCACTTCAACAATTTAATAACATTACGAAAAATGTGGATCGTCGCGTGTTGGCCAGGACCGCCCCAATACTTTTTGCTCCCGGCAATAAAAATAAGAGTGAATATTCTGGACGTGAAGCGATTGTCGGCTTAAAGAAAGCAAGATTGAAAAATATCCCAATGGAGGACATCATGAAACGATTGCTTATCATCGTGACTATTTTGAGCCTGACGGCGATCGTCGCCCAGGCCCAGACCAAACCCAAAGCCGCCCAACCGGCGAATAGCCCCATGCAGACCGGAAGCGAAGCGGGCAAAATGAACAGCGAACAAATCCAGAAATTCATGGACGCCACCGTCCAGCTGCGCCAGGATCTGTTCGGCAAGAACGCGGAATACCAGGCCCTGATGCGCCAGCCCAGCCCTGACCCGAAGGCCGCCGGCGCGTTGGCCCGCGACATTTTCGACCTGCGCACCAAGATCGCGGCCGAAGCCGCCAAGCAAGGCCTTCCCCCGATGCGCATGATGCACATGGGCATGATGGGCATGGGCATGATGGGCATGGATGAGCCCGGCATGGGCGGCTGCGGCATGATGGGCGGCGGCATGATGGGCGGCATGGACAAGATGGGCGGAATGAAAATGGAAGGCAAAAGTATGCCCCCCGCCGCCAAATAACGATTTCTCTTTCCTCTCGTCGCTCCTGAAACGCCTCGGCGACGACGCTCGCTTCTCGGCCAATGTCCGGCGCCGGCGCTGGACATTGGCCACCGCCTCGACCGTTGCAAACTCGTTGGCGTTATGTCTGGCCATCCCTCCGGCGCTCCCTCCTGCCGGCTTGGAGGCGTCCGGCCGAAATGGGGGCTGCTCCAGGATCGCACGGGCCTGCTCCTCCCCCGGTCTTAAAACGAGGCTTGCATCGATCCCGCCGCCATACCGTTTCTCGCCCCCGGCAAGGACTATCTCGGCTACCCGCACGGGATCGCCAGGGCGTAAATCCGTTGACACTGCGCCCCCTCCTGCCTATAATCGGATTAAATTTATCTTATTTGGTGCAGTCCCGGGCTCAAGAAGCGCGCCTGGCAACTGAAAAGTCATTTCCCGTGGGGCATTACGCGAGACCGATGATGCCTGAACCAATGACTGGAAGGGGCCATGGAAGACAATAGTTTCCAAATCCTGTTTGAAAATCTTCCGCTTGGGGTGGTTTTTCTTGGCCCGGCCGGGACCGTCGTGGCGGCCAATCCCCGGGTTCTCGACATCCTCGGGTTAAGCAAAGAGCAAATATTGGGCCATACCACCTACAACCCCGCACGCCCCCTGGTGCGCGTGGATGGCTCCAATTACCCGCAAGAGGAATACCCGTCCGTGATCGCCTATACGACGGGCAAGCCGGTCGAAGGCGCGATCATGGGGGTCTTGCGCCCTGAACGCGCAATCTCTTCCTGGCTAAGCGTCAGCGCCATTCCCCTCTTCGCCGAGGACGGGCAAGTCTTACGGGGGGTGTTGGTTACCTATTTGGACATCACCGAACAACGGGAGGCCATGGAATCTTGCGAGAGGGAAATGCACTCTCTGGAGCAGATGAGCGCGCCGGTCCCCGCGGGGGTGACCGCCGCATCGCTTGGAATCAAAGGGCTGCGCGAGGCCTCTGCCGAACTCTTCGCCGATTTGACTGAACGCTTCGCGGATTTGTTGGCCAAGGCCGTTGAAATGCTGGCGATCAAAGTCGATTACAATATCCAAGCGAAGATTGGCGAAATCAGCGAGGCCCTGGGATCTATGCGGGCCGGCCCCCGTGATGCAACCGAGATTTTCCTGGCCGCGCTCCAGAAAAACTGCATGGGTGTTTCGACCGAGAAATGCAGGGCCTACCGGGAAGAAGGAAGGATCATGCTCATTGAACTCATCGGCAAGCTGGCTGTGTACTATCGCAACCATTGCATGGGGACGGCCCCTCAGGCGGCAAAGCCCGCCAATGGGGAGAAATGACGCTTATGAATAATTATCTCTTTACGCTGTACATTGCCGGGCAGACGTCACGTTCGCAACGGGCCGTTTCAAACTTGCGCCAGGCCTGTGAAAACACCGGCGCCGCGTACGAACTCGTCATCGTCGACATCCTGGAGAGGCCGGAGGCCGCCGAACAGGCCAAGATTCTCGCCATACCCACGCTGGTGAAAGAATCTCCCTTGCCGATTCGCAAGGTCATCGGCGATCTGTCCAACCACGAAGTCTTGATCAACGAACTCGATATCAAGCCGGCATAGAGGGGAAATATATCATGAAAGCCGAATTTGCAGTTGTGAAATTGGCGACCGGTATCGCTGGATTCGATCTGGTGGGCTACGGCGGCCTGCCCAAAGGGCGAACAACGCTCGTCGCCGGGTCGGCGGGCAGCGGAAAGACCGTGTTCGCGGCTCAGTTTTTGACCGCCGGCATCAAGGACGCCGATGAGCCGGGCGTCTTCGTTACGTTCGAAGAATCCCCCAGGGATATCAAAGAAAACTTGCTTTCTCTTGGGTGGGACATCGGCGAATTGGAAAAGCAAAAAAAATGGGCTTTTGTGGACGCCTCGCCGCAGATCGGCGAGCAGACCGTGGAGGTTGGCGGCTATGACCTAAGCGCCCTTTTGGCCCGTATTGAGGCTGGAATCAAGGCCGTGGGGGCCAAACGGGTTTCCATGGATTCGCTGGGGGCGATTTTTAGCCGCTTCACCGACCGCTCCGTGATCCGGGGGGAACTTTACCGGATCGCCCAGGCGCTCAAAAGCATGGGAGTGACCTGCGTGATGACCGCCGAGCGCAATCAGGAATATGGCGACATCTCGCGCACGGGCGTGGAAGAGTTCGTGGCCGACAACGTGATCATCCTGCGCAACGTTCTGGAAGATGAGAAGCGCCGCCGGACCATCGAGATCCTCAAATTTCGCGGCACCACGCACCAGAAAGGCGAATATCCGTTCACCATCATCCCTGAAGAAGGTTTTGTGGTCATCCCGCTTTCGGCCATCCAACTCAAGCAAAAGTCCACCAATATCCGGGTGACTTCGGGCAACGCCGATCTGGACACAATGTGCGGCGGCGGTTTCTTCCGCGATTCGGTGACGCTCATCTCCGGGGCGACCGGCACCGGCAAGACGCTTTTGGTCACGGAATTTATCGGCGGCGGGGTGAAAAAGGACGAGCGCTGCATGCTGTTCGCCTTCGAGGAAAGCCGGGAGCAGCTATTCCGCAACGCCACTGGCTGGGGCGTGAACTTTGAGCCCATGGAGAACGAAGGCAAGCTCAAGGTTGTCTGCGAATATCCGGAGGTGTGCAGCATGGAGGACCGGTTGGTCTCCATGAAAAAAGCCATCATGGAATTCAAGCCCCACCGGGTGGCCGTGGACAGCCTTTCTGCCCTGGAACGCGTCTCCTCTCTGCGCGGATTCAGAGAATTCATCATGGGGCTGACCTCGTTCATCAAGCACCAGGAATCGACCGGACTTTTCACCTCCACGACATCGACCCTGCTCGGCGGGACCTCGATAACCGAGGCGCATATCTCCACCCTGACCGACTCGATCATTCTTTTGCGCTACGTCGAGATGTTCGGTGAAATGCGCCGGGGCCTGACCGTGCTCAAGATGCGCGGCTCCCAGCACGACAAGAACATCAAGGAGTTCACCATCGACGCGCACGGCCTCCATCTCGGCAAGCCTTTCAGAAACGTTGGCGGGATATTGGCCGGCAATCCGACGCACATCGATTCAAACGAAATCGAACGATTGAAAGGCATGTTTTCAGATGCATGATTCCGATTGCGGCCGCGGTCACGCGGGAATGCGAATATTACCGCAAAGAGCGGGGCCAAGCGGCGTCCGCCGCCGAGAGCAAAAAGTAAAATGCTTTTTGCTCCCGGTAACATGATCGGCAGACATCTTGAGAACTCCAGGCGGCTGATTGTCACCCCCTGTTTTTCGTAATTTCGGGAATCGGAAAGAAGCAATGCCGGACGAATCGAAGCACACCAAATTCCCAGACGGCTTCGCCGCCGGAGAAAACAATTTCCTGACATTGGTGGAGACCAGCCTTACGGGCATGGTCTTGGTCAATCGTGAAGGCGTCATACTCTACGCCAATCCGGCGGCGGAAAAGCTATTCGGCAGGCCTCGAGAGGTGTTGACCGGCAGTTCATTCGGTTTCCCCCTGGTCTCCGGGGATACGACCGAAATTATAATACCGCGCGCCGGATCTTTGGCCATTGCCGCAATGCAGGCAGCCGCAATGCGATGGGGCGGACAGAAGGCTTACCTGGTCTCATTGTACGACATCACCGAGCGCAAGCGAGTTGAGGAGGCGCTTCTTAACGCCAAAGAACTGGCCGAAACCGCCAATACGCTCAAAAGCGCATTTTTGGCCAATATGAGCCACGAGATCCGAACCCCGCTCAACGGAGTGATCGGGATGCTCCAACTGTTGGAGCTGGAGGATTTGAGCGCCGACCAAGCCGAATACGCCAAGCTCGCCCATGCATCGGCAAAACGACTGCTCCGGCTGCTCAACGATATCTTGGACATATCCCGCATTGATGCGGACAAACTGGTAATGACGCCGGAACCTTTCGATCCAAACGACTTGGTGTCTGAAGCGATAAACTTGTTTTCCCGTGAAGCCGCTCAAAAAGGAATCTCCCTGGAAAGCGAGATTTCTCCTGACGTCCCCGACACGTTGATCGGGGATCAGGCCAGAATCATGCAGATGCTTTTCAACCTGACCGGCAACGCAATCAAATTTACGGACCGTGGCCGGGTCAAAGTCACCCTCGCTCACATCCCGATTGGCGACGATCCGGACCGAATTATCCTTCTTTTTAGTCTTTCCGACACCGGCCCGGGGATATCCGATGAGCAATTGCGCCGGCTTTTCCATCCTTTTGCCCAGGCGGACGGTTCTCTAACAAAGAAATACCAAGGCGCGGGCTTGGGGCTGTCCATTGTCAGAAGGCTTGTATCTCTCATGGGTGGAAGCATATGCGTAGACACCTCGGAAGGAAGAGGGACGACCATATACGTGACGATAAAAGTCGGCCTCTCCACAGAGAAGCATGAAGCGCTCTATGTTGCTCCTTCGGTTGAACATGAAATCGGCCGGGAATTGCAGATTTTGTTGGCAGAAGATGAAGAAATGAGCCGGAGCTTCGCTCAAAAGATATCGAAAAAGCTAGGGCACCAGGTCCACTGTGCTCAAGATGGCCAGAAAGTGCTTGATTTACTCGGCAGGAAGTCATTCGATCTGATTCTCATGGACATCCAGATGCCCGTCATGGACGGATTGGAAGCCGCCAGGCGCATCAGGGCGTGCGGCGAACCACACGCCGGCATCCCCATCATCGCCATGACCGCGTACGCCATGTCCGGGGACAGGGGAAAATTTCTGGAGGCCGGAATGGACGATTATATTTCAAAACCAGTGGAGATGGAGGATCTCAAGGAAGCGATCCGCAGGACGAGGAACAGGGAGACCCGCCATTCATATTAATGGGAGCAGAAAATGTCTTCATTTTTGTGCTCCCATTTATAAGTACGGCCCCGCTCTTGGCGGGGCCAAGCGGCGTCCGCCGCCGGGAGCAAAAAGTAAAATACTTTTTGCTCCCAGTAATAAACTCCCGAGTTCTCACGCTACCAATTTGCAGCATTTTTTGTCCAATATCCATATGCATTGCATGGCGATCTGACCGGATCGATCATTTCTGGATGCTTCAATTTGACTTTTTCGCAATCATCCGGATGATGAGAAATCAACTTGTAGTCTTGACCGTTAGAATTGTAAAGATATTGATTCGATGGGTCAGTGTTGTTTCGTGGATCGCGTGGCAATCGAGCAAGATACCGCGGGACGATTCCTTTAATCCAATCTTCCCTGGATTCGCCATAATAAGAATAAATCCCATCAAAACCAATACTCTCCGGATATTTATTATTTTTTGCGTAGTAATGTTCCAAGGCGATTTTTATCGAAGTCAGGTCGGAAACTCTATTATTTAGCAAGGTGTCTTCAAAAAAACAATAGACTATCGACAAAAAAATCATCAATACAATGGCGAGCGACAGAGACAATACAAATTTATTATTTAAAATGAAAATCCGTAAATTAAAATCTGCATTATCATTGTAGTCAACTCGTAATTCATCAAGGATATTTTTTATCTCCTCTAGGATGACATCCCAGGGCATATCAGATGACGCACGCTTGTTATTAATTATAGCGACATATGATTCTTCCAAAAATTTAAATTTTTCTTTAAAGTATGCATGCCTGCTGGAGAAATATCGCGCCTTGTCTAATAGTATGCCAATATTATTCATCAAAACCGAGAACACGGGCAACGGACTCGCTTCCGCGCCGCCATCACATCGACCGAGCACCCTCACCAGCTCATTGCTTTCGGAAAAAATTGACGCGACGGAAGTATTGTCGACATATTCCATGGTTATCGCCCGCAAGGTGAAGTTACTGCTGGGAACGCAAAAATGAAGACATTTTCCGTTCCCATTAATCTTGTTTGCAAAATGCATCCTCGTAAATAAAAGCGTCGCCAATGCCGCACTTGTCGTTGTCTTCGACAGGAACAACTTTTAGATATGCAACCTGTCTACTATCATTCGCTTTTTTCACACACAAAAAATGTCTGGCAAGGACGCCGTCCACTCCCTTGGGGATATTGAGCGCGGCAATTTGACTGTCGTCGACGGCATGAACCGAAATATTGTAGGAACACTCGCCGGAAAGAGATGTTTCAAGCACATTCCCTGCCGTAGCATGGTCAAAATCGACCACGTACTCAGCGCCCCGAGACAATTTCAAGCCTTTATCCCAAGACGAGCCATCTTCTTTATAGAGCTTCAATCGATTGTTTTTAGGCTGAGCAAAATCAACCGACCGGTGTAAATATTGGAACAATTTGATCTTTAAAAAATTTCGGAACTTCATGTCGGAATCACGATCATATATGAAAACAGCGGTATAATCGTCTAAATTGACCCGTACTCTCGGGGCTCCAAATTTTTCCAGGATTATGTCATCGGACAACCTGTCGCCTGTCACATCGCTCGGGGATCTCTCTCCAGGCATGTGAACGGGCAAATTCTCACCGCTCACATCTCCCGGCGTCCTTTTGGCAATTATGAAATTATACTCCGGGTATCCATTATGACCCTTATCTCTTATAAACCAATCTGCATTGGTCACCCAAAAATCGGGTTCAAAATTCTTATTAAGCTGATTTATAAAAATACTTGTGTGACTTAAAAATGACCACGGTTTTGCCGTCCAATAATCCGTAAGGCCATATTTCAAATTATACTTCTGTGAAACTTCATCAAGTGCCGCAACATTCGGATAATAATTCCTGATAAATTCATCATTACTGGAAAATTTTAATTCTCCCACATGGGATACGAATAAAATAGAAATAAACATCGTAAAAAACACTCGTATAATGGGATGATATGTCGACTTAATCATCGAAATTAGCACAAAAATTGATGCAAGCGGGACAAAATACAGAATAATTCCATGGGCAACCGTGATCGGAAAGGGGCTCGTAAACCGGTGGGCAAAAATAAAAGCTATTATGGATAAAAATGGAAAGATAATGAGTGCATATTTTGCCTTAAGATCATTCCTGTAGCGATTTAAAAAACTTGACCGTGACCTTAAAAAATACAATGAAAACACAGTTAACGTCGAAAAAGAAATTATTATGCAAATATTTGCAATATGGGAGCTGTCGAAAAGCGAAAAATAACTATGCGAAAATTCCCTGAATATATCGGTTATTTCGCGATACTTCAGCCTGCTGTACACCGTAAATATTCCCAATCGAGTCAATATTTTTTGCGATATTATTCCCAAAAAACTAGCGGCCAGTACGAGTAAACTCATCCTGCCGCCGTCTACAGTCGAAATGAATCTGCATATCCAAGCCAATATCGCGATGACAGCCAGTGGGATATAAAATTGCGCCACAACGAGAGGATCGGAAAATGACGATATTATAATATGAAGATAAAGTATTACTTCCAACAACTTCGATTTACTTTTTAATATTTTTAAGAACAACAAAATTGCAATCAAGCCATTTAAAATTGATCCGCCATGAAATACCGGCATAAGAAGCGACCATAGCAATGTCTGACTATTGTAAAGAATTAATATACATATCAGACTGAATATACTGAAGTTCAGAAAATCATCTATGAATTCCGCCTTGGTGTTCACCTCACGTTTAATTAAAAGAAGCAAAAAAAAATTAGACAAGTAAACAATCACCAAATACAACCCGATCGATGTCCCATAGTCAACAAAAGGATAAATGACTAAATAGAGCAACAAATCTGGAAAAAAATACGGTGTTGTTGAAATTTGCCAATTTGTAATACTAAAACTTGAATTATATAAGTCGTGTGCAAAATAGGGCAGGTACAATATGTCTGGATCGAATATCCAAAATTTCGCCTTATAGGTGAATACGAGAACGACGACCAACAGGATAACGGCTAAAGACAGGGATATCTTCAGCATCTTTTTAAGGCGGGCATCCATCATTTATCACCACCAACGAAACAATATCGCCGCGCATCGATCCAGCCGGCGGCCTCGTTGTCTTTCCAGATTTTGCGACACTCCGAATCCACCGGGCATTCCAGGCAATATCCGCCTGGCTCGCGAGATTATTTCCAAGAAGCGGGAGAAACCTCGCCGGCTCAATGAAAACGCCTCGTCCCATACAGAGACGAGGCGTAGTGAGTAAAGACCTTATGTAGCCCCAGACTCATGCGCAGCGCGTGGCGACGGGCGCTCCGTCTGGCTTGTCCGGGCCGTTGGGGTTTATTTTCCCCGGCTCCGAGACCTCGTGTTTCGCGCTGCTTCCGTCATGCCTACTTCGCACCCGGGCCCATCGGAATTCCCTCCGCTGAGGTTGCTCGAATCAAACCATCGAACACAATGGAATCATAAGAAGGAGGAGGTCTCTTGTCCAGAAATAATGCGGGACATATTGACCGGTGGCGGAAAATTTCTTGGGTTTATTCATGGGAGCGGAAAATGTCTTTATTTTTGCGCCCCCATTGGCGCCTACTGCCCTGCTTTTGGCGGGGCCAATCGGCGTCCGCCGCCGAGAGCGAAAAGTATGATGCTTTTGAAATTCCGTCCGTCTGTCCGGGCGACGATTGGCGACGGCGGGCGTCGGGCGGCTATGTCCCGGATTGACGGACGCTGGCCCTGCCGGTATTATTCGGCAGGGACGCCATCCTGCGTCACCGGGAGCGGCCATGCCGGATTGCGAAAAAAACGGGAGGCGGACCGCCGCGGCTTCGCAAGCCGGGCGGGACGGCTGCGGCGAAGCGCGGGAAAACGCCGCCCCAGACGGCCACACGCGCCCTGCCTCGCCGCGCTCCTGGATATACGCCCTGCTTCACCTCTCACGCAGGTCGATCGCCGCGATCGCCCTGGCCTTTGGCGTGGGCGTCATTGTCTCCTGGTATGTTTCCGGCGCGGTCGCAGGCAGCCGGCAAGCGCGCCTGATCGAGCGGGAGCAGCTTGAGGCGGACAGAAACGCCGATGTCGCCAGCGCGGTGATCGAACAAAGCCTGTCTCATATCCAGAACGTCGCGATCATCATCGCCAGGCAGCCGGCGACGGCAGCCTGGCTTTCGCGTTTCGGCCCCACGGCCGCGCCTTCGCCCCTGTCCTACGAAGAGCGCCGCGCGGCCTGGATGAACGATCCGGAACTGCGCGCCGCGAGCGACTCCCTGTCCCGGATCGCGCAGATCACCGACATCGGCGTCGACGAGTGCTGGCTGATGAACGCCGCCGGGGACGCGGTCGCTTCGGGCGTCCTGGGCGCGGACGCAAGCGTGACCGGGGCCAACTACGCCGACCGCGAAGACTTCAAGGCCGCCCGGCGCGGTTTCGACAGCCATCAGTTCGCCATCGACAAGGTCAGCGGCGATCCGGGGCTTTTTTTCGTCTCTCCGATCACCCGGGACAAGGATTTTCTCGGGGCCGTCGGGGTCAGGGCGAACCTGGCGAGCCTGCGCGTGCTCCTTAAAACCGACGTCTTTCTCGCGGACGAAAACGGCGTGGTCATCGTCTCGTCCAATCCCGACCTGCTGATGGGCGCCGTCGAGGGCGGCAAAGTCTTTCAAATGTCCGAGAGCGACAGGGTAAAGCGTTACAAGCGCGCCCAGTTCGAGACGCTCGGCGTCACGCCCCCCCGCCTTAAGGCGGGGGAAAATCCGCGCACCTGGCTCGACCAACCGTATCCCAGCGTCTTCGCCGTTCGCCACAATCTGGACAACTCCCTGAGCGCCTACAGCTACCGCTATCTCGGCGAGATCGGCGACATCGAACGCGACCGCATGCTGATGTTCTCCTGGCTGAACCTGATTGTCCTGCTGTCGACGGTGTGCGTGACCGGCGGCGTCGTCTTCGTCAAAAACGACTGGGGGCATCGCAACACCCTGCTTGGAATCCATGAAAAAATGGACCGGCTCGCCAAGACGGACCCCCTGACCGGTTGCAACAACCGCCGGCATTTCATGGAGGCCCTTTCCCGGGAAATCCAGCGCAACGCCCGGTACGGCAACCCGTTTTGCATCCTCAATTTGGACATCGATCATTTCCGGCAGCTCGTCGAGCGCTACGGCTCGCAGAAAAGCGACCAGATTTTGCGGCATTTCGTGGCCGTGGTCGACGAGATCCTGCGTCCCACCGATCTGCTCGCACGCATGGGAACCCAGGAATTCAGCGTCCTTTTGACGCAAACGGACCCGGGCGCCGCAGCCGTCGTGGCCGAACGCATCCGCTCCACCATCGAGGCCATACCCGTGTTGATCGATCAGATGGTCATCCACTTCACCGTCAGCGTCGGCATCGCCCCCTGGCGGTCTGCGGCCGACAGGACCGAGGGAGACGTCCTGGGCCGGGCCGACACCGCCGTGTACGAGGCGAAAAAAGCCGGGCGCAACACCGTGGTCATGGAAAATCCCTCGCCGGAGACTCTGTGACCGGCCCCGCCCGCCCCGCCGGCGGCTTCCCGCCCGCCCGGGCCGCGAGGCGGCCCCAAGGAGAATCCTCATGATACGGTGTTTTTTAACTGTCCTGGCTTTGGCGGCGATGCTCGCCTCGGCATGCGGCCCAGCCTCGGCCCAAAGCGACGCGGGCAAGACGGCCGCCTCTCCCGGGCAACGCGCCGGCGGCGAAGCCGGCGCCCAAAACGCCGACACCGGCGAAGAGCCGGACCCGGGCGTCCGGGACTATGACAACCAGGGCAAGCAATACTTGAGAAACGGACAGTTCGACGAGGCCGTCTCGGAGTTCGCCAAGGCTCTGGAGGCCAATCCGGCGGACGCGGACGCCTACCTGGGCCGCGGACGCGCCCGGTACCGAAAAAACGAATACAACCGCGCCCTCGACGACTTTTCCAAGGCCATCGAACTGAACCACAACCTCGCCGGCGCCTATTTCAGCCGCGGCCTCGCCTGGCGCGCGAAAGGCGAGTTCGAAAAAGCCGTCGCCGATTACACCGAGGCCATCGCGCTGCGGCCGGACTTCGCCGCCGCCTATCTGCAGCGCGGCGTGGCCTGGGAGGACCTGAAAAGCTACGACCGGGCGCTGACCGACTACACCGCGGCCATCGGGCTCAAGGGCGATCTCGCGGACGCCTATTTTTTCCGGGGGCTTGTTTTCCTGAACACCTTAAGCGACGCCGACCGGGCAGCCGGGGATTTTTCCAAGGCCATCGAACTCGATCCGCGCAACGCCAAGGCGTATTGCGGCCGGTCCTTCGCCTGGGCGGCCATGGGCGACACGGACAAGGCCAAAGCCGACGCCGCCAAGGCCAAGCAGATCGACCCCTCGGTCATTGTTCCGAAGTTCTAACCGCTTTGGCCGGGCCGGGGCGGACCTCGATGCGGCGCGCCCCGGAAATATAAATGGGAGCAGAAAATGTCTTCATTTTCGCGCCCCCATTGATAAGTACGGCCCCGCTCTTGGCGGGGTCAAGCGGCGTCCGCCGCCGGGAGCAAAAAGTAAAATACTTTTTGCTCCCGGTAATATCTTGTAATCCGCCACATTTCACCATTTCTTCACACGATCATCGCCTTTGCGTCACCAATCCGGCGCGCGCCCGGACTACACGTCTTCCAGCACCCAGGCCGCCAGGCCCAAACAGGAACCGCCGGTCAAACCGGCGCCCGCGGAGCCCGACATGGACGCACCCACAGAACCCCGCGCCTCGCTTCGTCTGGAAACGGCCGGCTTTGCGCCTCTGAAGCGGACCATGGTCCGCGCCGTAGCCGCCCCCCTGGAAAGGCTTTTGTCCCTGGACAAGATCGACAACCTCTATAAATCCCTGCCGCGCGGCGGCAATCTCCAGGAATTTCTGGCCGCGTCCATCCGGGCCGTCGGCCGGCGTTACGAGATCAGCCCCCAGGCCCTGGAGCGAATTCCGAAGCAAGGCCCGCTGATCGTGGTCTGCAACCATCCCTTCGGCGGCCTGGAAGGCGTTATCTTGGCGGAAATGCTCCTGCGCGTCCGCCCGGACGTGAAGATCATGGCCAACATGATCCTGCGGCGCATCCATGAATTCGCGGATTTATTCATCTTCGTCGATCCCTTCGCCGGCCCCGGAGCGCAGGTGCGCAACATCGCGCCGCTTCGCCAGTCCCTGCGCTGGCTGCAGGGCGGCGGCGCGCTCGGCGTCTTCCCGGCCGGAGAAGTGGCCAGCTTAAAACTCAGCGAGGGCCGGGTGGCCGAACCGGTCTGGAATCCGAACATAGCCAGGCTCATCGAAAAAACCGGGGCCACGGTCCTGCCGATCTGCTTCGAGGGCGCCAACGGCCCCCTGTTCCAGGCCGCCGGGCTCATCCACCCGAGACTGCGCACGGCGCTGCTTCCCCGCGAAATCATGAAAAAACGCAGCAAGCCCGTGATCGTGCGCATCGGCGCGCCGCTCCAAGCCGGGCGCATCGCGCGCTTTGGCGACTCCCGGGAGGTCATGCGCCACCTGCGCCTGCGCACCCTGATCCTCGGCGCCGGCGACGACCGTCCCAAAAAAAACAAACTCTTTCCCATCCAGCTCCCCCCGCGCAACGAAACCCTGATCGGAGCCGTCCATCCGGACATCCTGGCCGGCGAAATCGCCAAGCTGCCCCGGGAGCAGTTCGTGGCCGAGTCCGGCGCATTTTGCGCCGTCATCGCCAGGGCGGCCCAGATTCCCCTGTCCCTGCGCGAGATCGGCCGCCTGCGGGAATTGACCTTCCGCAAGGCCGGCGAAGGCACGGGCAAGTCCTGCGACCTGGACCGCTTCGACGAGCATTACCTGCACCTTTTTCTTTGGGACAAGGAAGCGCTCAAAATCGCCGGCGCCTACCGCCTGGGCCCGACCGACGAAATCCTCGCCCGCGTCGGGGCCAAGGGCCTGTATTGCCAAACCCTGTTCAAATTCGCCCCGAACTTTTTCAGGCGCATCAGTCCCGCCCTGGAGATGGGCCGGTCGTTCGTGGCCCCGGACTACCAGAAAAGCTACTCAGCCCTCCTGCTCCTGTGGAAGGGCGTCGCCGCTTACGTCGCCGCCAATCCCCGCTACCGGAACCTGTTTGGCCCGGTGAGCATCCCGGCGCAGTACAAGGACGCCTCCCGGCAGCTGATGGCCGGATACTTCGGCGCGGCCCACGGCCTGCCGGAATACGCCGGACTGGTGAAACCGCGCACGCCCCTGCGCGGCGATCCCTGGCTGCGCAAGGCGGCCGCCTCGCTCGTCGAGGACATCGACGACATGGCCGCCCTGCTGGAGGGCATCGAAGCCGACGGCAAGGGCGTGCCGGTGCTCCTGCGTCAATATCTCAAACTCGGCGGCGGCCTGCTGGGCTTTAACCTGGACCCGGACTTCTCCAATGTCCTGGACGGACTGATCCTGGTCGACCTGCTCAAGACCGAGCCCAGGCAACTCGAAAAGTTCATGGGCAAAAGCGGCCTGGCCGCCTTCATGGCCCATCACCGGGGCGGCCCGGCGAACATGGGAAAATGCGCCTGATCGATATTCACTCCGGTCCGGCCGAGCCGGGCCGCAACTCCGGGCCGGACAGCCGCCCCGGCGGGACGGGCGCATGACGCGACTTTTTCAAGGCATCCTCGGGATATTTCTCACCCGGCCGGCCGCAAAGCCTACAAAGCCCTTGTCCCGGTTTTACGACCCGGGCGGGCTCCTGGCGGACCCGGTCTTTCACTCCCGGTACCGCGACCAGCTGGCCATCTTCGAAAGCGCTCTGATCAACGCCGACCTGCCCGCGCTCGACGCCGCCGCCGCCAAGCTCACGCGCATGCAGGACGACTGCCTGGCTCCGGCCGGACGCCTCCGGCCTTCCGGGGAGCCCTCGTGAGCGTTTTTTCCAAACGCTGCCCGAGGCCCCCCTCCCCCATCCCCAAAGTCCCCCCCCGCCGCCGCCCGCCTCCCCGGCCGGGCCGGTTTCGCGCGTCAGGGCGCCCCGTCTTTTCGGGAGCTGGGGGAGCCGGGGGAGCCTGGACGCAAACAATTTCCCTCGCAACAAACGACATGGAGGTGATGGCGTCATGAAGATCGATTTACACGTCCACTCGGGACATTCCACCAGGCCCTCGCAATGGATCCTGCAAAAAATCGGCTGCCCCGAGAGCTTCACCAAGCCGCAATTCATTTACGACCGGGCCAGGGAACTCGGCATGGACCTGGTGACCATCACCGACCACAACACCATCGACGGCGCCCTGTCCATCGCCCATCTGCCCGGGGCCTTCGTCAGCGTCGAGATCACCACCTATTTCCCCGAAGACGGCTGCAAGGCGCACGTCCTGGCCCTGAACATCGACGAAGAAACCTTCGCCGAGATCCAAAAGATCCGCGAGAACATCTACGACCTGGCCGCCTTCCTCAAGCGGGAAAAGGTCATCCACGTCAGCGCCCATCCGCTCTATGGGGTCAACGGCAAACTCACTCCGGAACATGTCGGCAAGCTGCTTTTGCTGTTTAGCCATTTCGAGCTCAACGGCGCGCGCGAAGGCGCGGCCAACAGCGCGCTTGAGCGGATCACGGCCAATCTCACCCCGGAAATCATCGAGCGCCTGGCCAATCGCCACGGCATCGAACCGGCCGCGGGCGAACCCTGGAAAAAGCACCTGACCGGCGGCAGCGACGATCACAGCGGCCTGCACATCGCCCGCCGCCACACCGAGGCCCCGTTCACCGCAAGTCTGCCCGAATTCCTCGAAGCCCTGGCGGCCGGACGCATCCTGCCCAGAGGCCGCGACGCCAAACCCGAAAACATGGCCCACACCCTGTACTCCATCGGCTACCAGTTCTACGACTCCAAGCTTTCGCTCGGGAAATACGCCGGGAAGGACGTGTGCATCAATTTTCTCGACAACGCGCTGCGCCCCGGACTTCCGCGCGAGCAGACCATGCTCGGCCGGGTGCAGACCTATTTCAGCGCCAAACGCTACGGACGGCGCTGCGACGCCGCCGACTCGGGCAAAAGCCGCGTCAACGAACCCAAAGAAATGATTTTCCGCGAAGCGGCCCGGATCATCCTCGGCGACCCCGATTTGCGCCGGGTGTCGCTTGGCGAGCGTTCCGCCAGCCAGGGCAGAAGCAAGGACTGGTTCCGTTTCGTGAGCCAGGCGACCAACAGGGTGCTCAGCGTCTTTGCCGGCCAGTTCTTCGACAACGTCTCGGGACTCAACGTCTTTGACATCTTCAAGACCATCGGTTCGGCCGGGGCGCTCTACACCGTGACCGCGCCCTTTTTCGCGGCTTACTCCATGTTCAACGAGGACCGCATCGCCGCCGTCGGCATCGAGAATTACATCCTCGGAGGCGCGGCCAAGCCCACCGGAAACATCGCGGTCGCCCACTTCACCGACACCCTCGGCGAGGTCAACGGCGTGGCCAGGACGTTGCGCAACAGCCAGGACACGGCCATGCGCCTGGGCAAGAAAATGTCGCTTCTGGCCTGCGACCCGGATCTGCCCGAGGGCGAGCCCGGCATCCGCAACTTCACGCCCATCGGCGTCTTCGAGCTGCCGGAATACCCGGAGCAGAAAATCTTCTACCCGCCGCTGCTCGACATCATCCGCCACGTTTTCGAGTGCAAATACACCCATATCCATTCCTCGACCCCCGGCCCCATGGGCCTGGCCGCGCTGCTCGCCTCCCGGATACTCAAGCTGCCCATCCACGGCACCTATCACACCCAAATACCCCAGTACGCCAAGCAGCTCACCGGCGACGACCAGATGGAGGAACTCGTCTGGAAATACACCATCTGGTATTACAACCAGATGGACACTGTCTTCGCGCCCTCGCAAGCCACGGCCGACGAACTGGCCGCCAAGGGCGTGAGCAGGGACAAGATCACGGTCTACCCGCGCGGCGTGGACACCGCCCTGTACCACCCGTCCAAGAAGAACGGCTTCCTCAAGAGCCGGGGCGTCTTCGACGGAGTGAATCTGCTTTACGCAGGCCGGCTCTCCAAGGAAAAAAACCTGGACATGCTGGTGGACGCCTTCAAACTGCTTTCCCGCAAGGACGACCGCTTCAACCTGATCCTGGCCGGAGACGGCCCCATGGTCGGCGACCTCAAGAAGTCCCTGCACGGCGAACGGGCCGTGTTCACGGGGTTTCTTTCCTGCGATGAACTGGCCAATTGTTACTCCTCGTGCGACCTGTTCGTCTTTCCGAGCCTGACCGACACCTTCGGCAACGTGGTCATGGAGGCCCAGGCCTCGGGCCTGCCGGTGATCGTCGGCAACGCCGGGGGACCGCGCGAAAACGTGATCCACGGCGAAACCGGTCTGGTCCTGGACAGCGTCGATCCGCTCGTCTGGGCCAACACCATCGGCGACCTGCTCAGCGACGACGGACGCCTGAAAAACATGGGCCGGGCGGCCAGGGCCATGATGGAAAACCGCACCTTCGAGGACGCCTTCAAGAGGACCTGGGAGCTTTACGAGGCGGCCCGCCTGTGAGCCGCGTCTGCGCCGTCAGCCTTCCCTGGCTCTCCCTGGCCGGCGACATCCTGCGCGGCCGGGCCCCGGGCCAGGCGGTCATCCAGTACACCGACCGCTGCAACGCCTCCTGCGTCCAGTGCGGCATGCGGCGGCAAAATCCGGAGCCGCGCTCGCGCCTCGGCGTCGAGCGCGCCGGGGCGCTGATCGAAAGGCTGGCCTCCCGGGGCGTGCGCGCCATATCCCTGACCGGCGGCGAACCCCTGCTCTACCTGGGCGACGTCGCCGCGCTCGCCCGGCTCGCCCGCCGCGCGGGCGTGGCCTCGGTGCGCACCGGCACCAACGGGTTTATCTTCCAGGAACACGCCAAACCAGGATTTTCAGGCAAAATAGCCGCCGCCGCCGGACTTTTGCGTCAAAACGGGGTCAACGCCTTCTGGATCAGTTTAGACAGCCCGGAGCCCTCGGTCCACGAACGCAACCGGGGCCTGCCCGGAGTGGTCGACGGCATCCGCGCCGGGTTGCCCGTGTTTCACGCCCAGGGGCTCTACCCGGCCGTCAACCTGGGGCTCAGCCGCCTGGTGGGCGGGACGCAGCCGCTTGCCGCGCGCGACGGGGAGGAGCCGGCTGCCTTCACCGCGCGCTGCGAAGAAGCCTTGTCGCGATTTTTCTCCTTCGCCCTGGAACTCGGCTTCACCACGGCCAACGTCTGCTATCCCATGCACGAGTCCGGGCCTGCCGGCTACGCGCCGGTCTACGCCGCCGCCGACAGCGGGGCGATCATGGATTTCACCGCCTTGGAAACCGCCGCCCTGCTCACGGCGCTCGACCGGACCATCGCCGCCTATCGCGGCCGCCTACGCATCTTTGCGCCCAGAAGCTCCATCCTGGCCCTGCTTTCGCGCCATGCCCACGGCTTGCGGCGGGGCCACGGCTGCCTGGGCGGACGCGATTTCGTCTTCATCGACGCCAAGGACATGCGCATGTATCCCTGCGGCTACCGGGGGAACGAGCCCATGGAGGATTTCCCGGCCGGCGGCGCGCGCCGGCGCGGCCGGGAGAAAAAATGCGAGTTGTGCGACTGGGAATGCTTCCGCGACCCGTCGAACCTGCTTGGGCCGCTGCTCGAACTGCGCCGTTCGCCCGCGCGCGGCCTGCGCCGCCTGCTCGCCGATAAGGAATGGGCCGGGGTCTGGCTTGAGGATCTGGCGTACTTTCGCGCCTGCGGCTGGTTTGACGCCACGCGCGCGCCCGAACCGAGCCGCATGGCCAAGTTCGAGCGGCGGCGAGAAAACGCGCCGGCGGCCGAGGCCGTTTGACGGGGCGGGTATTCTTACGCCTGGGTCCGCCGCGAGCGCGGCGGGCCCAGGCGTTGATCTTTCTAGACCGTTTCCAGGATGCGGCCGGACACTTCCCGGCCAAACGAATGGATCATCTCTTCGGGGACGTCGCGTTCGCGATTTCGTTCGCGCTCAAGGCCCGTCATGCAGGTCACGCACAAATCGACCATGGGCCGGGCGCGCAGGCGGCGCACGTCGATGTCCTCGCCGCATTCGCGGCAGGCGCCGTATTCCCCGATCAGGATGCGCGAAAGCGCCTCGCGGATCTCCCGGACTTCGGCCAGGTCGCGTTCGCGCATGAGCAACTCCAGATGGCGCTGCGTCTCCATGGCCGCCCGGTCCACGGCGTCGGCCGGGGACGAGGCCGCCTGGGACATGGTCTCCATGGCCGTGCGCGACTTGTTCAAGCGCAATTCCAGCATCGATTCCAACTTCGCTCGCAATAAGGCCAATTCCTCTCGGTCCATGCGACCTCCACTGTGTTCGGCGTATTGAAACGTCTTGCGGGCTGGATTCTCCCGTTGAACAACGATGCCAAGCAGCAGTGAAGACGCCGTGACGCCCATGTCAAGAATGCGTGACGCACGGACTTGCCGCGGCGCCGGGTCGTCGCGCAATCGCCGCATCGCCGTCGCCGGCCGCGCGCCTTTGACATTTACCCCCGGCAATGGTTTTGATATCCGCCGGCCCGGCCGGGCCGATCAAAACCTCGCGGGACATCCCCTCGGAGCCTTACCATGACCGACCAGACACAGCTGCGGGAAGCGGAGCAGACCGCCCCTCAGCCCCAGGAACACCCCCTCGAAACCGGCTTGCCGGGACTGGCCCCGAGCGAGGAGTTCTCCCGCAGGCTTGAGCATTTCGCCCAGAAGGCCCACGTGCTCGCCGGCCTGACCAGCAGCGGCAAAGTTCGTCCCTTCGACGCCTTCTCCCATCTGCGCGCGATGTGGGAGCCGCTCGCCAGCGAGGGCGAGAAACTCATCGAGTCCCCGGCCGAGGAAAAACCGGCCATGGTGGGCCTGAGCGCGGCGGAGGCGGCCGAGCGATTGCGCCGGTACGGCCTCAACCAGGCCGTGGTCGAAAAAAGGATCGGTTTCGGCCTGCGGCTCTTTTTGGCCGTGAGAAATCCGCTCGTGCTGCTGCTTGTGGCGCTCGGCGCGATCTCGTATCTGACCGACGACGTCACTTCGGCCTTGATCATCGTCTCCATGGCGGTCCTGGCCGTGACCCTCAAGGTCGTCCAGGAAGCCAAGGCCGACAAGGCTGCGGCGCAGCTCAAGCGGATGGTCCACACCACGGCCACCGTGTTGCGCGACGGCGCCAAGCGCGAGATTCCCCTGGCCGGACTGGTTCCGGGCGACGTCGTCCTGCTCGCGGCCGGCGACATGATCCCGGCCGACATCCAACTGCTCAAGTCCAAAGACCTCCATGTCAGCCAGGCCATGCTCACGGGCGAGGCCCTGCCGGTGGAAAAGCAGGCTCCCCACGAGGCGGCGGACTCCCCCCGGGCCAAGGCGCTCGACGATCCGGGCCTGTGCTTCATGGGCGCCAACGTGATCTCCGGCACGGCCTTGGCCCTGGTCGTGTCCACCGGAAGCGCGACCTATCTCGGCGGCATCTCCGCCAAATTGTCCGAAAAACGCCCGCCCAGCGACTTCGACAAGGGCCTGAAGAAGTTCACCGCGCTGATGCTGTATTTCATGATGTTCATGGTGCCCTTCGTCTTTTTCGCCAACGGCGCCTTCAAGGGGAGCTGGAGCGAGGCCTTCATGTTCGCCCTGGCCGTGGCCGTGGGCCTGACCCCGGAAATGCTGCCCATGGTGGTCACGGTCTGCCTGTCCAAGGGCGCCCTGGCCATGTCGCGCCGCAAGGTCATCGTCAAGCGTCTGGAAGCCATCCAGAATTTCGGGGCCATCGACATCTTGTGCACGGACAAGACCGGCACCCTCACCCAGGACAAGATCATCCTGGAGAAATACCTCGACGTGTACGGCGCGCAGGACAATTCCGTCCTGGAATACGCGGGCGTCAACAGCCTGTTCCAGACCGGCCTGAAAAGCGCCATCGACGTCGCGGTCATCGACTCCGCGACCAAGAACCGCGATCGCGTCGACACGTCGAAATACGGCAAGCTCGACGAAATTCCCTTCGATTTCATGCGCCGGCGCATGAGCGTCGTGGTCAAGGACAAAAGCTCGGACAAGAGCCTGCTCATCTGCAAAGGCGCGGCCGAAGAGGTCTTCAAATGCTGCACCCGCTGCATGCAAAAGGGCAACCTCGTCGCGCTCGGCCCGGAGCACCGCGAAACCATGGAGCGCGTAGTGCGCGATCTGAACGAGGACGGCTTCCGGGTGGTGGCCCTGGCATACAAGGAAGTGGACGGGAGCCGGACCGATTTCGCCGTGGCCGACGAAAGCGGCCTGATCCTGATGGGCTACCTGGCCTTTCTCGACCCGCCCAAGGAAAGCGCCGCCGAGGCGCTCAGAGCCATGATCGCCCACGGCATCACCCCAAAGATCCTGACCGGCGACAACGCCGTGATCACCGCCAACATCTGCCGCCAGGTCGGGCTTAATCCCGCGGGCCCGATTGTCACCGGCGAGATGGTCGCCGCCATGGACGAGCACGAACTGGCCGCCATCGTCGAGGAGCGCCACGTTTTCGCCAAGCTCGACCCGATGCAGAAGAGCACGATCGTCGCCGCCCTGCGGCGCGGCGGACACGTGGTCGGCTTCATGGGCGACGGCATCAACGACGCCCCGGCGCTCAAGGCCGCCGACGTGGGCATCTCCGTGGACAGCGCCGTGGACGTGGCCAAGGAATCGGCGGACATCATCCTGCTGGAAAAAAGCCTGGCCGTCCTGGAAAGCGGCGTCATGGAAGGGCGCAAGGTCTTCTCCAACATCACCAAGTACATCCGCATGGGGGCCAGTTCCAATTTCGGCAACATGTTCAGCGTGCTCGGCGCCAGCATCTTTTTGCCCTTCTTGCCCATGCTGCCGATCCAGATCCTGGTCAACAACCTGCTCTACGACTTCTCCCAGGCGGCCATTCCCACCGACAACGTGGACGAGGAGTTCCTCGCCCGCCCCAGGCGCTGGCGCATCGACGACATCAAGCGCTACATCCTGTATCTCGGCCCGGTGAGTTCGCTCTTCGACTACGCCACCTTTTTCGTCATGCTTTCGCTGTTTCACGCCTGGAACAATCCAACCTTGTTCCAGACCGGCTGGTTCGTCGAGTCCCTGCTCTCGCAGACGCTGATCGTGCATGTCATCCGTACGGACAAGATCCCTTTCCTGCAAAGCCGCGCCAGCCTGCTTTTGACCCTGACCACGTTTTCGATCTGCGCTTTCGGGTTGTGGCTGCCCTATTCGCCCCTTGCCGGGTTCCTCGGCCTGGTCGCCCTGCCGGGCGACTATTTCTGGCTTTTGGCGCTGATCCTGTTCGTCTACATGTGCCTGACCCAGGTGGTGAAATCCTGGCTCGCCAGGCGCTTAAACCAGCCGGCCCCCGGCCTGCCCGGCCCGGCCGCCGCATGATGCGCCGGGACGCAGCGCTCTCGGCGTGCGCGGATGCGCTGCGCAAGGGGACGATCGCGACGCTTTTGGCGGCGGCGCTGCTGAGCTGCGCCGCCGGGACGCCGGCCCTGGCCGGGGAATGCGCCGAATCTTCCGGACTGGCCGGTCCCGAGGCCACGGCGCCGGAAGCGCCGCAAATCGCGGACGCCGCGGAGACGGCCGGGACCGATGACGCGGCGCAGATCAAGACGACCCTCGATCGGTACGCCAAGGCGGTCAACGAGCGCGACCTGCCGGGCCTGCTTGCGGTCTACGCCCAAGAGGCCAGCGTCAACGCCACCATCGGCGGGGTAAAGCGCTTTTATTCCCTGGACGATTACGCCCGGGCCCTGCCTGTGAAATTCAAGGAATGGGAGGCGGTCGGCGCCCGCATCGATGCGTTCGAGGTGGTGAGCTTGCGCATCCAAGGCGATACCGCAAGCGTCGTCGTCAAGGCCAAAGGCCGCCGGTATTTCCTGAGCGGAACCCTGGAGGGCGGCGCCACCCTGGTCAAGAGCCGTCACGACTGGAAGATCCTCAAAGACGACCTCTAGCCCAGGCCCGGCGGCTTGCGGCGCGTCCTCACGAGACCGCGATCAGGACCAGGTAGATGACCGCCTGGACCGCCGTGGCCGCCATGACGATGGTGAAATCCGACAGCAAAAATACGCTCGTTTTCATGACCCGCCTCCCCGTGGTGTAGGCCGGGAGTCTGAGCCGCCCGGGTGGCGGCAACGGGTCGGGCGAATGAAATTTTCACGACGTTCGGGCGTGGGACCGGCAGAGTTTTCGAGCTCACGCCCTGTCTGGTCCCCGGACCCCGGCCAGGCGGCGCGTCAGATGATCCGCAGCTTCTTGAGCAGATGATGGGTCTTGGTGGAGATCACGTAGCCTTCGTTCTTCTTGCCGCCCGGCGACCTGGTCTTGACCTTGTAGACATAGCCGTTATTGAGCAGATCCTCCAGGTCGGAGGCTTCGTACTGCCGGGCTTTTTTCTCCGGCATCAGGCCGCGATAGCGGCCGATGCGGGAAAAATGGTGGATGTCTTCCATGATCTCCACAAGCTCGACGGGGATGTCCTGATTGCCGTCCCTGATGACCGGCGCCTCTTCCTCGTTGATCAGCTTTGCGCCGGCGCGGCCCAGGCGCAGCCCGGGGTAGTCGGTGTTGCTCGGGGTGGATAAAACGACCCGCTCCAGGTAGTCAGCGGCGATCAGCCGGCCAAGGTCGTCGTTTTCGTACAACAGCAGATATTTGGCCGGCATCATGCCGCCGTAGCGATGCATTCTGCTGAAAAACCGGACATTTTTGAGAATCTGCCTCTCGCGCTCAGACAAGCTCATGATCGCCTCCGCCACGGCCGCCAGGCCGCCGTCCCGCCGGACGCTTTCGCCGGCGCCGCCTGGGCCGTGCGCCCCGGCCCGTCCGGCTCGTTGTTCATGTCCCTGTGTCGCCGGGAGCGCGAAAATGAAGACATCTTCCGCTCCCGGTGGCGTCAGGTCAGCGAGGCCAGCGCCTGGGCCAAAAGCCCGGGGTCCAGAAGCGGGGCGCTTTGCTTGGTGACCAGCGGACAGTCGATGACCGCGACCCCGAGTTTGCGCAGCGCCAAGGCCTCAAGGCCGCCCGGATAGACGCCGTTTTTGGCGTCCACCAGGACAAACCCCAGAACCCGGCCCGGCTCGATCCGGTCGTGGTCGGCGTTGAGATACCCCATCAAGACCCGCACCTGGTCCGTGAGCGAAAGTCCGACCAGTTCCGGATCGCTCCCGGTGTTGGGGACGTAGACTTTGGGGCAGGGGTTGGCGGCCACGGCCCGGCCCACGCCCGAAGGAAGCAGGTTGGCGACCAGGCTGGAATAGAAGCTGCCGATCGGGTAGCAGATCAGATCGGCCTCCGCGATGCGCTGCGCGATCTTGGGGCGCACCGTCGCCGTGACCGGCTCGGGATCGCTGAGATCGCGAGTCAGCCAGAGCTTTTCGATGCGCTGCGTCAGGACGGGAGCTTCCTTGCCGGTCAGGAGGTGCTGGCCGATGACGACCTCGCCGCCGGCAAGCCGCGCGGCCAGGTGCAGGTTCTTGTTGACCACCGGGCGCACCACGCCCTGCGCCCCGACCAGCTTGGAGAACAGATAGATCACCGTGTCGAATTGGCGGCGGCTGTCCAGATATCCGGCCGTGAGCACCAGGTTGCCGACGCTCGCCCCCCGCAGGTTGAAACCGGCCGGCATCAGGCCCATGAACGCGCGGCAATGGTTGCGTAAAATCTTGCGCATGGGGTCGGGCACGCGCCGGATCAGGTGGTGGCGCCCCAGGGCCAGGCTTTTAAGCTCCAGGTCCAGTTCGCCGGCGCTGGCTTTTTTGTCCAGGCGATGGGCGAACAGGTCGTAGATTTCGGGGTTGCCCGTGAGCGACTGGTCGGCCAGGGCCATGAGCCGGTTGCGGAAGTCGCCCACGGCGGGCATGGCGAAGGCCTGGCGCAGGATGGCCGAACTGCCGCCGGAATCGAACGGGGTGATGATGTGGATGGAATTGTGGCTGAAGGCCACCAGTTCCCGGCAGGCGTCTTTCAGGGCGCTGCCGCCGCTGAAGAACAGGATCTTCGGCCCGAACTCCGGCGCGCGGCGCAGGCGTTCGAGCTTGACCGGATCGGGGATCGCGACTTCGCGAGTGATGGACAGGCGCATACCGGGATCATCCGCCGGCGCTTATGCGTCCGGTTTCGAGATAGTCCCTGCACACGGCCGCGGCGCGGTCGAAATCCACGCCCCCGGCGATTTCGATCACGTCCGCGGCGCTCAAGAGTGCTGCGTAGGCCGCAGGCGAGCGGTCAAAGCCCACCCCCGGGCCCTCGGCGCGGTAGAACAGGCCGGTGCTTTTCATGAAGGCGGCCAAAAGCTCGGGGCGTTCGCTCAAGGACACCGCGCGGACCAGGACCGGACCGCCGTCGCGGCGCCAATTGAGAATGACCAGGCCGTTCATGCGCGCCGTAAGGACGAATTTTCCCGGGCCGAAGCTGTCCACGATCAGGGCGTCGTATTTTTGCTCCAGCCGCCACAGGGAATCGGCCGGCAGAGCCAAAAGCTCCCGGCGCTTTTCCGGGTCGATGATCCAGGCCAGGTCTTCGTTGTTGAGCAGGGTTCCGGGGTTGACCCGAGGCTGCTTGGGCACCCCGCGCATGCAGACGCCGCCCGCGCCCCGCGAAGCGAGGATCCGGTCGTTGCTCACGAAGTCCGCGCCCAGGCTCATCAGGCGCATGGCCAGGGTGGACTTGCCCATGCCGGAAAAACCGGCCAGCGCCAGCCCGCGCCCGCAAAGCCGCACTCCGGCGGCGTGGCCGAGCTGGCAGCCCTGGTTGAGCATGCGTTCGATGAAGCGATTGTTGACGAAATTGACGACCTGGTTGGCGTTCTCCCGGCACGGACCAAGCACCAGGTTGTCCCCGCCGCCGAAAATAAACACCATCCCGGTGAGCCGCTTGCGCACCACCCGGCCGTCGGCGAGTTCGCAAAATTCCTCTTTGATCTTGGTCTTGCCCGGGTCCGGCGCCTTGGCCGCATAGGGCAGGTCAAGCGTCACGGGCGCCGATTCCAGGGCGGTGATGACGATCTCGCTTTCGCCCCCGGGGCTCAAGAATTCCTGGAAATAATGCGTGAGCTCCTTGGCCAGGGCGTCGTCGCCGGTGCGCACCGCGATGACGCAGCCGCCCAGGTCGACGCGGACTTCCAGGGGGGTTTTCGCTGCGTTAAGAAACGGGGCCGTAAGTTCGCGCCTGCTTGGCAGGCCGGGCGAGACGGCGCTCACCGGCCCACCTTGTCCAGGACGTAATCGGCGACCAGCGCGGCGGCGTCGATGCCGCGCGCCTGGAACAGCCCCCTGAAGCCGCCGAAGGCCGAAACCTCGAAGACGTACGGGCCGTCCTTGGTCAGGGCCACGTCCACGGTGGTGAAATCGAGCCCGAACAGGCCGGCGGCTTTGCGCGCCAATTCGACGATCTCCGCCGGCGGATCGGCGGGCTTGTACTTGCCGCCGGAGGCCGTGGTCGTGTTCCAGGCCTCGTTGGTTTTGCAGCGGGCGTAGGTGGTCAGG
Organism: Desulfovibrionaceae bacterium; assembly: GCA_015233395.1. GTDB lineage: Bacteria > Desulfobacterota > Desulfovibrionia > Desulfovibrionales > Desulfovibrionaceae > JADFXV01. Next base: position 27,514 of record JADFXV010000024.1, read on the forward strand.
TACTCGCCGCCGAGGAAGGCCAGCCCCAGGTCGGAGTCGCCGAGCTCGATGGCCTTTTGGATGTACATGACCCGGTTTTCCGCGTGGTAGGCGGCGATGACTTCCGCCGCGCCGGGTTCGTCGCTGATCAGCGTCATGCCCCGGGCCTTGGAGGTGTACAGCGGCTTGAACACGGCCAGGCCGTATTCGCGGACCGTTTCCAGGGCGAGCGCCGGGTCCTCGGTGACGGTGGTCGGCGGCATGGGGATGCCGCCCAGGCGCAGGGTCACGGTGCAGGCCAGCCGGTTGAGCACGCGCAGGATGGCCAGGGGGGAACTGAAAATCCTCACCCCGCGCTCGGCCACGAAGCGCAGCGATTCCAAGCGGTCGAGCATGTCCGGCGAATAGCTGGTTCCGATCTTCTTGATCATGAGGGCGTCCAGTTCGCACAGGTCGCAGCCCTCGAACATGGCCCGGCCGGTCTGAAGATCGAACTTGACCGCCTTGATGTCGATGAGCAGACGAACCCCGGTCCTGACCGCGACCGCGTCGGCCAGGCTTTCCGAGGACCAGCCCCCCGGAATTCCGATGACGCCAATCTTCATGAGGCAAACCCCTTATAAATACAGGATGTCTTTGGGCAAAACGAACGCTTCCCAGTTCCCGCCTCCGTGGGCCGCGATCGTCTCCAACAGATACATCGAGCGGTGGTACATTTCCCTGGCGAATTTGTAGTGCAGTTCGAAGCGGGTGGAAGTGTAAAAGGAGCGGGCAAGCGCGAAGGCCAGCCTGGCCTCGAAGGTGGCGTCCCCGTGCTCGGCGGCGAAGGTTGCGGCAAAAAGGTAAAACTGGCCGATGACCTTGTCGATCCGTTCGCGCACGCCGTCGAAGACCGGGGTGCGGAAATTCGAGACCAGAAAGGTCGAGACGTCCTGCAGATAATCGTAATCGCGGGACCGGTAGAGATCGATGTAGTGGACCTGCTGGGTCTCGTGGTTGTAGACGATATTGTTGATGTTGAAGTCGCCGTGGGTGAAAACCGAAAACGGCGCCGGAAGCGTCGTTTCAAGCGCCTGGCACTGGGTCAGCAGTTGCTCCGAAGACCGCGCTGCGGCGCTTCCGAGCGTCAGGCCGGGACGCCAGAATTGGGGATGCACCTGGCGCACGGATTCGCTGCGCGAGCGCAGCTGGCCGATGTAGTCGGTCTTGACCGGCGCTGCAACCATGGTGGAACCCCAGGTGTGCCGGACGGTCTGTTCCAGGACGAACAGGGCGTTGCCGAGGACGTCCTCGGCCGCCGACAAAACCACCTCGTCGAGGGTGCAGCCGGACAGGAACTCGACCAGAATCGAGCCCTTGCCCTCGGCCTCGTCCTCGTTGTAGCCGAAGATTTCGGAGACCAGGCCGGGAAAAAGCGACTGCCAGCGGGCGATGTTTTCGCGCTCCTTGACGATTTTCTCCAGGGCGCCTTCCTTGTAGATGCTGCTCTGCCGGTCCTTGGCCGCGCTCTTGGGCAGATGCCGCTCCACCTTGCCGATGCGGCAGCCGCTTCTCGTCCCCCAGATCCCCTTGAAATCGATCCCGGCCAGCGAGTCCCCGAAGCCGGACATCATCAGCGTGCGCTTGAGCGCGTCGAATTGTTCGATTTTGATGCGCTCGCCGATGATCGAAAAAATGATCGCCTCGCCGACGTTGAGCAGGGAATCGCCGATACGCTCGAAATAGCGGAATATGAACAGGACCGTGACCAGGTTCTGCGCCTGCCGGCCGGTGGAAAGCTCCTTCATGATGGCGTCGAAGGCCTCTTTGTAGAGCCGGTCGATGTCGTATTCGGACTTGCAGATGGACAGGGCCTTGGCCATGTCGCCGCGCTCGATGGCGGGCAGGATCTGGGCCAGGCACTGCTCGATGATGTCGAAGGTCACCTGCCAGTCGAACTTATGGATGAAGGCCTGGTCTTCGAGGAAGCCCATCTGGCGCACGACGTTGACCAGAAAGTCGGCGATGCGCTCCAGGTTGACGGTGATGATCTGGACCGCCCGGATCTTGTTGAGCTGATCCTGGTCGAGCGTCTTGTCGGAATTGATCGTGGTGAAGCATTTGTTTTCGATGATGGTCTTGAGGTTGTCGATGTAGTCGTCCCGGGAGACGATTTTCTCGTACAGCGACCTTTCCGGCTCCATGAGGAACTGGCGGGTCGTGCTGGCCTGGGCCTCGACGTCCAGAACGATGAACTTGAAATTTTCTTCCAGTCCTTCGAAGGTGATCATATCAGTTTTCGATCCTGATCGGCGTGCCGGGCGCGCAGGAGATACCGTCCCCGCGATCCTTCCAGGCGATCCTGAGGGTTATTTTGCTCTCGTCGTTCTTTTTCTTGGCCTTGACCGAAAAGTTGAGCAGGCCCTTGGGGGTGAGCAGGATCTCTTCCTCGCCCGAGGAAAGCGCGATCCGGCCGTTTTCAAAACCGAGTTTCAGGGCTTCGATGAATTCGCCGATGGTCTTTGCGTCCTGCAGCGAATCGAAGACGAATTTTTCTTCAGGCATGCTCTTTTTCTCCATCCCTCGCCCGCTATCCCGCGAGCCGTTCCTTGTATTGCGCGATGATCGTTCGGCGGCTTACGTTTTGCATGATGAGTTTCTTTTGCAGATCCAGATCGTCCCAGGCCGGCTGCAAGCCGATCTCGCGGCCGGATTTTTCCGGATCCTGCGCGGCCCTGGGTTTGGTCTTCTCACCCATGTGGCAGTCGTCGCCCATGAAGATGAGCATGGCGCGCTCGCCCGTGCGCCGCTGGCGGTTCTTGCGGCCCACCACCGAGATGAGAAACTCCGTGTATTCGCGCGATTGCGGATTCCAGACCTCGATGCCGTCCACGTCGTAGTCGGCCAGCAGAATCGGCCAGAATTGCTCGGGATGGGGGATGACCACCCCGCCTCCGAGGCCGCGGGTCTCCTCGATCACTTCGCTGGCGCGGTAGAAGTATTTCAGAGAAAACCGCGCCTTGACCCGTTTCTTGACCGCGTTGAGGTAGAACTGAATGCGCCCGGCCATGGCGTCCCCGATCTCGGGACGCAGGGCGTCGAACCAGTCGCGCAGGAGCTTGTTCTTGAGCGGGCGTTGCGAAAACGAGGACCAGCCCGCGTCGATGAGCCGCTCGATCTTCAGGACGTTGACCCGGGTGAACTCGATCAGGTCTTCGGCGGCCCCGGTTTCCCGGGCGGCGGCGTCGACGATGTCCAGGGCCGGCCGGGTGACGGCGTGCATGAATTCGAAGAGTTGGGAAGACCGGTATTTGAAGGTGTGGTGCAGGATCGACTTGAGCGTGGCCGCGCCGGTGACTTTCGCTGCGGGAAAATGCAGGAGCAGTTGCACCTTGCGGTTGAATCCCTTGGAGTAGCAATCGATCTCCGCCCCGGTAAATCCCCGGTAGGACACGAACTCGTTGTGCTGCGTGGGGATGACCAGTTCTTCGCCGCTGCCGGGGAACATGGCCTTGAGCCGCTTTTCGATCAGCGCAAGCGGCACGAATTCCGGATGCCAATGCACGGCCAGCACGGCCTCCTGGCGGGGAAAGACGCTTACCGGCTCCAGGATCTGCCGCTGCTGCCAATCGGCGAGCTTTTCGGACACGATGCCCTCGAAGCGTTCCTGGTCGGCGGCCGTGATCTCCTCACCGAGCTCTCCCAGGGCCTTTTCCCAGAGTTCCTGCTGGCCCGCGGGACGTTTGATGATCTGCACCGGCGCCCCGGTTCGCGGCAGGTTAGTCATAGATGGCATGGCAACGGGCTTTCTGGTGGGCCAGGGCTTCGGCCATGGCGCCCATGGCCAGCCGGTCCCCGGCGGCGAAGGCGGCGGCGAATTCCTCGACGGCGTGGCTGAAATCGTCGTAAAATTCCTCGCCCTTGCCGGGAAAGGTGACCATGAGCCTGGCGTCGGCCACGAAGCGTTCCACGACCTCCCCGGGGGGCAGTCCGCCCTCGTGCAGGGACTTGACGATGAGCCTGAAGTCGCCCTTCATCCGCTTTTTCATGTCCTTGTAGCGCGGCTTGGCAAAGGGCTTCTCCCCCTCGGCGGCCGGCGTTTCGTCCTCGCCCAGGGCCTCGCCCCACTGGGACTTGATCTTGATCTTGACGCTCAGATGTCCGAATTCGTCCTTGGCGCTGATCTTGAACTTGCTTGAGCGCGAAAGCCCGGACAAGGGGCTTTCGCCGCCTTGTTCCAAGGCGTCGGCGAGTTCCCGGAAAAACGCCGGCAACTCGCTTCGCTGCATCGTCCGTTCGATTTTACGTTCTTCTTCCATGACGGCCCCCTGTTTTCCCGATTCCTGGTTCGCGGCCCCGGCTCTCGTCGCCGGCGCCTGGCGAACGCGGCGATTTTTTCGCGGCGGCGCTTGCTTCACGCCAAGCGAAGGTATTCCCGGGCCGCCCTCCGGTCAATAATCTTAGAGCAGAGAAGCCGCGATTTGTCGAGACCTTGCGCGCAATTCGTTCCCCGCCGCCTCGGCCCCCCCGCGCGCGCGGGGGCAATCGGAGGGGATTGCCGGCAAGGATTTTCAGGGGACTATTTTCCAGGAAATTTCCAGGCTGATTTTTTCCTTGTCCTTTTTCTGTCCGGCCTTGAATTCCACTGCCACCACCCGCGCGGGGTGCAAAACAAGGGTTTCCTTGTCGTCGGCAAGTTTCACTTCCCCGGCCTTCATGCCCTCGCTCATGGCCTCGATGCGCGCGATCGCCTCGCGCAGCTCCATGACCCCTTCCAGCTTGACCTTGCTTCCCATGCGGCTCTCTCCTTGTGCGGCGACTGGTTGCGACGGCCCGCGCCCTTGGCGTTCTGTTGAAAAACGCCATCCTGGCGTTTTTCAACTTCGGGCTGGCGAAAGTAATTTCGCCAACCCTCTCGGCTTGCGGGCAAAAAAGTTTGCCCGCAAGCCGGCGCGCCATCCCTGGCGCGCCGCATCCCGTTTTTCAACGGGGTGTTAGGCGGTCATCGTCTGGATGAGCTGTTTGAGGCCTTCGGCCTGCTGCGTCAGCGAAACGATGGACGCGGCCGAGGAGCGCATGCCCTCGGCGGTGTCCCGGGCGACTTTGCCGACTTCCTCGACAGCCGCGGCGACGCGCTGCTGGGACTGGCTTTGTTCGCGCACGGCGCCGGCGATCCCCAGCGACTGCGCGGCCGCCTCGGAGGATAGGCCCACGATGGCCGCGAGCGCCCGGCCCGAAAGATCGACCTTGGAGCCTGCCTCCTCGATGGCGGCGAAGGCCGCGTCCGTGTCCCGGATATTGGCCGTGACCAGTTCCTGGATCAGGCCTACGCTGGCGGTGACGTTCTTGGTCGCGGCCATGGTTTTTTCGGCCAGTTTGCGCACCTCGTCGGCGACCACGGCGAACCCGCGCCCGGCCTCGCCGGCGCGGGCGGCCTCGATGGCGGCGTTGAGCGCCAGCAGATTGGTCTGGTCGGCGATGTCGCCGATGACGCCGATGATCTGGTCGATGTCCTCGGCCCGCTCGCCGAGCCGGTGCATGCCCTGGCTCAGCTCGCTCGAAATGCCGCGCACCCGCTTCAGGGCCGCCACCGACTGCTCGGCCACCTGGACTCCTTCGCGGGCTTTTTCCATGACCGCCTCGGCCCCGGCCGCCGCCTGGGTGGCCTCGCCGGCCATCTGGCCCAGGCTCAGCGTGATCGCGGCGATGGATTCGCCGGTGGCGCAAATGCTCTGGCTTTGCCTGACCGCGCCCTGGCTGGCCAGTTCGACCGCGGCCGCGAGTTCGAACGCGTCGCGCGACACCTCGTGCGAAATGTGGTCGGCCTCGGTCGCGGCCTTGGCGATGAGATCGCGCTGGGAGCGGATGGCGTTCTCGCTTTGCGTCAGCGGCGTGAGATCGACGAACAGGTTGAAAACCCCGATCGCCTCGCCGTCTAGGTCGTACAGCGGCGCCGCGTCCATGCGGACGTGGAAGGGCGTTCCCTTGCGGCCCGCGCCCGAGACGTGCCGGTCGCGCGCCACCATACCCCGGTGGAAACACTCGGCGTTGACGCGCTCGCCCCGGCCAGGCCCGTAAAAGAGATCCTCGGCGTCTTGGCCCAGGTAATTCTCCGGCTCCCCGCCGAGTTCCAAAAGCCGCAGCAGGGCGCCGTTGACGAAGGTCGTCAGGTTGTCCTTGTCCGCGACCAGGCAGGGCACGGTCACGGCCTTGAGGATGCTCGAACTGAACCCGAGCTTGTTCTTGAGTTCGACGACCATGCCGCACAATCCTTCGGCCAGGTCGTACAGTTCGGCCTTGAAGCCGCCCCTGACCGTCGTTTCCAGGCCGCCCTCGCGCACCTTGCGCAAATGCCCCCGGATGTCGCCGAGCGGCGTAAATATCTGCCGGCGCAAAAAGGCCACCGAAGACCAGACGACCACCAGGGCGGTGGCGGCCACGGCGACGCCCGCCGCCCGCTTCAGCCCCGCGACCGGGGCCAGGGCTTCGCGCGCGCCGACCTGGGCCACCAGAGCCCAGGTGGCGTCCCCGAACCGAAGCGGGGCAAAAGCGGCCAGCGCCTTTTCGCCCTGCGGCGAGCCGGCCTCGCCGGCGCCGGTTTTGCCCGCCAAAGCCTCGCGCGCGGCCGGCGAATCCAGGATGCGCGCCGTCCCCTCGGGACCACCGCGCTCCTTCAAATCCGGGCCGATGAGATAGCCTGCCCCGGATGCGCCCGCCCCGGTTGCGTCCAGACCGCCGCGGCTATTCATGAGCGCGGCCAGTTCGGCCCTGGGCAATTTGAGCAGGGCCACGCCCTCGGGCCGCCCCACATGGTCGAAAACCGGCGCGGCCGCATAGGCCGAGGGGACGTCGCCCGGCGAGGCCAGGGGCGCGAAATCGATCAGGACCGTTTTTTTGGACTTGAGCGCCTCGCGCCAGCCGCGCGCCAGGTGGGAGTCGCGAAGACTCCCCTTGTCCAGATCCTGGCCCGCTTCCGGGCCATTCGCGGCGCTGAAGACCACCTTGCCGTAATCGTCGACCAGCAGGGCGTCCTCGTAGCCCAGAACCTTCACGAAGGATGTAAAGGCCGGGGCCACGAAATCGTGCAAATCCTTGTAGTCCGGTTTGGAGACGTCGATGGGCTGGCCGGGTTTGACCTCCCCGGTGTAATAATCGCGCAGCATCCCGAGAGCGCTGTAGACTTCCTTGACCTGGGCGAAAATGGCCGCCTCTTTGGACCACTTCTCAAACAAGGCCTGGGCGGCGCCGATCTTCATGTCCCGGACCGACTCCAGATTGTCGAAGGCCTGGGCCGCCAGCCCGTCGGCCCCGGTCTTCACCGCGTAGCCGCAGATGAAGACCAACGGGGCCAGGCCGGTCAGCAGACAAAAGGCGATCAATCTCGTGCGTAGGGTCATGGCGCCGCCCGCCGGAGGAAAAAATTGGGGAAGACGTCTCCGGGGAGACTCAGTACGACAGGCTCGCGAGAATTTGGCCGCGCCGTGGCGACATTTGGGTTACGATTGGGCGCCCGGGTGACGAGCCGGCGGCGGGGCGAAGTCCGCTTTGGCCTTCAACCGCCCGCGTACCGGGCGTAAAATTCCCGGATGCATTGCGCGCGTTGCCGGTAAAACGGTTGCTTGTAGCCCGCCGCCGGATGGTTGAAGAGATCCACCCCGCCCACGAGGTGTTGGCGCAGGACCAGATCGTCGAGGCTCAGATCGCGTCCGTTGCGCAGGATGTCGCACAGGAGCATGAACGTCGTGGTCCGGCCCTCTCCCCCGTGACAATGGATATGAAACCAGGCGTCCGCCGGACTGGCGTTGAAAAAATCGACGAACCGGGCGGCTTCCTCTTGGCTGGGAGCGCGGTGATCGGGGACCGCGAAGCGCACGTAGGCGAGACCGGCGCGCGCCGCCGCCTCGCGCTCGGTCGCTACCGCCTCCACTGTGAGTTCGTCCGTTCTGCGTTGATCGATCCGCCCCTGCGCGTCCTTGGTCACGGCCCGGGTCACGGCGATGGTTTTTCCGGGCAGGGCCGCAAGCCTCGCCTCTTCGTCGCCCATGGAGCGCGCCGCGTCAAAACCCAGATTGGCCCAGTTCTTCTGGCCGTACCAGCTCACCGGAATGTCGTTTATAAACCCGTGCGACTCCTGGCGCAGGTCGACCAGAATGATTTTTTGCGCCAGCGGCCGGACGTTCTCGATGAGGTCGCGGACCGAGGGCTGTTCGCTGCCCGAAACAAAGAGCGTGTCCAGGCCCTTGCGCGACGGCGGCGACGGATGCTCGAAAGCGTACGGGCGGGTGCAGACCCGGAAATGGCAGGGAAGCGTTTCCCCCTCGTGCTGGTCGTAGATGATCGTCAAGGGACTACCGCCGCTGTCCATGTCCGCGCCTCCGTCTTCGGCCGCTTACGCCCCAAGGCTTTGCCTGACCCGTCCATACTCCCGGAGCGCTTCGGGGTCCATGGGATTATCGGACTTGAGTCCGGCCGGGCGGCCTCTTGACCCTGGACCGGGAAAACGAGATTGTGCGCCGAGCCATGGGACTTCGCCGCCGCCTTGCCGGCGGCGCGCGCCAACACGCAACCGGAAAAAGGGGCCGCGCATATGAACGGGAAAATCACCGTTTTCGGAGCGGGCAACGTCGGCGGGGCCGTGACCCGCAGGCTCATCGAGCGCAAATTGTGCAAGACGGTCGTGCTCGTGGACCGTTCGCCGGAAAAGGCCCAGGGCGTGGCCCTGGACATCCTGGAGGCCAGCCCGGTGGACCTGCTCGAACCGGTGTGCGTCTCGGGCGAGGACATCGAACAGACCCGCGATTCCGAGATCGTGATCATCACCGCCGGGGCCACCCGCAAGGAAGGCATGAGCCGCGACGAACTGCTCAAGATCAACGCCGCCATCGTCGCCGAGTGCGTGTCGAAATCGTCCAAATACAGTCCCTACGCCTTCTACATCGTGGTCAGCAATCCGCTGAACGTCATGTGCCACGTGGCCATGCGCGCCGGGCAACTGCCCCGGACCCGGGTCGCCGGCATGGCCGGAATCCTCGATTCCTGCCGCTTCCAGTATTTCATCTCCAAGGAACTCGGCGTCAGCGTGGAGAACGTGCAGGCCATGGTGCTCGGCGAGCACGGCGAGGACATGGTGCCCGTGCCGCGCTATTCCACCGTGGCCGGGATCCCGGTCACCGAACTGCTCGACGAGCAAAAGCTCGCCGGGCTGATCGGCCGCACCCGCGACGGCGGGGCGGAAATCATCCGCCTGATGCACACCAGCGCCTACTACGCCCCGGCCTCGGCCGTGGTCCAGATGGTCGCGGCCGTGGTCATGAACAAGAAAAAGATCCTGCCCTGCGCCTCCTATCTCTCCGGCGAATACGGCATTTGCGGCGCCTTCGTCGGCGTGCCGGTCAAGCTCGGGGCCAACGGCGTCGAAGAGGTCGTGGAGATTTCCCTGACCGACGGCGAACGCCAGGCGCTGCACGCAAGCGCCGACAAGATCAAGGCCCAGCTGGCCCTGCTCGGCGAAACCTGCTGAGCGCAAGGACACCTGCCCATGGACACGCGCCTTGCTCGAAACAAACTGACGGACCTCATGGCCGCCTTCACCGGCTACGTGGGCAAACACCTGCCCACGGACGTGCTCGATAAGCTCGCCGAACTCCGGGCCGGTGAAACCAGCCCCCTGGCCGCGGCGGTCTACGACTCCATGTTTGAGAACCTCGCGGCCGCCGCCAGGCTGGACCGCCCCTGCTGCCAGGACACCGGCGCGATCCAGTTTTTCGTGCGCGCGGGCGCGCGCTTCCCGCTGCTTGGCGACCTGGCCGGGATTCTTACGGACGCCGTGCGCCGGGCCACCATCGAGGCGCCGCTGCGCCACAACGCGGTCGAAACCTTTGTCGAAAAAAACACCGGCGACAACACCGGTTCGCGCGCGCCCTGGATCGAATGGGAGATCGCCGGCAGCGGCGATCCGGGCCAGGACGAGGCCGTGATCGAGGTCTACATGGCCGGCGGCGGTTGCAGCCTGCCCGGCCAAGCCAAGGTGCTCATGCCGGCGGCCGGGTACGAGGGCGTCGCCGCCTTCGTCTTCGACGTGGTCGCCTCCTACGGCGTGAACGCCTGCCCGCCCCTGCTCGTGGGCGTCGGCGTCTCCACCTCTGTGGAAACGGCGGCCATGCTCTCCAAGCGCGCCATTCTGCGCCCGCTCGGCAGCCGCCACCCGAATCCGGACGCGGCCAGGATGGAGCTGCTCCTGGAAAACGGCCTCAACCGCCTGGGCCTGGGCCCCCAGGGCATAACGGGCAACGCCACGGTGCTCGGGGTGCACCTCGAATCCTCGGCCAGGCATCCCTCGACCATCGGCGTGGGCGTGTCCGTGGGCTGCTGGGCGCACCGGCGCGGGACCATCCGCATCGGCGCGGACCTGTCCCACGAAGTCCTCTCCCACAAGGAGGCCTCGCTGTGAAACGGATTTTGACCACGCCGATCCGGGATGACGATATCGAAGACTTGCGGGTGGGCGACGTGGTCTATTTAAACGGCCGCATCGTCACCTGCCGCGACGTCGGCCACCGCCGGCTGATCGAACTCGGCCGCGCCCTGCCCGTGGACCTGCGCGGCCTGGCCATCTTCCACGCCGGTCCGATCGTGGCGGGGGACGGGGACCGGTGGCGCATGATCAGCGTCGGCCCGACCACCAGCATGCGCATGGAGGCCTACGAAGACCGCTTCATCGCGCAAACCGGGGTCAAACTCATCGTGGGCAAGGGCGGCATGGGGGAGAAAACCGCCGCGGCCTGCGCCCGCCACAAGGCGCTGCACGCGGTCTTTCCCGGCGGCTGCGCGGTGCTGGCCGCGACCGAGGTGCAGGACATCGAAAGCGTCCACTGGGAGGACCTGGGCATGCCCGAAGCCCTGTGGGTCTGCCGGGTCAAGGAATTCGGGCCGCTGATCGTGTCCATCGACGCCACGGGCGCGAACCTGTTCGCGGCCAACCGCGCCCGGTTCGAGGAAAAAAAAGCGCCGCTGGTCGAGGAGATCGGCCGCCAGGTGCGCTTCATCAAATAACGGCCGCCCCGGCCCTTGCAATCTTGTCCCGAAAAGGAGAACGCCATGCGCACGTATAGGATCGCGGTCATTCCCGGCGACGGCGTCGGCAAGGAGCTGGCCCCCGAGGGCGTGCGGGCGCTCGACGCCGCCGCCGCGCGCTGCGGCTCGTTTCGGCTCGCCTGCGAATATTTCCCCTGGGGCTGCGACTACTACGTCGAGCACGGAACCATGATGCCGGCCGACGGGCTGGACGTCCTCAAAGCCTTCGACGCCATCTATTTCGGCGCGGTGGGCTACCCCGCGCTCGTGCCCGACGACGTCTCGCTGCACGGACTCCTGCTCAAGATCCGCCTGGGTTTCGACCAGTACGTCTGCCTGCGCCCGAGCTCTCTCTTGCCCGGCGTGGCCAGCCCGCTGGCCGGAGTCGCGCCCGGCGACATCGACTTCGTGGTCGTGCGCGAGAACACCGAGGGCGAATACGCCGGCGCGGGCGGCCGCGTCCACCCGGGCCAGCCCCTCGAACTGGCGCTTGAAACCTCGGTCTTCACCCGCGCGGGCGTCAGCCGCGTGATCCGCTACGCCTTCGAACTGGCCCGGAGCCGGCCGCGCAAACTGCTCGCCAGCGTCACCAAGTCCAACGCCCAAAAACACACCCTCACCTTCTGGGACGAGATCTTCGAGGAGATCGCCAGGGACTATCCGGACGTGAAAACCGAACGCGTCCTGGTCGACGCCATGGCCGCCCGCTTCGTGCTGCGGCCGCGCTCGCTCGACGTGGTCGTGGCCTCCAACCTCTTCGCGGACATCCTGACCGACATCGGCGGGGCGATCACCGGGAGCCTGGGCCTTGCGGCCAGCGCCAACATCAATCCCGAACGGCTCTACCCGTCCATGTTCGAACCGGTGCACGGCTCGGCCCCGGACATTTACGGCAAGGGCATCGCCAACCCCATCGCCATGGCCGCCAGCGGCGCGATGATGCTCGATTTTCTGGGCGAAAAACACGCCGCGGCCCTGATCGACGCGGCGATACGATCCGTCACCGCCGCGGGCGAAACCCTCACCCCGGACCTGGGCGGCGCGGCCACCACCACCCAAACGGCCGACGCGCTGATCGAGAAGATCAACGCCGCTTAAAGCTATTTGGATAGTGGAGCATCGGGGGAGCAACCCCCACCTCCGAAAAACTTTGTAGGGTTTTGGCTGGAGTCGCTCCCTTTGGCTTGCGGCGGGTTCGTCCCCCCTGTCAAAATTTTTGAGGGGGAGCGCGAGGGGGAACTTTTTT
>JADFXV010000025.1 GCA_015233395.1 Desulfovibrionaceae bacterium
AACTTCGAGGAGTTTATCATGCATTATTTCGATTATCGCGGCGGCGAGTTGTACGCCGAGGAGGTCAAAGTTTCGGATTTGGCCGCGCGCTTTGGGACGCCGTTGTATATTTACAGCGCGGCCACCTTTCGCCGTCATTTCTCGGCCTTCGATGCGGCGTTTGAGGGGCTTGCGCATCTGAGTTGCTACTCGGTCAAGGCCAATTCCAACATCTGCGTTTTGCGTCTTTTGGCCGAGCTTGGCGCGGGCATGGACATCGTCTCCGGCGGCGAGTTGCACCGCGCCTTGGCGGCCGGGGTCGCGCCGCGCAAGATCGTCTATTCGGGCGTTGGCAAGCGCGAGGCCGAGATCCGGTTTGCGCTTGAGACCGGTATTCTCATGTTCAATGTGGAGTCGTTTGGCGAGCTCGAGCGCATCGACGCCGTGGCCCGGGAGCTGGGCAAGACCGCCCGGATCAGCCTGCGCATCAATCCGGACGTCGATCCGAAGACCCATCCCTACATCTCGACCGGCTTGCAAAAGAACAAGTTCGGCCTGGACATCGAGGCCTCGTTTGCGGCGTACCAAAGGGCCAAGGAATTGCCCAACGTGGTTCCGGTGGGCATCGACTGCCACATCGGCTCGCAACTGACCAGCATCGAGCCGTTTCTGGAGGCCCTGACGCGGATCATCACCTTCAATGAACGCTTGAAGGATATAGGAATCGTCATCGATTATCTGGACTTGGGAGGCGGCCTGGGCATTCCCTACGACCAGGAAACCCCGCCGCATCCGGCCGCATACGGCCAGGCGCTGAGCGAGCGGCTCAAGGGCCGGTCGTTGACCGTGATCCTGGAGCCCGGGCGGGTGATCGCCGGCAACGCCGGAATACTGGTCTCGGAGGTGGTCTACACCAAGCAGACCAAGAGCAAGAACTTCGTGATCGTGGACGCGGCCATGAACGACCTGGTGCGGCCTTCGCTGTACCAGTCCTTCCACGCCGTGCGCGAGGTCGCGCCCAAGGGCCGCCAGCCCGTGAACGTGGACGTGGTCGGCCCGATCTGCGAATCCGGGGACTTTCTGGCCAAGGACCGCGACCTTGCGGCCGTGGCCCCGGGCGAGCTGGTGGCCCTGTTCTCGGCCGGGGCGTACGGCTTTTCCATGTCCTCGAACTACAACTCGCGGCCGCGCGCCGCCGAGGTCATCGTGGACGGCGACCGGGTCGTCCTGGCCAGGCGGCGGGAAACGTATGACGATCTGATCGCCCTGGAAGGGCCGTGCTGAGAGAAGAGGAGAAAAAAACCAAGGGGGGAACCCTTCCAAAGAACTTTGACGGGGCCGTTGGCGGCTGTTCGCGCAGCGCGGCGACAGCTTGTTTTGCCGGCGCGGGCCAGATTGGCCTTGACCGGCGGGGCGCTTGGGAATAAGAAAAGTGCCTCGTCCGGGGGCGTAGCTCAATTGGGAGAGCGCGGCGTTCGCAACGCCGAGGTTAGCGGTTCGATCCCGCTCGTCTCCACCAGAAATTCAAAGGGGTCACGGTACAAAGCGCTGTGACCCCTTTTTCGTTTCTTCACGCGGTCCTCGGTCCGGAAGGCCTGACCGGGATGAAACATTCTTGCAACGGGTTTCATTAAAGCCTCGTCCATGGGCGGTTTGCGGGCAAGCCCCGCACCCAGAGACGCCGGGCGAATCATGCTTTCAGTTCTTCGATCAATCCCTGCAATTGAGATGTTTGCATTGCAAGCCCCCCAACCGCCTGGGCCGACTGCGACATGCCCTCGGAGGTCTCGCTGGTGATGCGGCTGATGTCCTCGATGGCCCGGTTGATCTCCTCGGAAGCGGCCGACTGCTGTTCAGCGGCGGTTGCTATGGAGCGCACCTTGTCCGAGGTGTCGTTGGATAGGGCGACGATCTCGCGCAGGGCCTCGCCCGACTGGTTGACCAGGGTCGTGGCCTCCTCGATGGTCTTGGCTGCCATTTCCACGCTTTGAACGTTGGCCCGGGCGCCTTGCTGGATGGAATCGATGGCCAGGCCGACCTCCTTGGTGGCGTTCATGGTCTTTTCCGCCAGCTTGCGCACCTCGTCGGCCACGACCGCGAAGCCGCGGCCGGCCTCGCCGGCCCGGGCGGCTTCAATGGCCGCGTTGAGCGCCAGGAGGTTGGTTTGATCGGCGATGTCGCTGATCACTTCCATGATCCGGCTGATTCCGTCGGCCTGCCGGCCGAGTTCGGCCATCTCCACCTTGAGTTGGTTGGCCTGTTCGAAGACGCGCTTGATGGCGGCCACGGATTTTTCCACGATGTTCTCGCCTTCCAGAGCCTTGACACGGGCGTTCTCGGCGCTTTCGGCGGCGCTGCCCGAGTTGCGCGCCACCTCAAGCACGGTGGCGTTCATCTCTTCCATTGCCGTGGCCGTCTGGGCGGTGCGTTCGTTTTGCACTTCGGCGCCCCGGTTGACCTCGTCGACCTGGGCGGACAGCTCCTCGGAAGCCGTGGCCACCTGCTGGGCGATCTCAACCGCTTCCGAAGCCACACGGCTCATGGTGCTCAGCAGGGTTTTAACCTTTTCCGCCTGCGCTTTGGCTTCGTTCATGGCCGCCTCGGCGCGGCGGTTTTCCTCGGCGGCCTCCTGCGTCTTGCGGTTGGCCTCGTCCATCTTGTCCGTGAGGTTTTCCACCATGGTCTCTATGGCGCCCTTCATCTCCGCCAGTTCGGCGGTGAAGGTTCCCCTGGGCTTGGCGCTTAAATCGCCGCCGGCCACCTTGCCCGCGAATTCCTGAATGTTGCGCAAAGGCCCCAGGATGCCGGTCTTCATGACGAACCAGGCCGCGGCGACGATCAGCCCGATGATGGCCAGGGTCTCGGCGATCACGACCAGGATGCGGTTGGCGGTCTCGGCGTTGAATTTGGCCAGGGAATAGATGACCTCGAAGACGCCGTGGACCTGGCCTTCCCGCCAGCCTTCCTTCACGCCGCCGGTGACATCCTTTGATCCGGCCGGATCGCCGTGGCAGTACAGGCATTCCTTGGTCAGCCTGATCGGCCGGAAATAGCGGACCTGGTCCTTTTCCACGACCACTTTTTGAGTCAGTTCAGGTTTTGCCTCCATTTCGAGCAGGATGGAACGCTCCAATTCGGTGGGTTCATTCTTCGGGTTGCGCGGGCTGATCTTGGGAACGCGGAACTGATAGCCGAGCCTCGAGGCGTTTTCCTGGGCCATGTTGATAGCGGTAATCACGGGGATGGCGTCGAGGATGTTCTCCTTGGGGATATCCTCGAAGGGCCGGATGACGCCGGCCTCGAGCTTTTTGGCCATCTCGGTCCTGCCGGCTTCGGCCATGAGCACGATCGCCCGGCTGTCGGAGATGACGCCGTCCAGATTGTCTTGCTTGGATTGGATGATCTGCTGGATGGCCAGGATAGCGCCGACGATCACCGGACCGATGATGACTAGCAAAGCGATTTTCCACTTGATGCTCAGATTTCGCATCGAGTTCCTCCCCAACCTACTGATTTCTGCAACAAAATCATATCCCTCGCCTTGGGGCGCCGTCAAACGAAATCTTCACGTGGAACTCTCGTCATTCCCCGCCGATATCCATCGAACCGCCGCCGTCCCTCCTTGCGGCGGCCTCACGCGGATTGGCGAGAGCCTGGGCGCAAATCGGCGCCTGCCTGGCGCAAACAGGGCGCAAACCGGCGCGGCGGCGATTGCCACGGCCCGGCGTTTGATATAGGAAAATCGCGGCTGCCTGGAATCAACAGACGCATCGTGAGGACCGGGATGAAACGCCACCCCTTCGTCGCCTTGCAGAACACCTTCAAGCGCTGGGTCAATCCCGCGATGTGGGGACTGCATATCCGCTTTCTGGCCATCAGCGGCATTTTCCTTTTTTTCGGGATCACCGCGGCCATGGTCTACATCTCCCGCGTGCTCCAGGACAACGTCGATCAATCGGTCCAGGACAAGATCCGGGTGTTCCAGCAGAGCATCCACGACATCATGCGCACCCAGACCGATTCGCTGCTCTCCATGTCCTCGTTCGTCGCCTCCCTGCCCGAAGTCGCTTCCGCCATAGACGCTCGCGACCGCGACGCGCTCAAGCGCTTCATCCTGCCCCTGGTCGAGAAGGTGCGGGTGACGACGTCGAGCCCGACCGTGTATTTCCATTTCCATCTGCCGCCGGCCATCTCGTTTTTGCGGACCTGGAACGTGAACAAATTCGGGGAGGATCTCTCCGGCCAACGCCAGATGGTGGTGCGCTGCAACCGCGACCAGGTTTCGCTGTGGGGGTTCGAGATCGGCCAGGGCGGCACGGTCATCCGGGCCATCAGCCCGATCTTTTCGGACGGCAAACCGCTGGGCAGCGTCGAGGCGGCCATCAACATCTCCGACATCCTCGACAAAATGCAGATTCCCCAGGACTACGGCATCGCGCTCCTGCTCGACAACGCCTACCGCGACAAATGGGAATCGAATTTCGAGATGCAGGATCTCGGCAAGTGGATCATGCTCAAAGCCCTGGGAAACACCGACTACCAGTTGGCCAGACAGATCGTGGACACGGGAGGCGGCTTCGGCCGGACCGGGAACGTCTATTTCGCGCAATTCCCCCTGGAAGACTTCCAGGGCAACCAGATCGGCGAATATCTGGTGACCTACAACGCCGGACTCATCCTGGCGGCCAACCAGGCCAAGACCAACAACTTCGTATGGCTGAACATCACCGGTTCGATTTTCATGTGGGCGTTTTTGGCCCTCAACGTGAACCGGATCAAACGGTTTTTCGACCGGCTGCGCAAAATCATCATCGCCTCGCAGCAAAACGACTTCTCTGACCGCTTTGAAAGCGACCACATCCATTGCCTGAGCGTGCTCAACTGCGCCAACGAGAAATGCCCGGTCCACGCCGATCCGAGCCAGGTCTGCTATCTGGAGACCGGTTCCGAGGCGATCTCGCCCGCCCTGCGCAACACCTGCGTTTTTCTCAAGAAATACGACTCCTGCGACATTTGTCCGGTCTACGCCATGCGCTGCGGCGACGAGATCATGGACATGAAAAACGTCATCAACACCATGCTCGGCACCTGGGGAGTCTTCTTAAACCGCGTCGGCTCCCTGTTGACCGAAGTCCTGCGCACCCACGATCAGGCCTACCGCCTGCCCTCCCTCGACCAGGTTTCCGGCTATCTGGAGCACATGGCCAAACTCACGGCCTTCAGCCACGACCTGCAAGGGGTCAACAGCATCGAAGAGGTTTACAGCCACCTGGCCCACGCCTTTGAAACGCACTTCAATCTGAAGCATTTCTGGATCATGGAGCTGGTCCAGGACAAGAAAAACATGGAGATCGTCATGGAGCGGCTGGCCTACGACGCCGCCTTCCAGCCCGAGGTGATCGCCGACAGCAGCCTGTGCCGCGCCCGCCGGACCGCCGAGGAAGTCATCTCCGAGCCCAACCCGGTCTTATGCCCGTATTTCAACTGCGATACGGACGCCTACGTCCGCTTCTGCCTGCCCATGGTCATGGGCGGCCGGGTCGGGGCGATCGTTTCCTTCGTCATGCCGCGCGGCGAATGGCTTTCCAACCGCGCCCACATGGTGATGCTGCGCAAATACCTGGACGAATCCGCGCCGGTGCTCAGTTCGCTGCGCCTGCTGCGCATCTCCCAGGAACAATCGCTGCGCGATCCGCTCACCGGCTGCCACAACCGCCGGTATCTCGACGAATACCTGCCGCAGTACGAGACGCTCAACAAACGGACCCGGCGACACGTGGGCCTGCTCATGTGCGACGTGGATTTTTTCAAGCAGGTCAACGATCAGCACGGCCACGAAGCCGGCGACGCCGTGCTCAAACAGGTGGCCGAAGCCATCCGCGACAACATCCGGGCCTCGGACATCTTCATCCGCTACGGAGGAGAGGAATTTCTGGTCCTGCTCAACGAAGTCACGGCCGGAGCGTCGACGGAAATCGCGGAAAAAATCCGCATGTCGATCAACGCCCATGCCTTCAGGCTCGAAAACAACGCCGTCCTGCACAAGACCATCAGCATCGGGGTGGCCGAATTCCCGGACGACGGCGAGACCATGTACAAGGTGATCAAGTTCGCCGACGTGGCCCTCTACGCCGCCAAGGGACAGGGGCGCAACAAAGTGGTCCGGTTCACGCCGGACATGTGGCTGGAAAAGCAGTATTGACGCAGGCGCAACGCCAAAATTCGCTCTCCCGGAAACTGTCACCCGAAACACGGAGAATCCCATGGATCGCAGAACTTTTTTGGAATCGACGATCGTGCTCGCCGCCGCGAGCGCCTTTCCCGGCATCGCCCTGGCCAAGGACCAGACGGCCGTCCTGCCGCCGCCGAACATGACCGGAGGCAAACCGCTTTACGAGGTCCTGGCGCAACGCGGCACCGCGCGCGCCTTCGCGCCCGAGGCGCTCAGCGCCCAGGCGCTCTCGAACGTCCTGTGGGCGGCCTTCGGCGTCAACCGGCCGGCCCAGGGACGGCGCACCGCCCCCTCGGCCAAAAACTGGCAGGAAATCGACGTCTACGCCGCCACCGCCGACGGACTCCATCTCTATGAACCCAAGGGACACAGCCTGCGCCTGATCGTGGACAAGGACCTGCGCGCCCTGGCCGGCAAACAGGACTTCGTGGCCACCGCTCCGCTCAACCTGATCTACGTGGTCGACACCGCCCGTTGCGACGGCGCCGGCTCGGCCGACACCGCCCTGCTGAACTGGGCCGACACCGGCTTTATCGCCCAAAACGTCTACCTGGCCTGCGCCTGCGAAGGACTGGCCACGGTCGTCAGGGCCAACATCGACAAACCGGCCCTGGCCGAAGCCATGAAGCTCACCGATAAACAGTTCGTCACCCTGTCCCAAACCGTGGGCCACCCCAAAGCCTAGAGACTATTTGGCGGAGTAGAGCGCGGAGAATCGGTTGAGGTGGATTCTTTGTTTTGTCTTCAAGCAGGGGCCGGGGGCCGCAGGCCCCCTGGGGGAAAATAGTGGTTTTGGTTTTCTGCTTTCAAGCCTGAACGCGTCAGCCCTTTGAAGAGTAAAGCCAGAACCACTGTTTTTTTCCAGGGGGCTTCGCCCCCGGCCCCCATGAAAGCGGAAAACGAATTCCTTAGCGAGGACAGCCCAAAAACTTTTATAGTTAATAAATTCAGAAAAATACTGCCCCCCTTTCCCCAAAAAAAGTTTTTTGGGGAAAGGGGGGGTCGGGGGGAAAACCCCTTTTGTTTACAAAAGGGGTTTTCCCCCCGATTTCCCCTCCCCTCCCCTCCGCTCCCCTCCGCCCGGGGCGGCGCGGAGCGGCTGCACGGCTGCGGACGCCGGCAAGGCAGGTTTCGTTGCTCGTATCGGTCGTTGTTCCGGTCCATAACCGCCACGCTCTCGCCGTGCGCGCCGTGGCCTCGGTTTTGAACCAGACCTGGCGCGAGCTGGAATGCATCGCGGTCGACGACGGGTCGACCGACGGCGTCTTCGACGCGCTCTCGGCCATGCGCGACGCCCGGCTCACGGTCCTGCGCCAGCAAAACCAAGGGGTGTCCTCGGCGCGCAACGCCGGCATCGCGCAAGCGCGGGGCGAACTGATCGCCCTGCTCGACAGCGACGATTATTTCCTGCCGGAAAAACTCGCGGTCCAGGTTCCCTTTTTGCTCGAAAACGGCCTGGAGATTTGCCAGACCGAGGAAATCTGGCATCGCTTCGGCCGCCGGGTCAACCCGGGACTGCGCCACGCCAAACCCTCGGGGCGCATCTTCGAGCGCGCCCTGGAACTGTGCTGCGTTTCGCCGTCGTGTGCGCTCTTCACCCGGCGTTTTTGGCGTACCTGCGGTCCCTTCGACGCCGCCCTGCCCGCCTGCGAGGATTACGACCTGTGGCTGCGCGCGGCGCTGGCTTACGAAATCGGACTCGCCCCGAAGGCGCTCACGGTCAAGGAAGGCGGCCGGGCGGACCAGCTCTCGCGCAAAATCATCGGCCTGGACCTGTACCGCATCCAAGCCCTGGTCAAATTGCTGCGCCAGTCGGCTCTGAGCGAGAGCGAACGCCGCCTGGCCCAAGACGCCCTGGCGCGCAAGGTCCGGATCTACCGGCGCGGCTGCCTGCTCCACGACAAGCCCGAGGAAGCGACCCGGATCGCGGCCCTGGCGGGGGGGTGGGGGGAGAGAGAGGAGAAGAGTGGGAGAATCGGGGGAGGAACCTTTTGCACTTCGTTCGGAGGGGAGAGCACGAAAATGAAGACATTTTCTGCTCTCCCCATCTGAACAAAAGGTTCCTCCCCCGAACCCCCGCCTCCAAAAACTTTTTACGGGGTGAGGTGGACGTGGGGCGCCGGCGCTGCCCTTGTTTGCTGAAGGAAAATGCATGCACATTTACGTTGACGCCGACGCGCTGCCGGGCGCGATCAAGGACATCCTCCTGCGCGCGGCCATGCGCCTGCGCATCGGGCTGACCCTGGTGGCCAACAAGACCCTGCAGATCCCGCAATCGCAGTACGTCGCGACCATCCGGGTGGGCCAGGGCTTTGACGTGGTGGACGCCGCGATCGTCGAGCGCGTCCGGCCCGGCGACCTGGTCGTCACGGCGGACATTCCGCTGGCCGCCCTGGTCGTCGCCAAGGACGCCCACGCCTTAAACCCCCGGGGCGAATTGTACGACAAGGACAATATCCAGGGCCGCCTGGCCGTGCGCAACCTGCTCAGCGAACTGCGCGGCGCCGGGGTCTCGACCGGCGGCCCGGCGCCGCTGAACAACCGCGACCGGGAGGCCTTCGCCAACCGGTTAAACATCTTCCTGTCCGGGCGCGACAAGCAGTGAGGCGGCAAAAACGGCCCGCTCCGCCCTCTTTCCTATTCCAAAATCTCCTTTTTCGCGATCGCCTCTTTCTTGATCCTGTTTAGAGCCTCGGCCATGACCGCGAGGACGTTTTCGCGGAAGTCTCCGGCCACGACGATGAAAAGCAGGTCGTCGCCGGGTTTGTAGCTGCCGCTTCGGGACTCGGCCAGGACTTTGAAGATGCCGGGTTTTGCGGTATATTCCGCGCAGATGGCCCGAATCTTGCTTTGATCGACGACAGCCTCGATGCCCGCCACCCGCGCGCCCGAGGCCCGGGAGGTGGCCCGGACCACGCCGTTGTGGACCAGGACCATGCCCACTTTTTCGGCGAAACCGGGCTGCGCTTTCAAGGCGGCGATTTGCTTGGATATGTCCATACTGCCTCCGTGTTTACCAGGTATTGACCGGGGGCCGTCACGCAGTCAATAAAGAGCGACAACCGGCCTTGGCCGCTTCCATGGTAGCGTACGCATGAACAAATTGTCCACGGTCCTGGAGAAGCTCCCTCCGATCCGCGAAGCCCGCATGGTCAGCGCCGGCTACGGCGTCTGGATGGTTTACTCCGGACAGCTTTCGCCCTCGATCATCCAGACCTTGGGCGAGTACGGCGCCATCCAGGTGGTCGAGGAACAGGGCCAGGCGGTCTGGTTCTGCCACGGCGACGACCTTTTCAGGGGCCTGGCCAGGCTGCAATCCTTCGCCTCGGTCAACCCCATGCCGGTGCTCGTCGAGGTCCTGCCGGTCTCGCTTTTGATCAGCTTCAAACTCGAACTGTCGGTTTCGGTGCCGGCCGAACTCACGCTGCAGACCGCCTTGCCCCCGGAAAACCTGGAAATATGGATCCATCCCAAATTCCGCAAAGCGGTTACGGAAATCGCCGGCCTGGAGATGAAAAAAGCCAACCAGGTTTCCGGGTTGGCGCGCGCCGATTGGGAACAGCTGCTCTCAAGCCCGTCGCTGAACTATCCCCCCCAGATGTCCTGGCTGTTCATCTTCAAGCCGCTCGGCGATCCGCTCGACAAGGCCAGCTTCGAGGGCTGGCGCAACATCATGGCCGAGGTCCAGGTCATTTTCACCAAGCTCGGGATCAAGCACATCCTCCAGGACAGCTTCGTCCTGTTCCCGCTCGACAATCTGAGCCAGCTCAAGAACTGGTGCTTGGAAGTCCAGATGATGCTCGCCCGGCTCAAGGGAACCGACGGCGGCAAGCTGTATTGGCCGTGCGTCATGGCCGTAGTGGCCAACAAAGGACAAAATATCAAGGATTTGCCGCGCAAGGTCAACCTGGACTGGAACCAGCTCACCCCGGATTTCACCTACGCGCCGTTTCGCACCGCCTTTTTGCTGGGCGACGAGTTCAAGATCAACACCATGGCCTATTCCTCCCAGGGCGGGAACATAGACGACTGGTGTTATGTCTCGCTGTCGGAGATACGTGCCGCTGAAATCCACGGGGCGGTCGAACTCGAGCTGCCGCCTAGCATGCTCGCCGGCAACTCGGCGCCGTGTTTCTATTGCGGCCTGCGCAACCATGGCCCGGGCGATTGTCCGAGCAAGCTCCTGCCGGACATCGATCCCGAGATCTGGGAAAAAATCGGCGGCTTCGGCCTGCCCTCCATGAACGAAAAATTCGCGGCGATCGACGCCATGATGGCCGACGAGCCGCTTGAGGCCCTGAACAAACTGCTCGCCGGAAACAACGAGGAGTCGATTCTGGCCAGGGGCGTCTTCGAGATCGGGGCGGCCGGCCAATTGCGCTTTTTGTCCCGGGTGTGGCTGGCCCTGGGCAAGATCATGCCGCAAGGGATGGTCGAAACCAGGCCGAGGGAGCAGGCCTTTCACTGGACGGCCTTCGACGCCCTGCGTTCGGGCGAACGGGCCAAGGCGCTGCAAATCGTCGCCGAGGCCTCCTACAACAACGAACGCACCATCTATTCGCGCGGTTTGCAGGGTTTCGCGGCAGTGGAGGAGCAGGACTGGACCAACGCGGTCTATTATTGGCAGGAAGCCTACCGCATGTCCGACACCTCGCTCAAGCGCAGCTACAATCTCTATCTTCAGGGCCGGGCTTTCGAGGTCCAGGGCGAATTCCAGAAGGCCATCCCGCTCTACAAGCAGGCCCAGGCCGAGTCGCCTTATTGGCGGGACCCGACCTATCGCCTGGGCGTGTGCATGGTCAAAATGGGCTTCTCCGACCAGGGCATGATCGTTTTTTCCGACCTGATGAAAAACGATCCCAACACGTTCAACCGCGTCCTGTTCGACCCCGAACTGGAGCGCGGCCGGCCGCACATGCTCGCCGCGCTCTGGATACCGTTCACCGAATCGCAACAGGTGGTGGAAGCCAAAACCCTGGAACTGGGGGATCTCGACACTTCGATCAAGGGCTGGTTCACCGACGACAACCCGTTTTTGCGCGTGGCCGATCAGAACATCGCCGAACTCAAGCGGCTTTCCAAAATCCCCAACTACGCGGCCTACAAAAAATTCGTCCAGGTCTTGCGCAACGT
This sequence comes from Desulfovibrionaceae bacterium, assembly GCA_015233395.1. GTDB lineage: Bacteria > Desulfobacterota > Desulfovibrionia > Desulfovibrionales > Desulfovibrionaceae > JADFXV01. The sequence goes on from JADFXV010000025.1 coordinate 11,345, forward strand.
GGAAAGCGATCTGCAGCTCACCGTGGACAAGGGCACGCGCATCACGCAGGCCAAGATCAAGCAGCTCTTCGAGGTGCTGCGCTCGATCCAGAAGGAAGCCGCCTGGTTCCCCTTTCCCGCCCTGTTGATCGAATTCAATCGCGACTTCAATTTTTGCGCCGGCAAGCTCAACTGGATGCAGACCTCTCCCCTGAACGTCGCCGAAAACTTCAAGAAAAGCGCCGTGTACATGGCCGACGTCGAAGCCCAGATCAAGATACTCCGGGCCAGGCTCGTGACCCTGCGCATCGTGCGCGACTCGACCTTGTTCATCTTGATGCTCGGGCGCAACTTCATCTGGATGGAGCTGGCGGGGTTGGCGCTGGCGCTGCTTTTCGTGCCGATCTTCGTGTACACGGCCCAGAGGACGGGCCAGTTCTGGGTCGCCGACTTGATGTCCCACCAGCGCTGGCAGGTGCAAAAAGGCCTGATGATCATCTTGTCGATTATCGCCATGGGCGGGGCGGCCATCAAAACCTCCGTGCTCTTCGAGCGCAACAAGAACGCCTTCTTCGCCAAGGAGGACGCGCGCCGGGAAGCCATGCAGAAAAGCGCTGCGGCGAAGAAGGGAGCGCGCAAGGCCTCGGCCAAGCAAAACGCCAAAGCCCTGCCCCCGGGCAAGCCCGCGCCCGCCGGCAAGGAACCGGCCAAACCGGCCCTGCCTCCGGGAAAAGGCAAGGCGAAATAAACCGGGACGCATGGTCCCATCGGTTCATCGCCACCGCCCCGCGCCCCGCCGCAACCGCGCTCAAGCCGCCGCGACCGCTTGGTTCCCTCGATGGACAGGCGTTCGGCTCGTATGTTATCTTGCAATACGTCATCAACCCGCATTCGACACGGACCATCAATGCATTCCGAAAGCAGACGGCTCAAGCTCCTTTCCCTTCTGCCCGTCCTGTTCATTCCCTTTGGCCTGGTTCCGCTGATGCTCGTCAACCCGCCCCGGGTCTACTCAAACGTCGCCTTGTATTTTCTTCTCACCATGATTTTTTCCGTGGCCATCCCGCTGGCCGCGGCCGTCCTGGCGGCGCACGCCTACCTGCGGCACGCCCTGCCGGGCGTCCTGGCGCTTGGCTGCGGCATGATCTTTTTGGGCGCGGGCAGCTTCGCCTCCGCCATGGCCCGTATGTCGATCCGCCCCAGTCCATCAATTACCTGGTCGCCGTCTTCAACATCACCGTGTTGCCGGCCGCAGCCTGTTTTGCCGCCAGCGCCGCCATGGCCGTGACCGGCAGGACCTTTGCCGGCTTCGTGCGGCTGCGCCCGGCGCTCGTGCTTGCGGCAACCTACGCCGCCGCCTTCGTCCTGGTCGCGCTCGCCGCCCTGGCGGCGGCCCAAGGCGTTCTGCCGCCCTTCTTCATCCAGGGCCAGGGCGCGACGCCCCTGCGCGAGTTCGTTCTGCTCACGGCGATCGTGCTGCTGGCCATGGCCTGCGCGATGCTCCTGACCAGCCAGGCGACCGCCCGCAGCGCCTTCCACTCCTGGTGCGGCCTGGCTTTTTTGCTGCTCATGGCCGGACTGTGCGGCATTTCGTTCCAGACCGCCTTCGGCAGCCTGCTCAACTGGGTTTCGCGTTCGTACGAATACCTTGGCGGGGTGTACCTGCTCGCGGCCCTGGCCGCCCTGCGCCGGGACGCCAGACAGGAAAAGTGCGAGCCCGCCGACGTGCTGCGCACGGTCTTTGCCGCCGAGGCCGAACGCTTGGAGTATCAACGAAAACTGGCCGATCTGGCGCGCTTTCCCCACGAAGATCCCCACCCGGTCCTGCGGGCCGGACACGACGCCAGAATCCTGTACGCCAACCCGGCGGCCGAACGCTTTCTGCAATCGCTCGGCGCTCCTCCCGGCGACCCGCTGCCCGAACCGTTCCGGACCGCGCTGGCGCACTGCTTCCGAACCGGCGCGGTCAAACGCCAGGAGTATGCTTTTCGCGACCATGTCTACGAAATCTCTTTCGCCCCCATCGCCGGCGAAAGGTACGCCAACATCTATCTGTCCGACGTCAGCGAACGCAAACAGGCCGAGAAAACACTAAAGGAAAGCCAGGAGCGCTTCCGGCTGGCCATCGAGACCGCCCGGCTGGGTTTTTTCGACTGGAACACCCGCACCGGCGAAACGTTTCTGTCCGCCCAGTGGAAAAGCCAGCTGGGCTACGCCGACGACGAGCTTGAGAACCGGCTTGAGGAATTCTCCGGGCGCCTGCACCCCGGCGAACGCGACCGGGTTCTGGCGCATGTCCGCGACTTTCTGGCCCGGCCCTATCCCAATTACGAGATCGAATTCCGCCTGCGCCACCGCGACGGATCGTACCGCACCATCTATACGCGCGCGATACTCCTGCCGGACGCGACCGGGGAGCGCTGCCGCATGCTCGGCACCCATCTCGACATCACCGAGCGCAAGTGGCTGGAGGAGTCCCTCGATGAGGCCCGGGCCGAGGCCGAACGGGCAAACCGGGCCAAGAGCGAATTCCTGGCCGTGATGAGCCACGAGATCAGGACGCCCATGAACGGCATCCTGGGCTTTTCGCAACTGCTTCTCAACCGCGCCGCCGACGGAGAGTCCCGGGAATTCCTGCGGTTGCTGCACTATTCGGGAGAAAGACTTTTGGACATCGTCAACGACATCCTGGATCTATCCAAGATCGAGGCCGGGAAGGCCGAACTCCAATCCTTCCCGTTCTCGCTGCGCGAGGCGCTCGACTCCACCGTCAAGATTCTGGAGGTCGGCGCCAAAGCCAAGGGCATCTCCATCCTCCACGGCATCGATTATGAAGTTCCCTTCTGCCTCGTGGGCGACTCGGGCAGGCTCAGGCAGGTGCTGACCAACCTGATCGGCAACGCCGTCAAGTTTTCCGAACGCGGCATGGTGATCGTCTCGGTTTCCCTGGCCGGGCCGCCCGAGCCGGGCGGCGTCAGCCTGTGTTTCACGGTCAAGGACGAGGGCGCGGGCATTCCCGAGGACAGGCTCGAACAAATCTTCGAGCCCTTTTCCCAGGCCGGCTCCTCGACCCACGCCAAATACGGCGGAACCGGACTCGGTCTGACCATCTCCAAAAACCTGGCGGAAATGATGGGCGGCTCGATCAGGGCCGAGAGCGCGCCGGGCAAAGGCTCGACCTTTTTCTTCACCGCGCGCTTCGAATGCATGCCCGAAACCCTCCAGCCCGCCCCCTCTCCCGAGCCGGCGGCGGCCGGGCGCGGCCGGACGCTCACAATTTTGCTGGTCGAGGACAACCTGGTCAACCGGCTCCTGGCCCGGGAGCTGCTGCGCGAACGCGGACACGACGTGGTCGAGGCGGGGAACGGCCGGGAGGCGCTTAACAAGCTGCGCGCCGGGACCTTCGATCTCGTGCTCATGGATATTTTGATGCCGGAGATGGACGGCGAGGAAGCGGTCAGGCGCATCAGAAGCGGCGAGGCCGGAGACCCGAAGATCCCCATCGTCGCCCTGACCGCGCACGCGCTGGCGGGCGACCGGGAAAAATACCTGGCCTCGGGCATGGACGCCTATCTTTCCAAACCGATCAGAACGGAAGAACTCGACGAGGTGTTGCGCTTGTTCGCGCAGCGCAAAAAAGCGGACTGAACCGGCGCGCGGCGCGTTTGGCCGCGCTTGCCCACGCCGCCGCGCGGCCTCTTACAGCCTATCGATCGGAATCTGGCCGAGCAGGCGTTCGAGCTCCTCGTCGAACTCGGGAGCAAACCGTTCCAGGCCGTATTGCGATCCGCAGGCCCCGCAGATCAGACGCACCGCCCGTCAGGCCCGGCGCAGCGCGAGTTTGGCGCCGCAGCGCGGACAGGCGAGCTCCTTGGCCGGTTTTGCGGCCGTGGGGGCGATCCTCTCGAACACGGACGGCCCTACCCCTTCCGGCTTTCGTGCCAGCGCCAGGCCGTTTCCACGATCGCCTCGAGATTGTCGTAACGCGGTTTCCAGCCGAGCCGCGCCACGGCCTTGGCGGCGTTGGCGTAGAGCGCGTGCGGGTCGCCCGGCCGGCGCGGCCCCTCAAAAGCCGGGACCTTTTTGCCGGACACGCGCTCGACCATGCCGATCACCTCGCGCACGGTGAAGCCGTTGCCCGTGCCGAGGTTGCAGACCACGCTGCCGCCGCCGTTCTCCAGGCAACGCAGGGCGTCGATATGCGCGGCCGCGAGGTCGGTCACGTGGATATAGTCGCGCACGCAGGTGCCGTCTTTGGTGTCGTAGTCGGTCCCGAAGATTTCCACCCGGGAACGCCGGCCCTGGGCGGCGTGAATCACCAGCGGAATGAGATGGGTTTCCGGATCGTGGTCCTCGCCGATGTCCCCGTCCGGGTCGGCGCCGGCGGCGTTGAAGTAGCGCAACGCGGCGTGCTTGACGCCGTAGGCCGCGTCGAAGTCGCGCAGGATCTGCTCGATCATGAGCTTGCTGTGGCCGTAGGGATTGATCGGACGCTGGGGATGATCCTCGGTCAAGGGCAGGACGTCCGGCGTCCCGTAGGTCGCGCAGGTGCTGGAAAAGACGATCCGGGAGCAGGCGTGGCGGCGCATGGCCGCGAGCAGCGACAAGGTCCCGGTGACGTTGTTGTGGTAGTATTTCTGGGGATCGGCCACGGATTCGCCGACATAGGCGAAGGCGGCGAAATGCAGCACCGCCTCGGGCTTGTAGCGAGCGAACACCCGGTCCAGGGCGGCCGCGTCCAGGATGTCGGCGGTTTCAAGCGGTCCCCACTTGACCGCCCAGTCGTGGCCGTAGACCATGTTGTCGTAAGTCACCGGGGTGTAGCCGGCCAGGCGCAAGGCCTTGCAGGCGTGGCTGCCGATGTATCCGGCCCCGCCGGTGACGAGAATGACGCCGTTCATGGTGTGCTCCTTTGGCTTGCCGGCCGCGCTAGCGGTTCAGGACGTAGGCGAAGATCAGCGGAGCCACGATCGCGGCGTCGGAATTGATCATGAACCGGGGGGTCGCGCTGTCGAGCTTGCCCCAGGTGATCTTCTCGTTGGGCACGGCCCCGGAATAGGAGCCGTAGGAAGTCGTGGAGTCGCCGATCTGGGCGAAGTAGGCCCAAAACGGGGTGTCTTCGAGCTCCATGTCCTGGATGAGCATGGGCACCACGCAGATCGGGAAATCGCCGGCGATGCCGCCGCCGATCTGGAAAAATCCGATCGGCGTCTTTTGCTTGGCCATCTCCAGGTACCAGGCGGCCAAATGCTCCATCTGCTCGGTGCCGTACTTGAGCGCCCCGTGGCTCTTCAGGTTGCCGCGCATGACCTCGGAGACGAAGATGTTGCCGAGCGTACAGTCTTCCCAGCCCGGGGTGTAGATGGTCAGCCCCATTTCCTTGGCCGCCAGGACCCAGGAATCCTCGGCCGGAATCTGGTAATGCTCCTTGACCCCGGGCAGGTCGAGCAGTTCGTAGGCGAATTCATAGGGAAACTTGGGCGCGCCCGCATCCAGGGCCTTTTTCCACAGTTCCACGATCTGGCGCTGGACCTGGCGCAGGACCCCCTCGGGGATGCAGGTGTCGGTGACCCGGTTGAACCCCTGGTCGTAGAGTTCCTTTTCGGCCTCGGGCGAAAGGTCGCGGTAGTTGGGCGCCATGCGGTATTCGCTGTGGTTGAAGAGGTTGAACAGATCCTCTTCGAGATTGGCGGCGGTGCAGCAGATGGCGTGGACCTTGCCTTCGCGGATCATCGCGGCCAGGGAGACGCCCAGCTCGGCGGTGCTCATGGCCCCGGCCATGGTCAGAAACATCTTGCCGCCGCCGGCCAGAAGCTCCTTCCAGGCCTTGGCCGCGTCCAGGGTTTCCCGGGCGTTGAAATGGCGGAACTGGCTGTCCATGAAAGCGGAAATGGCGCTCATCGTGACTCCTTGACGCGTGCGAAGACGCGAGGAATTTCATTGCTCCCCGCCGTGGCGGGGTTTACCGTCTACGCGACTTGCCCGGATTTGTGAAGGGCGCGCCGGGGCGAAATTTCGCCAGGCCGGGTCTGGCTCGCCAGGGGGTCATGGCGCGCTTTCCTCATCGCCCGGGGCCGGCAGCCGCAAGAGCACCTCGGTTCCGTTTTGCGCATCCGAGGTGAATTCTATCTCCCCGCCCAGATTGGTGGCGATCAGCTTGGCGCTGTAAGTGCCAAGCCCGGTGCCGCCGTCCTTGCCGCTGGTGGCGTACTTGTCGAAGAAGCGCCCGAGCATGTCCTGCGGGACTTGCCCTTGATTGGCGATCGCGACCAGCGCCATCGGCGCCGGCGCAATCGGCGCGGCCCGGCCGGGGACGAGGCGGATACGCACTTCGCCGCCTTTTGGCGAGGCCTCCAGGGCGTTTTTGATCAGGTTCGCGAACAGCGAGAAAAAAAGCAGCTCTTCGCCGAGCAGATAAAACGGCGCGTCGGGCGGCCCCGGATCGCCGGCGCCTTCGCGCACGATGCGCACCCGGGCGCGCTTGGACATGGCCAGATCCTCCAGGTCGGCGATCACCGAGGAGAGCACGGAGACGACGTTCACCGGCACGGCCTTGAGTTTGTACGTCCCGGCCTCCATCTTGTAGAGGTCGAGCGAAGAATTGATCATGGTCAGCATCTTCACGCCGGCGTCGTGGATGGTGCGCAAGAGCTCCTTGTTGTCCTCGCTCATGGACGCATCGGCGAGCAGCGCCTCGGGCAGGCCGATGACCGCGGCCAGCGGGGACTTGAGGTCGTGTCTGGTCATGCGCTCCACGTCTTCCCGGAGCCTGGCCAGCTTGTGCTGCTCGGAGACGTCCACGAAGCATTCGATGATGCACGGCCTGCCCTTGATGGTCGCGGCGATGGCGGTCTTGAGGATCGAAATCTTGCCGCCGTTGACCTGGCCGATCGTGTGTTCGTCGCTCGATTCGGCCAGGCCCCGGTCCACGATCGGGCAATCGCCGGCCTTGGCGGCGGAAAAGCAGTCGAAGCAGGTCCGGCCGACGATGTCCGAATGCGTCAGCCCGATCATTTTCTGCCCGGCCCGGTTGATGTCCATGATCTTGAAGGTCGCGGCGTCGACCACGGCCACCCCGGCCTGGACCGAATCGAGGATCACCCGCAGCCGCTCGAACGCTTCCTGGAGTTCGGCGGTGCGCTTTTCGATGCGCTCCTCCAGCCCCAGGCGGATGGCGTCGATGGAGCGGTAGTGCTCGAAACTCTCCAGGGCCTGAGCGCAGGCGTTGGCGACCACGGTGAACAGCGCCAGGGTGATGTCCGTGATCGTCCGCCTGGGCTGGGCCAGGCAGGCCACGATCATGCCCCGGGTCCGCGCCGGGGTGCTCAGGGGATGCAGCAGAAGCTGCCCCGAGCCGTCGCGGGCGGCGGCGAACGACGCCCGGTTGAGCCCGAGCGCCAAGGCGAAGGTCTGGTCGGCGATCAGGGCCGCGATTTCGGCGTCCGGATCAAAGCCCGAGCCGTCGCCGTCGAAAAAGGACAAAACGACGTCGTTGGTCGTTTCGTCCACCAGATACACGGCCACCGAGGCGAGCTTGATCATGTCCCTCATGCGGGCGGCCGTTTCGGCGAGGATCGGGACCGGGCTTGGGAGCTTGGAATAGTGGGTTCCGAAATGCCCGAGTCCCGCGGCCGCGCCCAGAGCCAGCAGGGCGGATTCCTTTTCGGCTTGCAGGCTCTTGATCTGGGCTTCGAGCAGGGCCAATTGCTTTTCGCTGTTCATATCCGGTCCAAAAACGAGGCGACCATCTCGCGCATCTGGCGCTTGGCCTGGGACAGGGCCACGGCCAGGACGCTGACGGACAGCCCCAGCTGGTCCCAGGCGGCCGGGGAAAGCCTCGGGACGCACAGCGAACCGTCGCCTGCGGACACGGCCATCAGGTCGGCCAGATGGATCAAGGCCGCTTCCGGAACATCGGCGGCAGTTTCGGGTTCGTGATGGGCGGCCACGATTTCGCACAACACCGGCGGAAGCCGCCACTTTCTCATGAGAGCCCGGCCGAGTTCGGCGTGATCGTAGCCGAGATGCCGTTTTTCCGCGAGATGCAGGGGAATGCGCTCGCTTTGGGCCGTTTTCACGATCCGGGCCATGTGCCGGGGAATTTTCTTGAGCATGACCAGCCGTCCCAGATCGTGGAGCAGCCCGGCCACGAACAGGCGGTCATGCGAGAGATTGCGCGCGTGCACGGCCAGGACGCGCGCGAACACGGCGCAGCCGATGGCGTGTTCCCACACCTGGCGCGCGCTCAAAAGCCCGGGCGGGACGTCCTTGAATTTGTCGATGACCGTCAGTCCCAGCGCCAGTTGGAAGAGTTCCCGGCCGCCGATCATCATCACCCCGCGCGCCAGGGAATCGATGCGGCTGGAAAAACCGTACAATGGGCTGTTGGCCAGCTTGAGCAGCCTTGCGGTCAGCCCGGGATCGCGGCCGATGATGTCGGCGATGTGGGCGTCGGAGCTGCCCGGATCGTCGAGGGCTTTTTGCAGTTCGAAATAGACTTCGGGAAAGCTGCCCATGTCCTGGTCGCCCGCGAGCAGCGCCTCCGGAGAGGACGGCGCCGGAGGCGGATCGCCCTGGTCCGCTTCTTTGACGGGGCCGGCGGGACCGGCCTGATTGGCCTGATCGGCCGTTGCGGCCGTTTCCGCCAGTTCGATGACCCGCAGCCTGAGCAGCTCGGAGACGGCCGGATGGTCCGTGTTGCTTGCGGAGAACATGAGCGCGGCCTGGCTGGCGGCGGCCTTGAGAACGCCGGCGTCGATGGCGTCAAGCGCCGCCTCGCTGGCCTCGTCGCGCGAGGCGCCGTACACTTCGGCCTCGGTCACGCCCCAGATGTTGAAGACGCGCAAATGGGCCTCGGTCAGCGTCAGGCCCTTGGGCAAAAGCATCCGCCCGTTCTTTCCGGTCACGTCGCGGGCAACGGTCATCCCGGGCTTGAGATCGGCGATATTGAGCAGGCCCATGCTGTTCCCCGGCCGGGCGCCCGGACAAGACCGGGCGCCCGGCGCGTAACCGGTGAAGGATGCGTGGCGTCGATGGCCTTGTTGCCTATGCACGAGCCGCGCAAAGAGGTCAATCCGGATGGTCGCAATGGTCCGGGACGTCCTGCGCGGGTTTGTCCCGAATAAAAAGCATGTCCAGTATTTCAAGATAGTTACGTAAGATTTGTCCATCCCGGCGCGAGAGCGTGACGCCGTGCTCTTGTACGAGGGCGGAAGAGAGGGTACAAACCTGCCCAAAACCAGTCACCGAGGCGACCAAAAGACCCATGGATCTGACGGCCACGATTCTGCTTGTCGACGATTTCCAAGTCGTGCGCAAAACCCTCAAGCACCATTTGCGCGCGATGGGTTTCGTCAATTTCGAGGAAGCCGGCGACGGCAACATGGCCCTGGAGGTTTTGGAGCAAAAGAAAGTCGATCTGGTTCTGCTCGACTGGAACATGCCGGTCAAAAGCGGTTTCGAGCTGCTCAAGGAAGTCCGGACCAAAGAGGAATTCAACAAGCTCCCCATCATCATGCTCACGGCCGAAGGCACGGAGGAGGCGGTCACCCAAGCCGTCCTGGCCGGGGCGACCAACTACATCGTCAAACCTTTCAATTTCGACACGCTGGCCAAGAAGATCACCCAGGTGATGGGCAAAAAGTCCAAATAGCCCGAGGTTTCCAGGCGCGCGGTCTTTACGCCGCCTCCTTGTTTCCCTCCGGAACGCCCGTCGCCAGGCGCACCGGCAAAATCATGAAGGGAATGGCGAGGCGGTAGAATTCGCGTTGCAGCGTGAACACCGTGTAGTTGTGCAGCAGGCGGGTGAAAAAGGTGTCTTGTTCGAACACCAGCTGCCCGCCGAAAAAGACCACCCGGGGAAACCGCTCGGCCAAAACCGGGGCGAGGTCGAGGATCTCCTTGTTGACGTCCGTGCCCACGACCCAATGCGCTTCGGCGTAATAACCGCTTTGCTCCAGAAGCTGCACGTAGCGGTTGAGCCCCGCTTCCATCTTCCGTTTGAGTTCATCTAATTCCTCGGCCGTCTTGAAGGTGCCTGCATCGACCTGGCCGACCTGGATGAAGATGAAGTTGTCGAAATCCCCCTCGAAATAGCGCATGATCGTGCCCAGAGTGTGCAGGCCCAGACCATTGTAACCGTTGACTAAAAGTACAGCGGTCCGGGCATTTGCATCGCATTCCGCTAAAATGGCCCCCCCCGGGCATTCTTTCTTGCCCGCGCGCGGGGCGATTCTGGCGGCTTCGACCAGGACGTCGAGTTGTTTGAGCTGCTCCCAGGTCTGGTTGTAGTGCCGCTTGGTGAACCAGGCAAAGGCGGCGAAGGCCGAGGTGACCAGCATGGTCACCCAGCCGCCCTCCCCGAACTTGACGATGACGACCATAGCCAGGATGAACGAGCACAACGCCAGGCCCAGGCCGTTGAGACACAACCCCTTGATCCAGCCGGGGGAAACGCGCCTGTCGCGCCACCAGTGCTTGACCATGCCCAGCTGGGACAGGACGAAGGTGATGAACACGTTGATCGAATACAGGACGATCAGAAGGTCGACCGAGCCTTTGGTGGCGATCATCAGGAAAAGGGCCGAGGCCCCCATGAGCAAAATGCCGTTTTTGGTGACCAGCCGGTCCGAAAGCATGGCGAAACGGGTCGGAAACCAGCGGTCCAGGGCCATGTTGGAAAGCACGCGGGGACCGTCCAGGAAGCCGGTCTGGGCGGCCACGAACAACAGTGCGGCTTCGGAAACCAGGGTGACGAGCACGAAGGAATAATTCCAGGGCTCGGGCCAGGAGGTCGTGATCGCGTCGAACAGCACGGCGTTTAAGGTCTTGCCCGGCTGCTCCTGCACGTTGAACAGGAGATAGGCGAACATCAGGCCCATGACCGTGACCGCCAGGGAAACAGCCATGTACAACATGGTCCGCTTGCCTGTTCTGACTTTCGGTTCGCGCAGGATCGGCAGGCCGTTGGACACGGCCTCGATGCCGGTGTACGTGCCCGCGCCCATGGAATAGGAGTGCATGATGAGCATGATCACGCCCCAGAACCCCAGCTGCGATCTGGAGACCGCGATCCCCTCGGAGATCCGCGCCACGTGGGCGGGAATTTCAACCGCGTGCACCCCTAAACCGTAGCCAAGGACGATGGCGTGGGTGATGACGAAGACCATGAAAATCGGCACCAGGACCATGACCGATTCCTTGACCCCCCGCAGATTGAGAACCAGGAGCACGACCACGCCGGCCAAGGCGAAGTCCAGGCGGTGAGCCGCCCAGGTTTCGGGCAAAAAACTGAAGATGGCGTCCGCTCCGCTGGCGACGGACAAGGTGATGGTCAAGGCGTAATCGATGAGCAGGGCGCAGCCGGAGACCATGCCGATGGCCGGCGACAACAGTTTGGTCGCCACGATGTAGCCGCCGCCGCCCGTGGGAAAATGCTCGATGATCTGGGAATAGCTGGCGCTGATGATGCAAATGGTCAGCCCCGTGGCCAAGGCCACGAATACCGCCAGATGCGGATGCGCCCCGAGCGCCTGGAAGGCCTCGGAGGGACCGTAACACGACGAGGAAAGCCCGTCCGCGCCAAGGCCGACCCAGGCGAAAAAAGCGATCAGCGACAAGCTGTGGAAAATACGCCGGTCGCCCAGGTCCAAATCCTTGCCGATGACGAATTTCTTGATCTTGCCCTGGAACGAAGTTTTGCGATCGATAGCCATATTTCCGAAGCCCGCCTGTTGGTCGATAAAGAAACACAGTTTGCGACTATTGACAAAATCGTCGGCGCCAAATCCGTGTGCGGGCGTTACCCGAGAACCTATTTTTACACAATCTTTATATTTTGGAGGGATTTTTTTACAAAATCTTTATGCTAATTTTACTACATATCCTAGATTCAAGCCATCCCCTGGCCCGGGCTTGCTCGGCCGGTCCCGGAACATTCCCGAATCAAGAATCAGGAGTACCCCCCGATGCCTTCAAACAAAAATGTCGCCCCTGACGGCGGCCGCGATCAGCCCGGACTGCCGGCCAGGATTTACCGCCGTCTGATCGGCGCGCCGCGCGATCTGGGCGACCACTCGATATTCCATAAAATGGCCCTGATTCCCTTCCTGGCCTGGATCGGCCTGGGGGCCGACGGCCTGTCCTCCTCGGCGTACGGTCCCGAAGAGGCCTTCCGGGCGCTCCAGGGACACTACTACCTGGCCATCCTGCTCGCCCCGGCCATGGCGCTGACGGTTTTCATCATCTCCTACGCCTACTCGCGTATCATCGAACATTTCCCCCAGGGCGGCGGCGGCTACATCGTGGCCACGCACATGCTCGGGAACAAGGCCGGCGTCATTTCCGGCTGCGCGCTGCTCGTGGACTACATCCTGACCATCACCGTCTCCATCGTGTCCTGCACGGACGCCCTGTTCAGCTTTCTGCCCCTGGAATACCAGGCCTATAAGATCGAATGCTCATTCGTGCTCATCCTGGTCCTGATCGTCTTGAACCTGCGCGGGATCAAGGAATCGATCTCGATCCTGGCCCCGATCTTCATGCTTTTCATCGCCACCCACGCCGTGCTCCTGGGGTACGGCATTTTCAGCCACACCGCCGCCATCCCCGAATTCGCGGCGGAATTCAGCGGCAACTGGACCATGGACCTGCCCAAGATCGGCGGGCTTGGCGTCTTCTTGCTGCTCATCCACTCCTATTCCCTCGGCGGCGGCACCTACACCGGCATCGAGGCCGTTTCCAACGGCCTGCAGATCATGCGCGAACCACGGGTGCAAACCGGCAAGCGGACCATGGTCTACATGGCCACCTCCCTGGCTCTGACCGCCGCCGGGCTCTTTATCTGCTACGAACTGTGGAAGACGGTCCCCACCGAAGGCAAGACCCTCAACACGGTCCTGGCCGAAATGGTCTTCGGCGCCTGGCCCATGGGGTCCACCCTGGCGCTGGTCACCATCCTCTCGGAAGGCGCGCTGCTCCTGGTCGCGGCCCAGGCCGGCTTTCTCGACGGCCCCCGGGTCATGGCCAACATGGCCACGGATTATTGGCTGCCCACCCGCTTCGCCTCGCTCTCGGACCGCCTGACCAGCCAGAACGGCGTGGTGCTCATGGGCGTCTCCGCCATCCTGCTTCTGTTCTACACCGGAGGCTCCATCAGCGCCCTGATCGTCATGTACTCCATCAACGTGTTTTTGACCTTCTCCCTGTCCGAATTCGGCATGTCCCGCTTCTTCATCAGGCACCGCAAAGAGGAAAAGAAGTGGTTGCAGCATTTGAGCGTCCACGCGACCGGATTTATCCTGTGCGCCACCATCCTGGTCATCACCCTGATCGAGAAATTCTCCGAGGGCGGCTGGATCACGCTGCTCATCACCGGCCTGACGGTGATTTTGTGTTTCGTCATCAAGGGCCATTACAACAAGGTCAAGGATCAGCTTGAAAATTTCAACAACACCTTGATGCAGTTGAACTTCCCGGGACCGGCCAACGACGCCGTCCTGGACCCCCAGGCGCGCACGGCGGTGCAATTGGTCACCGGGTTCAACGGCTTTGGAATCCACACCCTGATGTCGATCATCCGCAATTTTCCCGGCCATTACAAAAACGTGGTCTTCGTTTCCGTGGCCGTGGTGGATTCGAGCTCCTTCAAGGGCGCCAGAGCCATCGACGCCTTGAAGGATTCGGTCAAGACGAGCCTGGAAAAATATGTGGAGCTGGCGCGCAAACTGGGGTTGGCCGCGGACTATCGCACGGCCGTCGGCACCGAGGTGGTGACCAGCGCGGTGGATCTGTGCGCCGTGGTCGCGCGGGAATATCCGCAATCCGTGGTTTTCTCCGGCCAGCTGACCTTCTGCCTGGATAAATTCTACCACCGCATCCTGCACAACCAGACGGCCTACGCCATCCAGCGCCGCCTGCAGCAACGCGGCGTGACCACGGTGATCCTGCCTATCCAAGTGGAAATGTAGCGTCCGGCGAAACGGGCGAAACGGGCGAGACGGGCGCGGCGGCCTGTTCGGCGGCCGGCGCCGCTTCCCCCGTTTCCGGAGGCAAGGATTCCCAGCCGCCGCCGAGCGCCTTGTACAGGGCGATGAGGCAGGTGGCGACGTTGCGCTCGCTCTGCGCCAGAGCGTCCTCGTTCACGTACAGGGCGCGCTGGGCCGTCAAAACACTCAAGAAATCCGTCTGGCCCGCCGCATACAGGACGAGCGACAGGTCCACGGCCTTGCGGTTGGCCGCGACGGCCTGCGTGAGCGCCCGGCGTCGCAGTTGCTCCTGGCCGAGGGCGACCAAGGCGTTTTCGACATCCTGGAAAGCCGTCAGCACGGTCTTTTGGTAGGCGAGGTAGGCCTGGTCCTTGAGCGCTTCCTGCAAGCGCACGTTGGCCTGGATCGCTCCGCCCTGGAAGATCGGCCAGCTGATCGACGGCCCAAACGAAAACGACCGGCTCGCCGCGGCCCACCACAAGCCGAGCAGGTTGTTGCTCCAGCCGACGTTGCCCGTCAGGGAAAAACTCGGGAAAAAGTCCGCGACCGCGACGCCGATTTGGGCCGTGGCCGCGTGCAGCTGCGCCTCAGCCTCCCGGATGTCGGCGCGCCGGCGCAACAGATCCGAGGGAACGCCCACGGGCAGGCTCGCCGGGGCGCTGGGCTGCGGGCCGTCTCCGGACAGGCGCCCGACCAGGTCCGCGGGCGGCCGGGCGAGCAGCAACGAGAGCGCGTGGATGGTCTGGCGCGCGCTCGTCTCCAGGACCGGAATCAGCGCCTGGGTGGTCAGGGCCGTCGCCTCGGCGCTCGCCGCGTCAAGGGCGCTGGCGAAGCCCGCGTCTTTTTGCCTGCGGATGATGGCGGCGGTGGCCTGTTGGGCCGCCAGGGTGTCTTTGGCGACTGCGATCTGCCGCTGATAGCCGCGCAGAGTCACGTAATCGAGGGCTACTTCGGCTGCGGCGCTGACCTGCGCGTCGCGGATGTTTTCCACGGCGGCCGCCACGCCGGCGCCGGCCGCCTCGACCTGGCGGCGCTGGCCGCCGAACAGGTCGAGCTCCCAGACCGCGTCCAGGCCGGTCATGTACAGATCCTGGACAGGACTGAAGCCCGCGGACTTTTGCCCCTGGCCGCCGGCGGCGGCGTTTTGTTGGCGCTGGTATTCGCCGGTCGCGGTCACGTGCGGCAGAAGGCCGCCGACGGCCACGCCGCGCGCGGCCCGGGCCTGGCGCAGACGCGCCCGCGCGGTTTTCAGGTCCAGGTTGTCCGCCAGGGCTTGCTCCACCAGATCGACCAGAAGCGGATCGTTGAACTGCCGCCACCACTGCGCCAATGGCGCCGGTTCGGCCGATTGGTTCGGTGCGGACCCGCTCCAGGCCTCGGGCGCGGCCGTTTGCGGGGTCTTGAAATCGGGGCCGACCGCGCAGCCCGCCGTGGACAAGGCGGCGAGCAGCATGGCCAGCCGGGCGGCGGCCGCCAGGACGGAAGCGGTGGGCTTGCCGGCGGGAATTTGCATGTCGTGCGTCCTATTCGTAGCGCAGCGCTTCGATGGGATCGAGCCGCGAGGCCTTCCAGGCCGGATAAAATCCGAAAACCACGCCCACCGTGGCCGAGACGGCCACCGAGGCCACGATCGCCTCCACCGAGGACGCGGTCGGCCAGTGCAACACCTTGGACACGACGTACGAGCTGCCGCGTCCGATGACGATTCCCATGACGCCGCCGAGCAGGCACAAGACCACGGCCTCGGTCAGGAACTGGCGCAGGATGTCTTTTTGCTCCGCTCCCACGGCCATGCGCAGTCCGATCTCGCGGGTGCGCTCCGTGACCGAGACGAGCATGATGTTCATGATCCCCACCCCGCCGACGGCCAGCGAGATCATGGCCACGTAAAGCAAAAGCCTGGTGATCAGCTCGGTGGTGGAGCTCATGGCCTTGGTGATTTCGGTCATGTCCCGGACGTTGAAGTCGTTTGCTTCCTTGGCCTTGAGGCGATGGCGTTCGCGCAGCAGGCCGGTGATCTGGGCGATGGCGGCCGGTATTTCCTCGCTGCTCGCGGCGGCGGTCAGGATCTGGTCCACGCTCGTGAAGCGGATCGGCTGGGGCGAGTCCGCAAGCTCGGTGTCGGAGGCCACCGGGTAGAGATTTTGCTGCAAGTTTGGATAGATCTGGTTGAGGCTGTTGACCTCGCCGGAATTGGCCGTGTTCGTGGCGCTTTGGTTGCCGCCCCCGAGCGAGGTTCCCACCACGCGGTACTTGATCGTCGTCCAGGGGGCCAGGAGGATGTCGTCTTGGTCCAGGCCCATCAGGTTGGCGCCCTTCTTTTTGAGCACTCCGACGATCTTGAAGGCCACGTTGCGGATGCGGACCTCCTGGCCCAGCGGGGAAAGCCCGCCGAACAGCTCCCGGACGATCGTCTGGCCGACCAGGCACACCTTGTTCGCGTTGCGCACGTCGTGCTCGCTGAACACCGCGCCCCGGTCGAGCTCCTCCCAGTCGCGCACGGTCAAAAACGACGGCGTTGTGCCATAGATATAGGTCGGCACCCAGTTGCGGTTGCCGTACACCACCTGGGCGCGGGCGCGCACGATCGGGGCCACGCTGCGCACCCCGGGGCATTCCAGGGCGATGGCTGCGGCGTCCTTCGGGCTCAAGGTGACGACCGAACCGGCGCCGAAGTTGACCCCGAACGCGCTGGCCGCGCCGGGCAGGACCACCAGGGTGTTGGCCCCGATGCTGGTCATGGTCTTTTGGATGGCCAGGGAGGCGCCTTTGCCGATTTCCATCATGGTGATGACCGAGGCCACGCCGATGATGATGCCGAGCGTGGTGAGCACGGTGCGCATGACGTTGCGGCGCAGGGCGCGAAAGGCGGTTTTCAGCGTGACGTACAGTCTCACGCCGCCTCCCCCGCCCGGCCGGGCGAAGCCGCGATCGCCTCGATCAGTCCGTCCTTGATGGTCACGATCCGGCCCGCCGTGCGGGCCACGTCCGGGTCGTGGGTCACGATGACGATGGTGATGCCCTCGTCTTGGTTGAGCCGGGTGAACATCTGCAGCAATTCCCGGCTGGTGCTCGAATCGAGGTTGCCGGTCGGTTCGTCGGCCAGCAGGAGCCTGGGCCTGTTGACCAGCGCCCGGGCGACGGCCACGCGCTGCTGCTGGCCGCCGGAGAGCTGGGAAGGCTGGTGGTCCAGGCGGTCTTCAAGCCCGACCTTGGCCAGCTGCTCCGCCGCCCGCCGCTTTTTCTCGTGGTCGGCCACCGGCTCCCGGCAGTATTCGAGCGGTATCATGACGTTGTCCAGGGCCGAGGTGCGCGCGAGCAGGTTGAAACTCTGGAAGACGAAACCGATGGTCCGGTTGCGCAACCTGGCCCGCTGCCCGGGATTGAGCCCGGAGATTTCGCGCCCTTCCAGCCGGTACTCGCCCCTGCTCGGCCGGTCCAGGCAGCCCAGGATGTTCATGAGCGTGCTCTTGCCCGAGCCGCTGGTTCCCATCAGGGACACGAATTCCCCGGCCGCGACCGTCAGGGACACGCCCTTGAGCACCGGCACGTCGATCAGTCCGAGCCGGTAGATTTTGTGGACGTCGCGCAGTTCGATGAGGTCCATGCCCGGTTCCGGCCTGCCTTAGCGTTCCATGCCCGCAGGGCCTGGGGCGGGTTGGGTCGGACGTCCTGCGCGCCCGATCTGGGGCGTGAACGGGCTGCGCTCTTCGCCGGACTGTCCGGTTTGGGCGGTCTCGGCCGCAGCCTGTCCCAGGATCACGGTTTGGCCCTCGACGGCGTCCGGCCCTTCGATCTGGGTCCAGGCGCCGTCGGACAGCCCGGTTTTCACGTGCATGGGCCTGGCTTTGTCGCCCTCGGCCAGCCAGATGGTCCCGCTGCCCTGCAAGGCGCCCGCGGACTCGCGGCTTTCCCCCCGGCCGCCGCGACCGGCGTTCTCGACGGCCTGGCCGCGAGCGGGAGTGAAGCGCAGGGCCGCGTTCGGAACCATGAGCACGTCCTCGCGCCGCCCGGTCGTGAACAGCACGTTGGCCGTCAGGTAGGGCAAAAGCGCGCCGTCGCCGTTGCTGAAATTGATCTCGACGGTGTAGGTGACCACGTTCTGGGTCATGGTGGCGTTGAGACGGATCTTGCCGACCACTCCGCTGAGGGTCCGGCCGGCGAAGGCGTCCACGGTGAAGGTCACCGGCGCTCCAGGGGTAATGCTGCCGATGTCGGCTTCGTTCACCGACACCCAGACCTGGACGCGTTTTAAGTCCTTGGCGATCAGAAACAGGCTCGGGGCGCTCAGGCTTGAGACCACGGTCTGGCCGATGTTGACGCGGCGGTCGATGATCACTCCCTTCACCGGGGACTTGATGGTGCAGTAGCCAAGATTGATCCGGGCGCTTTGCAGGCCGGCCTGGGCCTGGGCCACGGCGGCCTGGGTCTGGATCACGGCGGCTTCGGCCGCCGCCAGGTTGGCCCGCGCCACCTCGAAGTTGGCCCGGTATTGGTCGTAGGCGCTCTTGGACAAGGCCTCGGAAGGCCCGACCGTCTGCGCCCGCTCCCAATCCTGGCCGGCTTGCAGCAGCTTGGCCTTCATCTGGAACACATTCGCGTCGGCGCCGGCCTTGTTCGCCTTGGCCTGCTGGACCTGGGCCTCGCCTGTGGCGACGGCGGCGGCGTAGAGCGCGTCGTCGATCCGCACCAGGACCATGTCCTTGTCCACGGCCGAACCGTAATCGATGCTGCGGCCGTTCGCGTCCTTGCCGAAGGCGCTGATGACGCCCGCAACCTGCGCGCCGATGTCGACGACCTCCTCGGGCTCGATGGTGCCCGTGGCGCTGATGAAGGCCTCCAGATCGCCCCGTTTGACCTGCGCCGTCACGAAGGCCGGACCGTGGCCGGCGCCGGCGCGAAACCACCACGGACAGGCGAGCGCGGCCAAAAGCGCCCCAGCGCCCGCCAGAAGCAAAACTCTGCGTTTTCGCGGCATGAAATTCCGTCCTTGCTGATGACTAGGATGCGATGTCGGCGAAAATCATTGGGGCGGGGATGCGCCGCGTCCGGGATGCGGCCCGGGAAACAGGCCCGGCCGGCCCGCGCCGGGCGCAAGCTAACCTTTTGGCAATAGACGGCCGTGGACGGGCAATGGTTTCACGCCCCGGGCAACATGCGGCGATTTTTCCAAGATCGAGAAAACTTCGAAATTTTCCCCTCTCACGCATCGCATAGCGCCGCCTAAGGCGCGGCGCATTTTTTTTCAGGGCAGTAACTTTTGCATATCCGGAGTCGTCTCAAAATATATCACGCAGAATATGCCCGCACTCCGGCGGGAAAGGAAGTCTGCCGTATGTTTCCATCATATTTGTGGCGAAACCGGACGCAAATTGTGTATGCCGCGATCCTGACGTACGCAATGATTCGCGTCATCCGCTTGTACGTGATCGCCCTGCTGTCCAATTCCGCCTATTATTAATGGGAGCAGAAAATGTCTTCATTTTTGCGCTCCCATTGATAAGTATGGTCCCGCTTTTGGCGGAGCCAAGCGGCGTCCGCCGCTTTGAGCAAAAAGTGCGATACTTTTGCTCCCGGTAATAAGGCGCCAGACTCCCTTCCCCGTTTCGCCGCCAGGCTCCCGCGCGCCTTGCCTCCCGCTGTTTTTCGCTGCGGGAAAAAAACGCTTTTCCAAGCGGTCGCGCCGCATCGCCGCAGTCCGGCGGCCGTCCCGCCAGCCGAGCATTGGCACGGGTCGTGCAGGTTTCCGGGAGGAATCCATTTTTTCCGCGAGGCCGCAATGTCAAGCGCCCACAATCTCAAAGACGCCAATCAGGGGAAAAACACGGCCCATGCCGCCGCCGGCGCCGGCGTCGTGGACAGCTACCCGGAATCCATCGCCTTGACCATTTCCGAACGGTGCAATTTTCGTTGCCTGACCTGCTGCCAGCAGCACCGCCCCGAAGCGGATCTCTCCCCGGCCGCCGTGGAGCGCCTCGGCGCTGTCTTGCCGCATGTGCGCACCGTCAGCATCACGGGCGGCGAACCGCTGCTCCATCCCGGCCTCGACAATCTGCTCGGCTTGGCCCAAAAGGCCGGAACCTCTACCATCGTGCTCACCAACGGCTCGCTTCTGAACGCCGAAAAAAGCGCCTATCTGGTGGATAAGCAAGTCACCTTTCTCAAAATCAGCTGCGACGGCGCCTCGGCGAAAACGTACAACGCCATCCGCAAAGGCGGCGATTTTATCCGCCTGGTCGGCGACATCGCCGGTCTCACCGCCCGCAAGCTCGCCGCCGGGTCGATCGTGCCGGTCCTGGAATTCAATTTCGTGGCCATGCGCTCGACGATTCTGGAATTGCCGCGTCTGACGGTCCTGGCGGGCGAACTCGGCGTCGAGGTGCTCAACGTCCTGCCCCTGCGGGCCGACAGTCCGGCCCTGGCCCGGGAATCCCTGTATTTCTATCAGAAGACGGCCGACGAGACGATGCGCCTGGCCAAGGAGATGGGCGACAAAATCGGCGTCCATGTCGTTCTCCCGCCGCTTTTCGCCGCAGCCGAGCCAGGACCTGGCGACCCCGGCGCCGTGTGCGAAGCGCCGTGGAGGGGGGTCACCGTCAACGTCGACGGCTCGGCCGGCATCTGCTGCGGCGGGGCCGGCTCGGCCGGAAACCTGAATGAAACGGATTTCCTCACGGCCTGGAACCACCCCAAGCGCGCGAGGGTGCGCGAAACCGTCAACACCGACGGCGAACTGCCCTGCTGCCGCGATTGCCGCCTGGGCAAACAAAATCCGAGCCGCATCGGCTCGCACATCCCCGATCCCGAAATCGCCCGCGCGGCGCTTACGTTTTTCGGCGGCAAGCTCGACAATCGCCCGCGCTCGGGCGGCGGGCTGGCGGCGTAGAAAGACCGCGCGCCGCCGTCCCGGTTCCGGCAAAAAACATGGCTCACGGCCCTGCCTGAAAATTCAAGCAATTTTGGCATGCAATTTGCTAAATCAAAAAAAGTCTTGCATATTGAAGTTTTATTGGCGTATCTGGCGACAAAAAACACGCACAAACATGGCAAGAGGCAGAATGGCCATGTGGCCAGTGTTGTATTTAGAAAAAATGGCAAGGAGGCTATATGAAGAAGTTCATCTTGATGCTTGGGTTTCTCACGATGACCATGGTTGGGGCACATCATGCCCATGCAGGAAATAGCAGCCAGGGCGACATCACCATTACGCCCATGGTCAGCGGCTATGGATCACTCAACAGCAACGCATATTATTTCATGACCTACGGGGTCGATCTCGGTTATTTTGTCGCCAATGGCTTGGAGCTTGGGGTGCGCGGCCAGGGTATTTACCTGAACAGCAAAAACACGGTTCCCTCGGACAGCGCAAACGCCAGTTATGATTTGAACGGTCTTGGCGCTGAAGGATTCGCCCGTTGGCATTTCTATGATTTCGGCAACAACGCCGGTTCCGTGTTCGCCACAATCGGCGCCGGAGGCCTCTGGATGTCCGACGCCTATACGCCGCTTTCGGCGACGAACGCCTATTTCTCCGGCGTCACCGGGCTTGGCGTGAACATGAATATGACGGATAATGTCAAATTTATGGCCAGCGCCAACTATCGCCATATCGGCAATTTCGATTCCACCGGGATCGATGGCCTCGGAGGCACGCTCGGCTTGCAATTTTCTTTCTAAAGAGCAACGGGGCATACGGTTTTTGACTGTATGCCCCGTTCGTAAATGAGAAGGCGAGCGGAAGTTTTACGCTTATGGCAGGCTCGCGGCTTATCGTGTCGCGGTAAATCTTTGCTTCAGTCGTAACGCTTTCCTCTCAATGACATGCCACGACAAAAAAGCGCAAAGCAACGAAATCAATGCAGATACGGCAAACATGTGCATCGGGCTGATTGGCTTTGTGATCGATACAATCATTTGCTGGACAGGAAATGCGTAAATATACACTCCATATGAATAGTCGCCAAGCCTGTTAAACGAGCGAATAAATCCTGAAGGAACATACGCAATAAAGAGCATGACATACGGAATAACCAGCATATATGTTGCAAAAAATACCTTAAGATTAATAAATAATGAAAAAATGAGCGATGAGCATAATATAAAAAAAATAAATCCGCTTAATACAATATACCTCCTCGCGAGATAATACGCTCCTCCGACATAAAACAACAACATCAGACGATTTGAGCTAAATTCGTTAAATGTCAATCCGTATTTCATCATATATGTGGTCGGCAAAATAAATATTGCAATAGCAATAAAAACCAGGCTGTAATATTTTTTACTTCCTCTTGTCGCATTGTACACAATAACCCACAAAATCCCAATACTTCCATACATTTTCAGTTCTTCCGGCAAAGTCCACAATGACCCGTTTACAATGGGAAAGGCGTTATCTTGGAATACACCTGGCAAGGTGGAAGCATCTCCGAATAAAGATATACATTTTACCAGGACAAACTTTATTGTTTGAGAAGATATGAAGTATGTGTATAAATTTCCGCAATTAAAATATATTCCGCAAACAATAACCGTTGTCAAAATTGAGACGATCAAAGCCGGGTATATTCGTAAAA
Organism: Desulfovibrionaceae bacterium; assembly: GCA_015233395.1. GTDB lineage: Bacteria > Desulfobacterota > Desulfovibrionia > Desulfovibrionales > Desulfovibrionaceae > JADFXV01. Next base: position 33,885 of record JADFXV010000025.1, read on the forward strand.
CTCGCGCAACAATAAAATCCGATATATTTTCTCTGGAAACAAGACTTCTGGTCACCAAAAAACCGCTCGTGATGAAAAAAATGTCGACAGCCATCGTACCGGGAGTCATTCCGATCAATTTCCTCAATGGCTCCTCTTCACCCGTCCCCAGGGCGATGGCGAAACTATGACTGAAAAGAACAAGCATCGCGGCGAAAAGACGGATCAGATTGAAGTTGTTGTCTTTGCCATTTTCAACATACACTTCAAGAGTATTGCTTTTCATGCGCTCTCTCTGTCAACGTATTGAGTCGATACGAAATATTACTGGGAGCAAAAAGTATCTTACTTTTTGCTCCCACGGCGGAAGCCGCCTAACCGCGCTGACAGCGCGGTTATACTTATAAACAGGAGTACGGAAATTAAGAAATTTTCTGCTCCCGCTAATAATGCCCAAACGCCTCCGGCATGCCGCGACGCAGGGCGTCCCGGCCCAATTCCTCCCGGCGCGACCGGCCCGCGCCGTTCTCCCCGGGGGCGAGCTTACAGGGCGTCCTTCCTCGCCTGCATGAACGCCCCCATGCACGCCAGATCGTCATCGGAAAGATCTTTCCATCGCCTGGCGAGCTGGCGTCGGTTTATCCCGTTCGTTATGTACTGCTTCAGATCGCACACCAATCGAAAGCCGGCGCCCTCGGCAAACGATCTGTGCATCGAATAAGGAAGACGATTGATCAAGTACGGCCTTTTTCCCAGTATGGCCTTCCACAGCAACTCCGAATACTTCCAGTGGCCATTTTCAATTTTGTCGACCCCGTGAGCTCTGAGGTCGATGAAATTTGAAATAAACCCTCCAGGCTTTAACCATTTATACATAATAACATATGCATCTTCAAGATCGATAACGTGCTCAAGCACCGAATGGGACAAAATCACATCGACCGATCCCTCTTTCAACAGGCTGTCGTCAAACCAGGGAGCGACGTATTGCAGGCTCATTTTGGCTGCTGACGCATCGTCAACTTGGCCGGCGATCAATCTTCTTATCCGGTCAAGCCTGTGCTCGCTCAATGACGCCCGCAAGACATCCTGCGTTAAAATATGCGAGGGGAAAAGATTTTCGTCCAAATAGCAATCGAAGTCCGGACAGCCCTTTTCCGGCCTCCCTGCCCGCGCCTTGAACATCTCCACGAGCTCGTCGAATATCTTCAAATTCAATTCCGTTTCCGAGTGCTGCAATACGTCCAAGGCGTAATAATTGTTCACACCCGACAGCATGGCCGCCAGCCCGACCCCCAAAGAATCGCCGGGGCCAAGCTCGGCCAGCGTGTCCGGAATGTCCCGCAGGCCGTTTTCCCGGAGCATGGTAAGATGCTCCAGCCATACGCCGTAACAATATGCGGCGCAGTGAGCTCCACCGTCCGATTTCTTTTTGGGGAGAAAAAGGTGGGAACCGGGAACAAACGTCAGCAAGCCTTTGACAAGCGGCTTCACCCTCATGAGAGCGCCCTCGCGGATCAGTGGTTTGCGCCGGAACTGAAATCATTGGGGGATTGCCGTTGTCCCGGTCCGATTCCACCGCGGCGCAGCCTCCATGTCGCACAATGAACAGCCCGAGCACAAGTGCGGCGCGTGCGCCAATGGGGCGCGTGCGCCCGGTCATGTTCATCTCCAGCGTTCGTCGCTTTTCCCGCTTGCGTCCCTCTGTTTGCCCCGTGGCGATGGCCCTGGGAGCAAAAAATATCTTCCTTTTTGCTCCCAGTAATATGCGCGGGGCCGTACAAACAAACGGGAGCGCGAAAAGGAAGAAAATTTTCCGCCCCCGTTACTATCTCGAAAGCAAGCACGTTTCCGTGGACCTTGCCGCCGTAGCCGTGTTACGGATGTTTCAGCTCCAAAACCTGAAACGAGAGGGAGGACTTCAATGATAGCGAAACTGACCGCGATGGGATGCGCCTTGTGTCTGGGGCTGATGCTGTTTGGGGTTGCTCAAGAGGCGCGCGCCGATTCTTGTCTCCAGAATTGCACCGACGACCTTCAAATATGTTTGTCCAGGAAACTTGCAAACGCGTTGAATACGGTTTGCACCGCTCCCTATGATAAATGCGCGAGCAAATGTTCCGACGTGTCCGCGAGTGATAAGGAGTCCGCGAAAGAAGGCGTGTTGGCGAACTACCGGCAGCCTGGGGCGCCCGTGAGGTGATGCGGCGAATGCGAAGGGGCGCAAAGTCCGCCAGGACCAAGCGCCCCGCAATCGCTGTTTCCCGAGTCGCCGAGTCAATCCGGCCGGATTCCTTCCGCGTCAATCCCGCCGAAGGTGAACGACGCTCGTTCGCGGGCGTCGGCAAGATGAACGGGAACGGAATATTAACGGGAGCAGAAAATTTCTTAATTTTCGTGCTCCTGTTTATAAGTATAACCGCGCTGTCAGCGCGGTTCGGCGGCTTCCGCCGTGGGAGCAAAAAGTAAGATACTTTTTGCTCTCCGTAATATCTCTTCCTTTTCATGCTCCCGTTTATGAATATGGCCCCGCGAAGAGCCGGACCAGGCGGCGTGCGCCGCTGGGTGTTGACCCCAAAGAAGTTCGTAACTCCCTCAAGATCGCCTCGCTCTCATCAGAAGCCCGGGCGACCGCGACAGAGGGTGAAGGCTAAAGAAAGCACGTCCCCTTCCGATAAGGATATACAGAAAGGCTGAATTTGCCCCGCAACCGCAGGATTATAATAAGCAACCTTCGCCACTCCGATGTCGAACTAGTAGGCGGAGGTTTTGACCATGGCCCGTGAATTTTACCTTGGACGTTAAATCCTCGGAGGTGAGACAATGATCAATTTGATCACGAAAGTTCCATCCATGGTGAAAACAGACTCTACCAAACTCACCAACATCCAACAGGCAAACCTGCAAACTGGGCAATCTAACAGTTCCTTGCGTTCTAATGGAACATTGCCTCAATCTATCGCCAATCTACAGGAAAACCGAGGCAGGCTAGTTAATACGACTGATAACGCTGCCGCAATGCAAGCCCCCGCGGCCGAGGCCAGCATCGTCAACCGCAACGCCCCGCAGGGCAATCTCGGCCCTTCGAATGCTGAGGTCTCGCAGCAAGCAGCCACCAGCGGCTTGGCCCTGGCCAATAGCGCCCCTGCGAGCAACATGGCGAAGCTATTGAGCGAGTGAGCTCCGGCCATTTAGTGCGCCCCCGAGTGAATAGGGGATTCCCGTAGCTTCACCTTTTGTTTCATTACAAGTCGCCCACGAATGGGCCGCGACGGCCCATGCCGTCTGATTTTATTAACTTTTTTAGATCGAGAGGGCAAGAAAAAAGCCGTCTTGGACGGCTTTGGATTACCGTTTGGTGCGAAGGAGGGACCAAAACTAGGAACTTATCATTATGATATTAAACAATAATTTGTTTTATATTTTTCCTAATACCCCGAAAGATAACCCGAAAAATCGAGGCGACCCTCTTCGCCAGGCCCCACCCTTTAACACGAAAAACAGCCAACTTTTCATTGTTGGCATTTCTTAATCGCCATGGCCGAACGAACGGCCTCTGCCTCGCCCCTCGCCGTTGCGAGTTCCGAGGCCTCAATGCCGTCGCCCGTCCCATACCCATACCAGAACGCCTGGACCTGACTAGATTTAATACGCTGCTCTTGGGCTATATTGAGTTGGTTTTCTCGTCGTGCAAGATTGTTAATCTCGATGGCTAATCGGTCGCAGTCATACTGTTCATATTTCACAACAGCAATTACTGGCCAAATCGAAAAACGAAGGTTTCATTGTCCATCTTCCCCTTGCCCGATCCGGAGAAGCCCGTGGATACAAAATCGAAGACACCTGAGCGCCCGTCGTCGCACAAAACATTACCGCAGCCTTCCCATGGGGGGCACACACGTGAATTCGCTGTTGTAGTAAACGCCTTTGCTTGTGGTGGGTGCCCCCTTGAACGCCACATGGACTTTAAAAGGCGAGATCACGTGCCGTCGTTAACCTCCCAATTCAATGGGTGAGGCGTAGCCAGCTCTCTCACGAGGTCTTACGACTACATTCGCGCCCGCAGCTTACACCGGTATCTCTCGCCCGAGGAATCAACGCCGGGAGCGGCCGTCGGACACACTGCACGCTTAGTTTCGTTTCCAGGATACGATACAGGAAGCCTCGAGTCCAGCGGATTTGACCAAAAGGTCTGAAGAGACGGGTTAATTGAGGGCAAGCGCGAAGTTCGGAAAAAAGGAAATCCCCGACAGCATTCACCGTATCCCGGGCCCGGACGAAGGCCAGAACAGCGGCACCATGTCGGGGATTCCTGGGGTGGCGTCGTCCCGTCACCTTGTACTCAGAGATAGAAGCGAACAAGACGGACGTCAATAAAGCAAGAAACCATTCGGGAGCACACGCCCGCCCTCTCTCAAAGGGGCAGAAGAGACAACGAGCACCTCTCCGGCGAGCCTTTCTTTGGGATCGCCCCGTTCATACAATTTGTCCATGATCGCCGGCCAAGTCAAGACGGCCGTAGTTGCGGCCTCACTTCACAGTGAGGCGATTTGGCTGAGGAACAGTTCACGGTGCGCGAATCTCGGCAGCGAAGACAAAGGATTTGCTCCCGGGCAGTATCGGAGAGTGCTGCAACACGATTAGATTTACTCAATGAAAAAACACTCAATTAATAAGATAAATTTTATAGCAACCAAGATATGAAACCGCCATCAAACTTAATAAAAAACAAAAGATAGCTACTGCACCACCAGATTTAATAGATTGGACAAGTGCTAATAGCGTTACGACAAATGCAATTATCCACTTACTCCAGAAGTCTTCCGTGTTAACATATTTTGTAATATTAAAATTTATCCAATTAGGGCTGACAAGATAACAAAAATAACCAATTACAGTTAAATTTAATGCCAATAATGCAAATCTTGTTATTAAAAGTTTATTTCTACTATCTGTCGACTTCAACGGCCTACTGAACGATAATGCAGTCAGCGATGTAACCACTACGAGAACACAAATAACAATGTCTTCAAATTTCAACTGATTCACAACGCACCTCCAGGATTTAGTGAGCCATTTGCCGCAAGTTGCGGAGCGTCATAAGCCAAGAGCAAAGCACGCTACGACATCCAAACGCAGCAAGCTTAGAGGTATTTACCCGCAGGGATTCAAGCCACATTCACCATTCCAGTCGAGGCCCCCTGTTATTACTGGGAGCGTAAAGTTTTTAACTTTACGCTCCCAGCGGCGGACGCCGCTTGGCCCCGCCAAGAGCGGGGCCGTACAAATAAACGGGAGTAGGAAAATGAAGAAATTTTCTGCTCCCGTTAAT
>JADFXV010000026.1 GCA_015233395.1 Desulfovibrionaceae bacterium
AGCCTTTCAAGAGCAGGTCGCTTGCGGGCCTTGAGGCCAGATCGCGCGCGCACAAATCGTACAGGACGCGTCCGGCGACGTCGGCGGTGAACCCCTTGGCCTTGACCGCCTTGGTCAAGGCGATCAACCAGGCGGCCTGGATCAGGTTTTCCTGGTTGCGGTTGGCCGCGCCGCCGATATAGGGCAGAGCCGGCAACAGCTCCTCGAACCTGGCCGCGCTGTCGTCGGCCGCCTCGCGGGCCGCGGCGCGTCCGAGCCCGGGGGCCAGGAGCCGCGCGACCCCGTCGCGCATGGCGCCAAATTCGGCTGCGCGCCTGGCCTGCTCGGCCGGGTCCATGGCGTGGGCCGCCAGGCAGACGCCGGGGAAAAACGCCCCGCAGGCCGCGCCCAGTCCGGCCTGGAGAAACCGGCGCCGGGAAAGAAAATATGTTCCGTGCATCCGTGCGCTCCTCGACAGCGCGAACTTTGGGCGTTCAATTCCGGGAATGACCTGAAAACGCCGCCCTTATCTCCGCCCCTGCCGCAAGACGGCCGCGCAGACTTCGCGCTATGGCGGTATCATCAAACCGCGCCGAACGAAATACCCGGAAGTTGTCTTGTCCGGGCGCGCAGGCCCGAGGGCTCCTGAAAATGATGCAAGATTCCAAAGAGCGCAGCCCTTTGGCCGCCGAGGGGGTGAAAAAACCACTCTTTTGCAAGTCCCTCCCGGTGCGCCCCTTTACTCCGGCTTGCGGGCCGGGGGGGTTGCGGGTTAGGCCTGGGATATGATCTTTCGGGAATACGAAATTTGCCTGGTCCGGCCCAGGGGCCTGAGGCGTCTGTGCGTGCTGCACGGCTCGCTGTGGCTGATTCCGGCGGCGCTCGCATTGCTCCTTGGCGGCCTGCTGACGCTCTTGTGGCCGTACTATGCGGATTACGCCTCCTTGCGCCGCCAGTTGTCCGGGGTCGAGGCGGCGCAGGCGTTGCAACGCGATGCGATCTTGCTTCTCGTGCGCGAGGCGAACCGGACCCAGGCCGAGAGCCGCCGCATCTGGTCGTTCAACGCCAAGTTGTCGGCCCTCGCCAACATCGACGGCGCCACGCCGGCCAAAGGCGCCGTGCGCCAGGCCGGAGCCTTCGGGCTCGATCCTCTGGGGCTGTATCGCCCGGAAAATCTGATTCGCCGGCTTTTTCCGTATGACGACGCCCTGTCGCGGGATCTGTCGGCCCTGGAGACCTGGCAGCAGGAATTGGCGTTGGCCCTTCGCGACCAGCGGGTCCATCTGGCGGCCATGCCGTCGATCTGGCCGATCGACGGAGATCTCTCGTCTCCTTTCGGATGGCGCCACGGCAATTTTCACAAGGGCGTGGATCTGTCCGCGCCGCAAGGCACGCCGGTGGTGGCCGCGGCCGACGGCAAGGTGACGTTCGTGGGCTACGACGGCGGCTATGGGCTGAAGATGGAGATCGAACACAAGTTCGGCATGAGCACGGTGTACGCCCATCTCAGCAAGGCCGAGACGGCCGAGGGCCAGTTCGTGAGCCGGGGACAGACGATCGCCTTGTCCGGAGCCTCGGGGCGCGTCACCGGGGCGCATCTGCATTACGAGGTCCACAAGGGCGGGGCGTTGCAGGATCCGATGGATTACATGCTCGAATAGCCCAAGGGGCGTCCGGCTCTTTCTCACTGCCCCATATCCCCGGCCCCAGGCTGGGACCGGTTCGTAACGGACCGTTCGGCGTCCGGCGCCTGGCCGCCGGCGGCGATCATGCCCGGCGGCCAGTCTATCGCCGCCGCCCTGACCCGACCGGGATACGGCGTGCACGGCAGGGGCGAATCCCAGCACTGGTCGGTTCCGATGGGAGCGTACCCCGTGATCGAGCCTTGCGGCGTCTGCACGGCGAATTGTTTCAGGCTTGGGGTTGGAATACGGGGTTCAATGGCCATGGGCGGGGGGGTGCGGAACTCGGGCAGCCGGGGCGCCTGCACGAGCACGGCGGTTACGGCCATCGCGGCCGCAAGGGCCGGGCCCAAAAACGGCTTGCGCATGAACGGCGCGGCAGCCAGGCCGGCCGTCAGGCCAAATCCCACCCAAGGCCACGCCTCGCCGAACCTCGGGCTCGGCGCGCCGAAAAACCACCAGCCGAGCATCATGGCGACGAAGCCCGCATAAAACAAGCGGACGGCCGGAGGCGGAAGCGCATCGATCGCCGCCTGCTTCGCCAGGGCGGGAACCGGGGATTGACGCAACCGCCGCCCCGCCTGGCCCGGACCGGGGCCACGGCGGCCTATGCTGTGCGCCAGCCACGCGGCGACCGCCAAGCCCAACCCGATGGCCAGCGCCTGAAATCCCGGCATATTCCCGTGCATCTTCCACCAGGCGGGAAACCAGCCGGAAAAACCGCCCGCGAAAACATCTTCCGGCGTCTTGCCGTCGAGTCTGGCGGCGCTGACAATCCAGTTCCAGGTATTGCGGATGAGGTCGGCGCGCTCCACGCTCCAGGGCAGCGGCAGGCGAAAATAGGGGAGGGGGTAAAGCAGCCAGCCGCTGAGCAGGATGTTCCTGGCGAAATATCCGGCCAAGGCCGTGACCGGAAGCGCCAGCAATAACGCGCGCCGGGCAGGGCGGGAGGCGATGGCCGAGGGGCCGTGGGGCGCGGCGAGCGCCGGGACGAGCCCGAAGAGCACGGCCGGGGCGACGGAAATTTTCACCGTGAAGGCCGTGACGGCGTAGATCAGGCACAGCGCCCCCCCAAGGACGTCGCCCCGCGTCCTGGGAACGAACAATCGCCAGCCCGCTCCCGTGGGCAGGCGCAGCATTTCCAGGATGGCCGCCATGACCAGCAGTTGCGGCAGTCCGTCGTAATACAGGGAGGGAAAGGCCCGCAGCTCCAAGGAAACGATAAACGGCAAGGTGAACAGGCAAAACAGGCCGGCCAGGGGAATTTTTCGCGCCTGGAGCGCGGTTTTCGACCATTGTCCCGCCGCGACCAGGGGATAGAGCCAGCCCACGGTCCAGGCGCTGTCGCCCGGCGCGGTCCAGTTGTCGAACAAGGCCGCCTGCAGGAGAAAGGACGAGTTGAAGCCGAGACGGTCGTGGAGATTGGCGAGCCCGGTCACGAGAGGATAGCCTGCCGTCCAGCGCACGGCGCTCAAATGGTACAGTCCGGTGTCGCCTCCGGGCATCCCCTCGTTGGTCGCCAGGATGTAGGCGCCGCAAACGGCCAGGGCGCAGCAAAAAAGCGCGGCCGCTCCGTTTTGGACCGCGAGGGCGGAAAACGGCGGGGCCTTGCGGCCGCGTTCCCGGGTTTCCTCGGTGACCAGGGGCGTAAACAAAAGCGAGGCCGCCGTCAGGAGCACGATGCCACGCCAAACGGCGGATAAAGCGAAAAAGATCGAAACGATCTGCAAAAGCGAAAGTTCGACGCAGGTTCCGATCCAGAACGCCTGAAAAATATCGCGGGGATAGAATTCTCGAAAATATGAATTCCGGCGCAAACACAGGAACAGAATGTTTGCGAGCGCAAGGGCGAAAAAAAACTGAATCGTCCACAAAATACCAATCGCTATCATCCGGCAATCCATCCCGGCTCACGGAGGAGCCGAAGGGGGCGCCAAGCCGGCCTCGCCGCGGCGAGGCGAGAGGATGGCCCCGGGCGATTTATTCGTTCGATTTGCTTTTGCAAAGATCCTCGTGCTTGGCGTTTTCGAACATTTCGCAGTCGCCGAGCTCGCAGGCTTTTTTGTAGTCGGCGCACATGTTGTCGTTTTGCCGCAGGTTGGAGTAGGCGAAACCCCGTCCTTTATAATAGTCCGCGTTCGAGCCGTCGATTTTGATGGCCTGGTTGAAGTCCTCGATGGCCTTGGCGTTCTGGTCCGAGCGGGCGTAGCTCAGTCCGCGCATGGAATAGGGCAGCGCCGCGCCGGGCGCGAGCTTGATGGCGGAGGTGTAGTCCTCGATGGCCCGGCCGTAGAGCTTCATGTAGTAGAAGGCGTGCCCCCGGTTGGTGTGGTATTCGGGGTTGGCCGGGTCGAGCTTGATGGCCTGGTCGAATTGGGCGATGGCTTGCTGGTATTGCTGATTCTTCCCGTTATCCACGCCCTTGTTGAAGAAGGCCTCGGCGTTTTGGGACGATTCGGGCCGTTGTTCCCTGGCCGGCTGGGCCAGCGGAGGCGGGGCGGTCTGGGCCGCGGGCTCCTCGCGCGCGTCGTCGCCGCGCCTTTTTTCGGATCCCTGGCTTTCCGAGGATTTGGAATGCCTGGATTTTTCCTTGTCCTTGTCCTTTTCCTTGCCCTTTTTGGCCGACTTTCCCTTGTCTTCCTTGGAGCTTTTCTCCTTGCCTCGGGATTTTGCGGACGGCTTGCCGTCCTTGTTTTTGGATTTCTCGTCTTTTCCCTTGGCTTTGTCGTCCTTGTCCTTGCCTTTGGACTTGTCGCCCTTTTTTACGGACTCGTCCTTGGAGGATTTGGAATCCGAAGAGCTTTTGCGGGATTTCGAGTCCTTCGAGCCTGAGCCCGCATCATCCTTGGCGGCGAGCGCGGCGCCCTGGCCAAACGCGAGCACAAGCGAAAGCAACAGCACGGTCCATTTTGAAGGCATAAACAATCCGGATGGTTTTGAGTCCATATCGATAGGTCCGGGCATGGGTGCGCCCGGCCTTGCCATCCCGGGTTGTCTTTTCCCGGGGGGCCGCATGAAACAGAGGGCGCCCCCTCTGTTCCCGTCCGCCTTCCCCCGCAATGCCGCGAACAAGCTCTAGACTAAAAGCCAATGTCGCCGGATGTCAAGCCTGCGACATGTTTTGCCCCCGGCATGTTTTGACAGGCCCGGGCAAGTGGTGTAGTCAACGCATCCTCGGGGAACGCGGCTTTTGGGGCCAATCCCGGCCCGGCGCCCGGCGCCGCAACCGGCCGTCCCGAACAACCATGACCGACCGCCACCCTCCCTGCATCCTTGGACCGATCGCCGTCAGGACCGTCGCCTGGGGCATTGTGTTCGTTCTGCTGTCCGCCGCGGGCTGCGCCGGGCTTTTCGGCGGTCCGCCGGCCCCGGCCGCCACCGCCGCGCCCAAGGAATTCGTCGAGGCCCGCGCCGCCTGGGACGCCGGCCGCTACGCCCAAAGCGCCCGGATCTACCTGCATGCCGCCGGCGCCGCGGACCTGCCCGCGAAGCTCCTGTCCGAAGCCCTGGAACGCGCCGCCAAGGGCGCGGTCTACGCCGGGGACTACGCCCTTGCGGACCAGGCCCTGGCGGCCTGGGCCAAGCGCCTGCCCGAGGCCAAGAACGGCTGGCCGTGGCATTCTCTGTACGTCCAGGTTCTGGCCAAACAAAGCGGCGAGGCCAAGGCAGGGGAATACCTGGCCGGGCTGATGCTGCGCCCCGGCGTTCCCTGGGAGGTCGCCTCCCAGGCCGGGCTCGAACTGGCGCGGCGCTACGCGGCGCGCGGCGAAACCGCGCGGGCCGTGGACGTGATCCGCGACGTCTACGACCGCGCCCCGGACAACCGGGAACGGGCGGCCTTCGAAGACCGCACGGCCCGCATCCTTTCCGGGCTGCCCCGGCCCGCGTTCGACAAGCTCGCCGCCCGCGTGGAGGCGGGGAGCCGGCTGCGTTTCCCCTACGACCTGATCGTCTTCGAGCGCGCCCTGCGTGAAGCGCAGGGAAGACCGGAAAAATTCCTCGATCTTGAGCGCCTGGCCGGGGAATTGTCCGGCCAGGGCGAATTCGCCGACAAGGGCCTGCTCGCGCGGCTTCTGGCCGAATGGCGCGGGACGGCGGCGGCCCCGGCCGAGGCCGTGGCCGTGGCCAAACCCGGAGCCCTGGCCGTGGCCCTGGCGCTGCCCAGGGGCGGGGCCCTCAAAAGCATCGGCGACAGGGTCGCCCGGGGCGCGCAGCTCGCCGGCGAACTGCTGGCCAAACAAGGCGTTTCACTCGACGTGCATTATATCGATTCCTCCGATCCGGGCTGGCTGGGCACCCTAGCCGCCCTGCCGCCGGAGGTCGCGCTCGTCGGCGGCCCGATGCAGAGCGAGTTGTTCAGCCGCGTCCAGGAGTCCGGGGCCGCCTCCGCTCGCGCCTTTTTCACCTTCCTGCCGAGCCTGGGCGAGGCGCGCGAAGGCGTAACCGCCTGGCGCTTCTTCAGCGGCCCGCGCGACGAAGCGAGCGCCCTGGCCGGCTTCGCCGTGGAGTACGGTTCAAAGGACATGGCCGTGCTCGCTCCGCAGGACCACTTCGGCGCGCGCATGACCGAGCTGTTCGGCGCCGAAGCGGCGCTCGCGGGCGGCCATGTGGAGGCGAGCGCCACCTATCCGCCCAAGGACGCTTCCAAATGGGACGAGGCTGTCAAGAGCCTGCTCGTGGACGGCAAGCCCCGCTTCGAGACGATTTTTATTCCCGACGATTTCGGCCGGGCCGACGGGCTGATCCCGTACCTGTCCTACAACGGCATGAATTCTCTCCTGATCCTCGGCCCGCAGCTCTGGAGCGAGACCCTAAGCCAGCCCTCGGCCAGGCAGGTCAGGATCAACGCCGGCTATTACCGGCTGGCGGTCTGCCCCGGAGCCTGGTGGCCGGACAATCCCGCGCCGGCGGCCCAGGCCCTGCGCCAGGCTTCGCTCGACGCCTTCCACGAGCCGGCCGATTTCTGGACCGCCCTGGGATATGATTTCATCCGCTTCGCCGCGAAATTTGGCGCCGTGGCCCCGGGATTTACGTCCGAAGAGATCAACCGCCGCCTGGCCGGATTCAGCGGCCTGGATTGGAGCGTGGCCCCGCTGTCTTGGGACGCGGCGGGCCAGGCCAAGCAGGCGCTCTTCCTGTTCCGCCCGAGCGTCCAGGGGCTGGTGGCCGTGGACAAGGAAGGCTTCCGCGAACGGCTCAACAGCATCCGGGGCGGCGAAGAACCCAAGACCCCGGCGCCGGGGGAAAAACAATGAAGATTACCCCCGAGCGGGTGGCCGCGGTGGCCAAGCTCGCCAGACTGACGTTCACCGCCGAGGAATTGACCCGCTTCGCCGCCCAGATCGGCGACATCCTGGCCTACATGGACATGCTCAATTCCCTGGACACCACGGGAGTCGAACCGCTCTACAGCCCTGCCGGGCTCGCCGGGCCCACCGGGGCGACCCGGCCGGACCAAGCCCGCCAGGCCAATTCCAGAAGCGAAACGCTGGCCAACGCGCCCGCGACCGACGGCGAATTCTTCCTCGTTCCCAGGGTCGTCTAGAGCCGGTTTTGGGAAAAAGAAAATCGGGGGAGCAACCCTTCCTGCGAAAAACTTGTATGGCTTGGAACGCACGGGGGCTCCCCCCGGGTTCTCGCCCCCCAGGCTTGATTTGTTGGAGATTGCAGCGCACCCGCGGCGCAAAAGGATCGCTTGATGTCAGACCTCCATCTTCTGAACCTGACCCAGGTCCGCGACCTGTTGGCCAGGGGCGAGATCAAGGCCCAAGAGGCGGTCGCCGCCTGTCTGGGGCGGATTCACGACACGGAGCCCAAGATTTCCGCCCTGCTGAGCGTCCAGGGCGAGCAGGCTCTCGACGCGGCCAAGTCCCTGGACGCCGCCGGGCCGGATACGGACAAGCCCTTGTGGGGCGTGCCCATCGTGGTCAAGGACGCCATCTGCGCCAAGCACGCGCCGACCACCTGCGCCTCGCGCATCCTGGAAAATTTCGTTCCCTTTTACGACGCCTGCGCCGTGGCCAGGCTGCGCGCGGCCGGGGCGATCATCCTGGGCAAGTCCAACATGGACGAATTCGCCATGGGGTCGAGCACCGAAAATTCCGCCTTCGGACCCACGGCCAATCCCTGGGATTTGTCCCGGGTTCCGGGGGGCTCAAGCGGCGGCTCGGCGGCCTCGGTGGCCGCGCGCCAATGTTACGGCGCGCTCGGCACCGACACCGGCGGCTCGATCCGCCAGCCGGCCTCGTTTTGCGGCGTGGTCGGGCTCAAGCCCACTTACGGCCGGGTGTCTCGCTTCGGGCTGGTGGCCTACGGGTCGAGCCTGGACCAGATCGGCCCCATGGCCCGCACCCCGCTCGATTGCGCCGCCCTGCTCTCGGTCATCGCCGGACACGATCCGGCCGATTCCACCTCGGCCGCGGTTCCGGCGCCGGACTACGAAGCCGCCGTGGCCGCGCGCGCCGATCTTACCGGCTTGCGCCTGGGGCTGCCCGAGCAGTTTTGGGGCGAAGGCGTGGACCCCGAAGTCAGGGACGCCTGCCGCGCCGCCGTGGACGCGGCCGAAAAGCTCGGGGCCAAGGTCGTCGACGTGTCCTTGCCGCACACCCCCTACGCCGTGGCCGCCTACTACATCGTGGCCATGGCCGAGGCCAGCTCCAATCTGGCGCGCTTTGACGGCGTGCGCTACGGCTACCGCGATCCGTCGGCCGGGGATCTCGCCGGCCTGTACGAGAAATCGCGCGGCGCCGGGTTCGGCGACGAGGTCAAACGGCGCATCGTGCTCGGAACCTACGTGCTTTCGGCCGGCTACTACGACGCCTATTACCGCAAGGCAGCCCAGGCGCGAGAGCTTTTGCGCCGGGATTTTACGGCAGCCTTTGAGCGCTGCGACCTTCTGTGCGGCCCGGCCGCGCCGTTCACCGCCTTCGGGCTGGGCGAGAAAAAAGACGATCCGCTGCAAATGTATTTGAGCGACATTTTCACCATCTCGCTGAATCTGGCCGGCCTGCCCGGCCTGTCCCTGCCGGTCGGGCTCGGCCGCGACAGCCGTCTGCCCGTGGGCCTGCAACTCTTCGGCCCGGCCTTTGGCGAGGACGTCATCCTGGGCGCGGCCGAGGCTTTGTCCCAGGCCCTGCCCTCCTTGCCCCTGCCCCGGGGGATTGCGGCCGCTTGATGGGGGCGCGGTCTTGCTCCATTTTCCCGCTCTCTGCGTTCCCGTTCCCGCAAGCGGCCGCGCCGCGGCCGGGTCCGGGCGGCGCGGGCCTCGGCAGCGCAAGGCCCAAGGCGCACGCTTCCCAAGATAACCGGCCGGCAGCGCCCGAAAAAGGCCGCCCATGCCGGTAAGCTGGCTTGCGCTTGCGGCCACGGCCCTGGATTTGGCCTTCGGCGACCCGCCGTTTTTGCCCCATCCGGTGCGCGGGATCGGCATGTGCCTGGACCGCCTGGAAAAATCAGCGCCCGCCGGCCAAACCGCCCGCCGGCTGTACGGCCTGGCCTGCGTCGCCTTTCTGGCCCTGGCCTGCGGAGCGCTGGCCTGGATATTGCCCCAAACGCCCGTGTTCGGCGTGTTTATCGCCGTGTACCTCGGCTTTTCCGGCCTGGCGCTCGGCTGCCTGGCGCGCGAAGGCGAAAAGGCCGCGCGCCTCATCGCCCGGGGCGACCTGGCCGCCGCCCGCCTGGCCGTCGGCCTGCTGGTCAGCCGCGACACCGCGCGCCTGGACGAGGCCGGCCTGCGCCGCGCCCTGGCCGAAACGCTCAGCGAAAATCTCTGCGACGGTTTTGCCGCGCCGCTTTTCTACCTCGCTCTCGGCGGCCCGGCGCTTTTGTGGGCCTACAAGGCGGTAAGCACCGCCGACTCCATGTGGGGCTACAAGACCGACCGCTTCCGCGCCCTGGGCTGGGCCGCAGCCAGGGGCGACGACGTTTTGGCTTTCATACCGGCCAGGCTGTGCGCCCTGGCCATGCTCCTGGCCGGACTCACGCTCGGGCTGAACGTCCGGGCCGCTTTCGCCAACCTGCGCCGCGACGCCGCCAAATCCGCCAGCCCCAACGCCGGCTGGCCCATGGCCGCCGCCGCCTGGCTGTGCGGCGCGAGCATGGGCGGAGTGGACAGCTACTTTGGAGCGCCCAAGCAAAAACCCCTGCTCGGACCGGCCGGAGTTCCCTGGGACGAAACCCGCCTGGCCAGGCTGCGCCTGCTCGTGCCGGTCAGCGGCCTGCTGTTCGCATTGGCGGTGCAGTCGGTGGTTTGGCTGGCGTGAGAAGCGGTTCCGGAGGGATCTGCAAAAATCACCCGCCGCCTTGTCAGGCTCGCAACGCGGCTGAGCAACTCATGGAAATGATGCGGGATTGCACAGGGCTGCGCCCTTTGGCCGCCGCAGGCGCAAAAAACGCTGTTTTTGCCAGTCCCTCTCCGGTTTTGCTCTTCGCCAGGCGAAGGCCGGAGGAGACGGCGCGCCGGTTCGGGCGATTGCGCCGTCAATCCCGGCCTTTGGGAAGACGCGCCTCGATCTGAAAACAATTCCTGCCCGGGCCGTGGCGCCAGAAAGCATCCCGGGCCTTGCCGTCGGTATCCGCATCCGGGGTCGTATGAAATTGCGCGCACAGTTCATACCTGTCGCGGCCGCGCGGCGTGTATTCATACGCAGTCCCGGACTGGGGATCCTTGAGGCGCGGCCCGTACTGGTCGCTGGGCTGAATGAGTTGTTCCAGACTGGCGGGCAGGGCGTCGTGCGTGCGCAGGTAGTTTTCCATGGCGCGCGCAATCGAGCGCAGATCGTCCACGACCATTTCATCCAGCCGCTTTTTGCGCGCCGCCCCAGGCGAGCCGATGACCGAGAGTCCCGCGCCGATGGCCAACAGCGCGACGAGGCTCGAACAGACGGCGAATACGGCCGGCCGCGTGAGCTTCATACGGTTTCCCCCTTGCGAACGTCCCCGAGGAAGTAAAGGAAGACTCCGCCGGCGATGACCGCGACCGTGGCGACTTTGAGGGCGAAACGAATCGTGAGTTCGCCGCCGAGGGCGTTGTAGACCAGGCCTATCAAGTCGCCGGCCAGGGCGACCGAAGCCACGAAAAGCGTCATATAGGTCAGCCATTTGCGCGGCCGGGAATCGCGCCGCGCCGGATTGGCGGCGATTGCCTTGCCGGCCGAGCGGAAGGTCGCAAGAAACACCGGAAAGGCGACGACCAGGGAGGACACGTCCCAACGGACGTTGGCGATGAAATTGTTCAACCGGCTTGCGTGGGCGGGGTCCGGCAAGGCGTGGTCGATGAACAAAAAAGCCATCGAACCGAGGCAGAAGGCGGCGTCATAGAGGGCGGCGAACATAATCAGGTAGATGAAAACTTCTCGCGCGGACAGGTATGGTCTCGGCCGGGGTACGGGAACGGGGAACTCGATGTCGGCAAAGCTCGCCAGGGCGGCCGTCACGTCGGCCTTGTTCCAACCCGCTTGCTCAAGCGTGGTTGCGATTTGCGTACGCTCGACCCCGTGGGCGAGCGCCTGCCGGGTGAATTCGATAAGCTCGGCGTTCATGGCGCCCTCCCGAGGGGGACCAAGGAGGCGTCCCTTGGCAATTGGGGTCATCCCCCGGTTCTTTCATTCTCCGTTGCAGGGAGTGTCGGAGAACCGGTCCCGGATGGCCAGGAACTCGTCCAGGTTGGCGAGCAGGAGGTCGAGCATTTCGGGATCGAACTGCCGGCCGCGCTGTTTGCGCATATACTGAACGATCCGCTCCATGTCCCAGGCTTTGCGGTAGACGCGGTCGCTGGCCAGGGCGTCGAAGACGTCGACCACGGCCCCCAGGCGGCCGTAGACGTGGATGGCCTCGCCCGCGAGCCGGTTCGGATAGCCCGTGCCGTCGTAGCGTTCGTGGTGCTGGTTGGCGATGATGGCCGCGGTCTGCAGGATGGCGCGCCGCGAGGGTTTGAGCAGTTCGAAACCCAGGCCGGAATGCTTTTTGACCTCTTCGAATTCCGCCTCGGTGAGCCGGCCCGGCTTGTTCAGGATGGCGTCCGGGATGGCCAGCTTGCCCACGTCGTGCAGCGGCGCGGCCACGCGCAGCATGTCCGCCTCTTCTTCGGGCAGGCCGTATTTGCGCGCCAAAAGCCGCAGGTATTCCGAGACGCGGCGCACGTGGTTTCCGGTTTCCTTGGAACGGCATTCGATGGTTTCGCCGAGCGTGAAGATGATTTCGCGCTGGGTGTCCTCGATTTCCCGGTTCAGGCAGATGTTGTCGAAGGCGATGCCCACGTTGTTGAAAAAAATGCCGACGAGTTTGCGGTCGAGCTCGCTCAAGACGCTGCAACCCTCAAAGTAGAACAATTTTTTCAGTCCGGTTTTGCTGCGCACCAAGCCGGCGAAGCGATTGCCCTCGATGTGGTGCATTTTCTCCGATCGGGCGGCGCGCAGGGCGAAGTCGACCACCTCTCCCGGCAGGTCGCGCTCCAGAATTCCGCCGAGGTATTGTTCGTAGACCCCGCGCGCGGCCAGGACGCCCATGCCGCCGCCGTTGGGGGCGAAGGCGGCGAATCCGGAAGGGGCGGCGGCGCGTTCGTGCAGGCAGGTCAGGATCTGGAGCTGTTTGAGCACGGAACCGGAGAATTTCTCCAGGCTTTTGCGCTCGAAGATCGCCTTGGAGGCTTCGATGACGTGTTCGAGTCCATCGCGGTTGGCCTCGATGGTCAGGATGTCGCAATAGGTGCGCAGGGCCGCCAGGATGGTGGTGGACAGTTTTTGCGCCGTGAGTTCGGTTTTTTCCTTGTAGTCGTTGATGTCGTATTCGACGATGATCCGGCCTTCCGGGGCGTGCCCGGGCTGGCCGGTGCGCAGGATGATGCGCACGAACGGGTTGCCCACGGTTTCCCGGATGTATTTGACCAGGGCCAGGCCGGTGTCGTTTTCCTCCATGACCACGTCGAGCAGGATCACGGCCGCGTCCGGATTGGCGGCGATGACGCTTCTCGCCTGCTCGCCGGAGAAGGCGGAGACGAAGGCGAGCCCCCGGCCGCGGTATTTGAAGGAGGACAGAACCAGTTTGGTGACGCTGTGGACTTCGGCCTCGTCGTCGACCACGACCACTTTCCAGGGCGCCCCGCCGGTCTCGCCGGCGGGGCGCCTCCTGGCGGTTTCTGGCGCGTCGTCGGCGAACAGCAACTGGTCGTTGTGCGTCATGGAAAAAGCCGCGGGCGTCAGGTTTGCGGCGAGCCGTCGTTTTGCGCCGCGGCGGGCAGCCGCCCGTCGAGATGATCGTCGCGCAGAGTCAAAAACTCGTCCAGGTGGACGAGCAGGATGTCGACGATGTCCGGGTCGAAGTGTTTGCCGCGCTGGGAGCGCATGTGCTCGACCACGGCGCAGACGTCCCAGGCCTTGCGGTAGATGCGGTCGCTGATGAGCGAGTCGAAGACGTCCACCACCGCCGCCAGCCGTCCGTAAAGATGGATCTGCTTGGCCTTGAGCCCCAGCGGATAGCCCAGGCCGTCGTAACGCTCGTGGTGCTGGTGGGCGATGATCGCCGCGGCCATGAACACCTCCCGGCGCGAGGCCTTGAGCAGGTCGTAGCCGGCCCCGGGGTGTTTCTTGATGGTCTCGAATTCGGCCGTGGTGAGCTCCTCGGGCTTGTGCAGGATGGTGTCCGGGATGGCCAGCTTGCCCAGGTCGTGCAAGGGCGAGGCCAGGCGCAGGATCTCGGCCTCGTTTTCCGGCAGGCCGTATTTCAGGGCCAAAAGATGCATGTATTCCGAAACCCGGCGCACGTGGTTGCCCGCTTCGGGCGAGCGGCATTCGATGGTTTCGCCGAGCGTGAAGATGATTTCGCGCTGGGTGTCCTCGAATTCCTTGTTCAGGTAGATGTTGTCGAAGGCGATGGAGACGTTGGAAAAGAAGATGTTGACCAGATGGCAGTCGAGTTCCGAGAGGGTGTCGTGGCCTTCGAAGTAGATGATGTTTCTCGACCCGGTTTTGCTTTTGAAGAAGCCGACATGGCGGTTGTCGTCCACGATGTTGGGGGTTTCGGATTCGATGGCCTGGCGTAAAAACGCAAAAATCTTCGGGGATACGGCTTCTTCCAGGCTCTTGTCGACGATGTCCAGGTACTTGCCGGTGGCGGCCTTGATGATGAAGCCCTGTTCCTGGGCGGTGGCGGCGAAGCTGGAGTGGCAGTAGATGGCGTCGCGTTTGAGATCGAGCAGGGAGGTGAGCTGGGTGAGCACGCCGTTGGTGAATTTCTGCAGGCTTTTGCGCTGGAAGATGTCGCGCGAGGCCTCGATGATTTTTTCCAGTCCCTGGCGGTTGGACTCGATAGTCAGGATGTCGCGGTAGGTGCGCAGGGCGCTGACGATGGTGGTCACGAGCTTCTGGGAGGTGAGCTCGGTTTTTTCCTTGTAGTCGTTGATGTCGTATTCGATGACCACCCGCTCTTCCGGGGCCTGGCCGGGCTGGCCGGTGCGCAGGATGATGCGCGCGAACTTGTTGGCGGCCTCCTCGCGGATGAACTTGACCAGCGTGAGCCCGGTGTCGTTCTCCTCCATGACCACGTCGAGCAGGATGATGGCCACGTCCGGATTGGCGAGGATGGCGCTGCGCGCTTCGCTGCCGGTATAGGCGCTGATGAAATGGAGTTTTTTGCGGCGGTAGCTGAAGTCGGACAACACCAGCCGGGTGACGCTGTGCACCTCGGCCTCGTCGTCCACGATGAGAATTTTCCAGGGTTCCGGATCGTCGAATTCCGCGCTGGCGCGGGCTTCGATGCAGGACTTCTTTCCGCATTCGCCGGAAAACAGCAACTCGTCGTTCGGGGACTGCGCCATGAACTTCCCGGGGCCTGAGGACGTTAAGGCAAGCGGATCGCTCCGGCCACAAACAATGCGGCAAGTTACCACGAAAGAAAACGTTGCGCAACGCTTGCCGGAGATTTCGGAAGGTTCGCGTAACGGGCCGGTATCGCGCGATTTTTGGTCCAAAAGGACCAAGGCGAGCGCGACGGCCGAGGATCGTCAGCCGCGTTTCGTGGAAATAAAACGCTTGGGATCCAGGCCGTATTTTTTGACCTTGTAGTTGACGATGCGATAGCTCTCGCGCAGGTCCCGGGCGGCCTTGAACATGTTGCCGCCGGCCTTTTTGAGCGCCTCGACCAGGAGTTCGCGTTCGAAACCGGCCACGGCCTCGCCAAAGGACAACCGGCTGTCGGTGGCCGAACTCTCCGCGGTCTGCAGGGTGGGCGGCAGATGGTAGGAGCGGATGACCCCCTCGTTGCAGACCGCCACCGCCTTTTCCATGCAGCCGCGCAGTTCCCGGACGTTGCCCGGCCAGTGGTATTGGCCAAGCAGGTCGATGGCCGGGGTGGAGATGCGCTTGACCTGCTTGTCCGCCTGCTGCGAGAATTCGGCCAGGAAGCGCTCGGCCAGCGGCAATACGTCCCCCTGGCGGTCGCGCAGGGCCGGGATGAAAATGGGAAAGACGCCGATGGCGTAAAGCAGGTCTTCGAGCAGCGCGCCCTGGTTGACCAGTTCCTCAAGCGCTTTGGTCGAGGCGCAGATCAGCCGGACATTGACCTTGACCGGCTTGTCCGCGCCCCGGCGCGTGATTTCATGGTGCTCCACGGCGTGCAGCAACTGCGCCTGGACGGACGGCGGCAATTCCTCCACGTCGCCAATGAACAGGCTGCCGCCGTCGGCCAGCTCGAATGCGCCCTTGCGGGTCTGCGTCGCCCCCGGGGCCTTGCCCTTTTGGACGCCGAACAAGGTTGCGGCGGCCTGCTGCGCTCCCGCCTCCCGGCCGGAAAAGCGCACCAGGGGCCTGGCCGCGCGGGCGCTTAGGGCGTGGATGGTTTCGGCCATGAACTCCTTGCCCGTGCCCTCTTCGCCCCGGATCAGCACCGGGGCGCTCGCGGCCGCGGCCTGGGCCACCTGGCGCAGAACCAGGCGCATGGCCTTGGAAGCGGCCAGGGGTTTGGACAGGGCCGGCGTGTGCGGCGCGAACTCGCCGGGCTCTTCCTTGCGCGCTCTGTCCGGCTTGGCCAGCTCGGCTTCGAAGCGGTCGGCGCGCAGGCCGACGATGGCCGCGATGAGCTCCAGAAATCCCCGGTGGTTCTCCAAAAAGACCGTCGGCGCCTTGGGCAGGTCCACGCACACCAGTCCCAGGATCGCGGCCTTGGGCGCCGCCCCGCGCTCCGGCGGGCCGTGGCGCCTGGGCTGCGGGATCGGGGCGCAGATGCAGGACAGGGTTTCCAGCTCCAGCGGGGGGCGGCCCGCGAAATCGGGGTGCCCGTCGAGATTGTCCACGATCACGCCGCGCTTGGTCACGGCCACCTGGCCGATGAGCAGCGCGCCCGGGCCGTAGAGATGCCCGAAGCCGGATTCGCGGCTTTTGGACATGGAAATCCGCACGTTCTGGTGGGTTTCGCCGAAGATCATCAGGTGGGCCCGGGCGTAGCCCAGGTCCTTGATGAGGATGGAAAGCAGGCTGTCGAGGCCGGCGCGCAGGGGAGTGACGGCGCTTAAGTTGTCGATGATCGCCCGCAAGGCGGCCTGAAAGCCCGGCCAGGCGCCGTCGACGGCGTATTCGATCATATCCCCGTCCCGCGTCGGCGGACTCTCCGGTTAAAGCGTCCGCACGGAGTGTTTGAGGACCTGCGTCCGTTAATTCTTTTGCGCCGCCGCCGCGCCAAGCCGCAAGGCGGCCAGGTTGACCTTGGCCAGGGCGGGCTTCAAATAGGCGGTCGCGGCCCTCTCCAGGGCGTCAAGACCGAAGGGCAAGGCCCCGGCTCCGGCGGCCGCGCCGAGCAGAACCATGTTGGCGCTCTGGGCGTTGCCCGCCCGGGCGCCCAGTTCCCGGCAGGGGACGAACACGGCCCTGGCCGCCCACTTCCGGGTTTCGGCCTCGATAACATCCTGTTTTGGGTAGGTATCTTGTCCGAGACTCACCCGCAAGGGGGGCACGGACTCGGTGTTGCCCACCACCATCCCGCCCGAGGCGAGGTAGGGCAGCGCCCGCAAGGTTTCCAGGGGCTCAAAGCCAAGCAGCAGGCCGGCCTCGCCGAAGCCGATCTTGGGGCTCAGGTAACCGCCGAGCAAGACCGCCGATTCGACCACGCCGCCGCGCTGGGCCATGCCGTGGATCTCGCCCGCGCTGACCAAAAATCCCTCGTCCAGGGCCGCCTTGGCCAGCAGGGTGGTGGCCGTGAGCGTGCCCTGGCCGCCGACGCCGGTCAGAAAAATCCGCAGCCGCATCATGTTCGGGACCGTGTCCTGGCTCATTTCCCGGCCTCCTTGGACGTGGCCTTGATCTCTTTGCAGATCTGCGCGCAGAGCATGCAGCCGGTGCATTGGCTTTCGTTGATGGCGAAACGCCCGTTCTCCAGATAAAAGGCCGGGCAGGCCACGGTCGCCAGAACCTCGCCGCAGGCGTCCGGGTCTCCGGCGACGCGGGCCGCGACCGCCTTGGCGGATTTCTTCACCCTTTTGGCGTGGATCGGACAGGGCTCCTCGGCGATGAGCACGCGCACGCCGGAGGCCGCCGCCAGTTCGGCGATCGCCGCTGCCGCGGCCTTGTTGTTGACCGGGTTGACCTTCTTGACCTGGGTCACGCCGCAGGCGCGCACCAGGGTCATGATGTCCACCCGGGCCTCGTTCTCGCCGTGGATGGTGGCGTCCACCCCGGGATTGGGCTGGTGCCCGGTCATGCCGGTGGTGTGGTTGTCGAGGATGACCACGAGCAGGTTGTGCCCGTTGAACACAGCGTTCACCAGGCCGGTGATTCCGGAATGGAAAAAGGTGGAATCGCCGATGAAGGCGACCACGGGCTTGTCCGCGGCCAGGGCGAACCCGGAACCGGCCGAGACGCTCGACCCCATGCACAAAGTGAAGTCGGCGGCGCGAAACGGCGGCAGGATGCCAAGCGTGTAGCAGCCGATGTCCGAGGAATAATAGGCTTCGTCGCCGTACACCTGGCGCACGGCCAGAAACGAGGCCCGGTGCGGGCAGCCGGCGCACATGTTGGGCGGACGCTGGGCCAGGTCAAAGTCCGGCGGGGCGTGCGCCACGCTCACCGGCGCAAGCGCAAGCGCCCGGCGCAGGGCGTCGCGCACGACCTGGGTGGAATATTCGCCGTGGCGCGGCAGGCTCTCGCCCTTGCCCACGACCACGGTTTTCAGGCCGTTTTTCTGGATGAGCGCGCGCAGGTCGTTCTCCAGGATCGGTTCGAGCTCCTCGATGACCACGACCGTGTCCCGGCCGCGCACGAAGTCGAGCAGCGCCTTTTGCGGCAAGGGATAAGTGAAGCCGAGTTCAAAGACGCTCAGCTTTGCGGCCAAGTCCGCGTCTTCGAGCAGCGCGTCGCGCAGGTAGGCGCGGCTGACGCCGCTTGCCAGCACGCCCACCGGCCCTTGGCCGGAAATGCGGTTGAAGGGCGAGCTTTCGACCGTCTCCCGGATGGCTTCCATCCGCTCAAGCAGCGCCGGGTGGTGCTGCCTGGCGTGGGCCGGCAGGGGCACGAACTGGCGGGGATTTTTTTGGCTCGGCCGGCGGCTTTTCGCGGCCGGAACCTCGCCCAAGACCACCGGGCCGCGCAGGTGGTTGACCCGGGTGGTGGTGCGCAGCATGACCGGATGGGCGGTCTCGCGCGAAAGCGTCAGGGCGTAGGCGGTCATGTCCTTGGCCTCCTGGGCGGTGGCCGGCTCCAGGCAAGGCATGCCCGCCAGGCGGGCGTAGTAGCGGTTATCTTGTTCGTTCTGGCTGGAATGGCAGCCCGGGTCGTCGGCCGAGAGCAGCGCCAGCCCGCCCGGGACCGTGATCTGGCACAGGGTCATCAGCGGATCGGCGGCCACGTTGACGCCGACGTGCTTCATGGTGGCAAAGGAGAGCAGGCCGCCCAGGGCCGCGCCGCCGGCGACCTCCAGGGCCACCTTCTCGTTGACCGAGTATTCGAAATAGTAGGCGCCGCTGGCGCGCATGCGGAAAAAGGCGTCCGGAACCTCGGAAGAGGGCGTGCCGGGATAGCAGGCGACGACCGCGACGCCGCCTTCCAGCGCGCCCCGGACGATGGCCTCGTTGCCGAGCAGCAGCATGGTTTCGCCTGATGCGGCCTCAAGCAGCGGGTAAGCCATGGTTGAGCCTCCGTGATGACGGCGCGCCGCTTCCCTCGGCTCCGGCCGGAGCCAAGGCGCGGCGCGCGGGAATGAGGGTTTCGCCGGGAGCCGGGCGGCCGGCCCGGCGCGGTTTAGGACGCGGGCTTGGCCGGGGCCTGCCCTTGCTTGGCCTTGATTTCGTTGATTTTGGCGTCGAAATAGGCCGAGGTGGCGTGCTGGCCCAGATCGCGCAAGGTCTGGTAGGCCGCCAGCGCCCTCGGATAGTCCCCGGCCTGTTCGGCATAGAGCGCCAACTGGCGGTTGAAGGCGACCTCGAAGGACTTGGGCATCGCATCCTTGGCGGCCACGAGCACGGCTTCGGCCTGGGCGTTGTCGCCGTCCTGGGCCAGGGCGGCGGCCTGGCCGAGCACGGCCACGCCTCCCATGGCCGGGGTGGCGGATTTGGCGAGTTCGCCCCAGGCGCCGGCGGCCTTCTTGAACTGGCCCAGTTCGGTCGAGGCTTTGGCGAGTTCCAGCAGGACCGCCGGTTTGACCGCGTCCGGCGCCTTGGGCAGGAAGTTCTCCAGGGCCACGAGCCGGTCGGCGCCTTCCTTCTGGATCAGGAGCTGGCCAAGTTCGCTTTCCGCCTGGGCGACGGCCTTTTGCCGGTAGCTGCGGGCGACGCCGTAGCCGACGGCCAGGATCAGGAGCGCGGCGGCGGTCGCCGCCAGGGGCTTCCAGTTGTCGAGCAGTTTCTGCATGAACGCCGGGGCGCTGACGGCGACCGGCGCTTGGGACGCTTCCGGGCGGGGCTGGCCCGCGCCGGGTTGAGTCGGATCGAGATTCATGGGACCTCCGAAAAGTGCCGCCGCCGGCGGCGGCCGTAAAGGGGTTGGATTGTAGTCCAAAAAGAAGTAGCATGTCAAAAGGCGCGTGCGGGTTCGCCCGCGAGGCGTCCGCGAAATCACGACACAGCGAGGACAACCTATGAAACCGGTGGCGATCAAAGACGATATCTATTGGGTCGGGGCCGTCGACTGGCAGCGCCGCGATTTCCACGGCTACACCATCTCGCCCTACGGCACGACCTACAACGCCTTCCTGGTCAAGGACGAGAAAATCACCCTGTTCGACTCCGGGCCCAAGGGCTTCGCCGGGGAAATCCTGTGCCGCGCGGCCCAGGTCTGCGACCTCGCGGACATCGAATACATCGTGGCCAACCACGGGGAAATGGACCATTCCGGCGCCCTGCCCGAACTGGTGGAGCGCATCCGGCCCAAAAAAGTCTTCTGTTCGCCCATGGCCGCGAAATCCCTGGCCGCGCACTACGACGTCTCCGGCTGGCCGCTTGAGGCCGTCGATTTCAAAACCCCGCTTTGCCTTGGCAAACGTAACGTCCACTTCGTCGAGACCAGGATGCTGCACTGGCCCGATTCCATGGTCAGCTATCTTGCCGAGGACAAACTGCTGATTTCCCAGGACGCCTTCGGCCAGAACATCGCCGGGGCCGAGCGCTTCTCCGACGAGACCGACGAGGGGCTCCTGCGCCGCCAGGCCGCCCGCTACTACGCCAACATCGTGCTGCCCTATTCCCCGATGACGCTCAAAACCATCGAGGCCATTGAAAAGGCGGGGCTTTCCATCGACATGATCGCCCCGGACCACGGGGTGATCTGGCGCGGGGGAAAGGACGTGGCCAAGGCCATCGCCTGGTACAAGGAATTCGCCCTGCAAAAGCCCACGCGCAAGGCCGTGATCGTTTACGACACCATGTGGAAATCCACCGAAACCATGGCCCAGGCCGTGGCCTCGGGACTCGACGACGAGGGCGTCGCCGTGCGCATCATGGCGCTGAAGGTCAACCACCGCAGCGACGTCATGGAGGAGGTCTGGAACGCCGGGGCGGTCCTGGTCGGCTCGCCGACCCACAACAACGGCATCCTGCCCCCGGTCGCGGCCATGCTGACCTACATGAAAGGCTTAAAGCCCAAAAACAAGATCGGCGCGGCCTTCGGCTCCTACGGCTGGAGCGGTGAATCCATCAAGATCGTAAGCGAAGCGCTTACGGACATGGGCTTTGAAACCGTCCCCGGGGTCAAATGCCAGTTCGTGCCCAAACAGGAAGCCCTGGCGGCCTGCGTCGCGCTCGGCCGCACTGTCGGCGCGGCGCTCGCAGCCAAGCTCTCGGCCTGATCCGGCAGTCCCGGGGCAGCTTCACGCGCGGCCCCGGGAAGCTGCCGGGCGCGCCGCGCCCAAGCCGTACACCATGAAAACGCCTCGCCGCTTTGTGACCGGTTTCCGGACCGCCCTGCTTTTGGCCCTGCTTTTGGCCCTTGTCCTGGTTTTGCGGCCCGCCCGGCCGGCCGGCGCCCAAAATCCGGACCGCGTCCCGGCCAGCGCCCGCTTCGAACTCTTTCGCCTGGACGCGGGGGACGCCCCGGGGCATGGCGAAGATGCGCTTCTGGCCGTGCTCTGGTTCACCCCGGACCCGGGCTGGCACACCTACGCCCATGTCAACGGCCAGGCCGGCGCGCCGCTCTCCGCGAGCGTGAGCTTCGGCCCGGGGAAACCGGCGGCCCGGCTGGTCTATCCCGCAGGCCGGCCGGCGCCCGACGTCTCCGAACCGGACAAGGCGGTCTTTATCCACGACGGCCCGGCCCCGGTCATGGCCGTCGCGCCGCCGGGACTTACCGGGGAGATAACGCTTACGGGCGCGGTCCGGGCGGTTTTGTGCTCCAATGAACGCTGCCTCCAGGCGAGCGTGGAGGCGACGGCCCAGGCGAACTGCGCCGCGATCCCCGGCCTGGCCCGGGCCAGGGAGCAGGCCTGGTATCCCGAATTCGCCCGGGCGGCCCGGGCGGCGGAATCGGCCGAACTGGCCGAACTGGCCGAATCGACCGAATCGGGCGCGTCCGCCTTGCCCGGCGGCGTCTCCGCGCCCGCGGCCGGCCCCGGCTATTCCCTGCTTACGCCTCGCTTCGCCGCCGGCGCCATGGAAGTGGCCGACATCGGCAAGGCCGTCTTGTTCGCCCTGCTGGCCGGGCTGATCTTAAACGTCATGCCCTGCGTCCTGCCGGTGGCCAGCCTCAAATTCAGCGGCTTTCTGGCCGCCTCCTCCGAGGATCCGCTGCGGCGTTTCAAGGACCTGCGCCGCTACAACGTGTTCTTCGCCCTGGGCATCCTGACCTATTTCTTGATCTTAAGCGTCGTGCTCGGCCTGGCCGAGATGGCCTGGGGGCAGCTCTTCCAGAGCACGGGCTTTATCCTTGGCATGGCCACGACCGTCTTCGCCCTGTCGCTTTCCCTGTTCGGGCTGTACAATCTGCCGGTCATCGACCTCAAACGCGCGCCCAAGGCGGCCGGACACGTCAACACCCGGGTCGCCGCCTTCGCCACCGGCATCCTGGCCACGCTGATGGCCACGCCCTGCAGCGGCCCGTTTCTGGGCGGGGTGCTGGCCTGGACCATGCTCCAGCCGGTCTGGGTCATCTCCACGGTCTTCGTCTGCATCGGCCTTGGCATGTCCGGACCGTACCTGGTCTTCGCCCTGCGGCCGGACCTGATCCGCTTTTTCCCCAAACCCGGCCCCTGGCTGGAATATCTCGAAAAAGGCGTGGGCTTCGTCCTGCTGGCCACCAGCCTGTATTTCCTGAGCGTCCTGCCGGCGCGCCTGGTCTTCCCCGCCCTCTTCACCCTGCTCGCCGTCGCCTTCGCCGCCTGGATGTGGGGCCAGTGGACCAGCCTGTCCCAAAGCGCGCTCAAACGCCGCCTGATCCGCCTGGCCGCCGTGGTCCTGGTCCTGGCCGCGGGCTACGCGGCCTTTGCCGTAAAACCGCCGGCCGAGGCTGAATGGGAGCCCTTCACGCCGCAAACTTTCCGGGAACTGCTCGGCAAACAGAACATGCTGATCGACTTCACCGCCGACTGGTGCCCGAACTGCAAATTGGTGGAAAAAACCGCCCTGACTCCGGAAAACAGGGCCGCCTGGAAACGAACCTACAACCTGCGTTTCCTCAAGGCCGACCTCACCTCCGGCGACCCCGAGGCCATGGCCTTGCTGCGCGCCCTCAAAAGCCAAAGCATCCCGGTCACGGCGCTCTTCCCCAGGGGGCCGGGCGCCGCCTCCCCGCTCGTGCTGCGCGACCTGTTCACCGCCTCGCGCCTGGCGGGACTCTTGGCCGAGACGTTCAAGTAAACCCCCCGCTGCTCGCCCCTGCCCCGGCCGGCGCTCACGGGGAGCGGTCCAGAGTTTCCAGTGCATCGCCGGGCCACAAGCGCAGGAAATGGCCGCCCGCGATGAACAGCGACATGTTCCATTCCAGCCAGAACAGAAACAGGATCGTGCCCGAAAGCGAGCCGTAGAAGGCGTTGTAGTTGGGCAGTCCGGTCAGCGCCCGGCTGAACACCAGGGTGATGACGTGGCTGGCCGCCGACAGGCCGGCCGCGACCGAGACCGCGACCGGCAGCCTGCGGCGCACCGGCAGGATGAAGAGGTACATCAGCAAAAACATCAGCGCGAGGCCCGCAAAGGAAACGAGCAGGGGCGACAGGGCCAGGTAGCCGGACGCGGCCTCCGGCAAAAGCTCCCCGGGCAGGTAGCTGAGCACCTGGGCCACGGCCATGAACAGCAGCAGGATCACCGCGAACGCCGGCCCGGCGATCCAGGGAAACGCGCGGCGATACCAGCGCCAGGCGGCCGCGCCGCGCCGCGCCCCGGCCGGACTCGGCCAATCGGCCAGCAGGCTTTGCTGCAACTCGAAAAAAAACAGCCCCGAGGTCCAGAACATGAACGCCACGCTGTGCAGGCCCAGATTGGAGGCGAGCAGCGCCAGGCCGCTTAGGCGCGACATGACCAGATCCTTGTACCAGGGCAGCACCAGTTCGAGCTGCTGGGCGATGAAGCTCCTGGCCGTCTCGGTTTCTCCGGCGATCACGCCGGCCGCCGAGACGGCCAGGAAGACAAGCGGGATAAAGGCCACCAGGGCGTAAAAACTCAGCGCGGCGGCCCTGGTGAAGCCGTGCCGGCGGGTAAATTCGCGCAAGGACGCGCCGAGCACGCGGGCGATGCGGGAGCGCACGGTCGTCCTCTTGGCTACTTGGCCGCCAGGCGCAGGAAGAGATCGCCCTTCCAGGGGCCGATCCGGCGGCCCATGCCTTTGAGCCGCACCGGCTTGCCGACGGTGAAATCGGGCGGCAGGGTCACTTCCACGGTCACAGGCTTGTCAGAGAGGCCGTAGGCGATGTTCACCCTGACCTTGGCCCCGGGCGTAAGCCGCGCGGCGGCGACGTGGACGATCTGTTCGTCGTCGAGCTGGCCGAGCAGCAGCGACTTGACGCCGCCCCAGATCCCCTCGCTCAGATCGAAGCTGACCTTGGCGTCGCCCCAGCTGAGCTTGAGCTCCTTCTGGGTGACCTGCTTGGCCGGCCGTTTGGGGGCGGCGGTATGGGCCTGGCGGTAGATGTCCTCGAACACCTGGCGGGCGAAGGGATCCTTGAGCAGGTCCTGGAGCACCTCTTCGCGGCGGAAATAAAACAGGGTCTGGTCGCCGGAAGCGCTTTCGGCGGCCTGCTGGTAAGCGGCCTTGGCCTTTTTGCGGTGGGCTTCGGAGGCTGCTTCGGCTTGCGCTTCGGCCTTGGCTCCGGCCTTGGCCTTTTGCCTGGCCTGACCGGCCTGGCCGGCCGTGTCGTCCTCGATGTAATGCTTGAGCAGGACGTAGGCTTCGTTGATCTGCTGGAATTTGCCCTTGGCCCGGGGGTCGCGGGGATTGAGATCCGGATGCAGGGAAAACGCGAGACGCCGAAACGCCTTTTTGACGTCCTCGATGCCGGCGCCGGGACGCAGTTCGAGAAGTTTGTAGGAGTCTTCAAGCGTCATCGGGGTCCGCCTTGAGCATGGCCGCGAGCATCGCCGGACTGAGCTTGAGCGCCTCGGCCGCGCCGGCCTGGGAGGATTTGACCAGGCCGCGGGCTTGCAGGTACGCCGCGCCCTGCCTCGCGAACGCGGCGTGGGACGCGCCTTGCTCGATGCCCGGACACGAGTCCTTGGACAAGGCGAAACTGACCGCGTCGATCAGGTTGCCCCTGAAAAAGGGCCAGGCCCGGCAGATGTCCGGCCGGGCCGGATGCACGCCGCAGCCCGCCTCGAAAAAGACGCAATTTCCGTCCGCGCCCACGGTCAAAAACACCTTGCCGGAGCGTTCGACCGTGTAGGCGGCCAAAAACGTCTCGCGGGCAGCGCCCAAATACGCGCACAGACGCTGCTGGTCGCGCTCGTCGGCAACGATGCCGCCCTCGCCCCGGCAGCACTGGCCGCAACGGCGGCAGGCGAAGGCGGAGGCCGCGCTCATTGCGGGAACAACCTCCGGTGCTCGACCATCAGGCAGGCGTCGGACACGAAGAGCACGCCCGAACCGGCGAGCATCGAGGCGGCCTCGGCCGAGACCACGCCGCTTTGCAGCCAAAAGAGCTTCGGCCGCTCTGGCAGTTTAAGAACCTCGCGGGCATGGGCCGGGCAGTGCTCGGCCGCCCGGAAGACGTCCACCACGTCCACCGCTTCCGGGATGTCGGCCAGCCGGGCATAGGTCGCAAGACCCCAGACGTCCGCGCGCGCCGGATGCACCGGAATCACCCGGAACCCGCGCGCGATCAGGTACCGGCCCACGTCGTCGGCCGGACCGGGCTTGTCCTTGGCCCCGACCACGGCGACGGTGGCCGCCCGGCCCAAAATGCCGCGCACGCCCGCTTCGTCGAAATTGCCGCTCATGAAACGCCTTTTCGTACGCCGCGAAATCGGTTAGAAGGCCCTCAACCGGGACGCAGCCATGAACGCACGACTCTCACCGGACGCCGCCGCCGCATTGTATGCGAAAAGCGACGTCTTCACCCTCGGCAAGATGGCCCACGAGATGCGGCTCGCCCTGCATCCCGAGCCGGTCGTGACCTACATCGTCGACCGCAACATCAACTACACCAACATCTGCGTCAGCGCCTGCAAATTCTGCGCGTTTTTCGCGCCGCCCGGGAGCGAAAAAGGCTACGTGCTCACGCCCCGGGAACTGGCCGCCAAGGTGACCGAGACCGTGGCCCTGGGCGGCAGCCAGATCCTGCTCCAGGGCGGTCTCAACCCGGATCTCGCGCTGCCCTTTTACACCGGCCTGCTCTCGTTTCTCAAAGCCCTGTTCCCGGACGTGGCCGTCCACGGATTCTCGCCTCCGGAAATAGCCTATCTGGCCGAAAAATCAAATCGAAGCATAAACCGGATCATCGCCGAGCTCAAGGCGGCGGGACTTGATTCCATCCCCGGCGGCGGCGCGGAAATCCTGGTCGACGCCGTGCGCCAGGCCGTCTCGCCCGGAAAATGCGACGCCGCGACCTGGCTCGAAGTCATGCGCCAGGCGCACGGCCTGGGCCTGCGCACCACCGCGACCATGATGTTCGGCCAGGGCGAAACCCTTATCGACCGGATTGAGCATCTCGATAAGCTGCGCGCGCTCCAGGACGAAACCGGCGGGTTCACGGCCTTCATCCCCTGGACCTTCCAGCCCGGCAACACCCGCCTGGACGCGCCCGAGGCCTCCAGCTGCGAATACCTGAAAATGCTCGCCCTCTCGCGCCTCTACCTGGACAACGTC
The DNA here is from genome assembly GCA_015233395.1 of Desulfovibrionaceae bacterium. GTDB lineage: Bacteria > Desulfobacterota > Desulfovibrionia > Desulfovibrionales > Desulfovibrionaceae > JADFXV01. Next base: position 26,360 of record JADFXV010000026.1, read on the forward strand.
GCCAACATCCAGGCCTCCTGGGTCACCCAGGGGCCGATGATCGGACAACTGGCGCTCTATTTCGGCGCCAACGACTTCGGCTCGACCATGATCGAAGAAAACGTCGTGGCCGCCGCCGGAGTCCGCTTCCGCCTGCCCGAAGACGAACTCCAAGACCTGGTCAGCCGCGCCGGCTTCATCCCCAAGCGCCGGAACATGGACTATAGCCTGCGCTGAAAACGAATCGGGGCAGGGGTCTTTTGCAAACAAAAGGACCACCGCCCCACGCTCGCTTCCCCCGAACCCACGCCCGTTCAAAAACGTTTTCGGCGGGCCGGCGCTCATCGCATCGCGATGAGCGCCAACCCGCCGGTGAAAATTTTTTGAAGGGGGACCGGGGGGAAACTTTTTTTTAAAAAAGTTTCCCCCCGGTCTTCATCTTAGCCGCACTTGGTGTAGCCGCAGGCTTTGCAGACGTAGCAGCCTTCCTCGAAGATCAGGTCGGCGGAGCAGTCGGGGCAGGTGGGGTGGTAGAGCGAGCCGTTTTCCTCGGTGGCGGCGATGCGTCCGCCCAGGTAGCGGTTTTCCAGCACCCAGGCGATGGCGTCGGGCAGGGACAGGAGCAGTCCTTTCTTCTGGAAGACCGGATTTTCTCCGCCGATGCCTTTGAGTTGTTCGACGATGTCGGCCACGCTCACGCCCGAGCGCAGGGCGAGCGAGACCAGCCGGCCGATGGCTTCGGCCTTGGCGGTGATGGAGCGGCCGGATTTGCCGATGGTGGCGAAGACCTCGAAGGGTTTGCCGTCCATTTCGTTGACCGTGAGGTAGAGGTCGCCCAGGCCGATTTTGACTTTCTGGGTGAAGCCGTAGACCACGTCCGGCCGGTGTTTGACCTTGGTTTTGGCTTTGCCTTCGGCCTTGTCCGCGTCCGCGCCTTGGCCGGTGCACAGCACCTGCCCGGATTTGCTGCCGTCGCGGTAGACGGTCACGCCCTTGCAGCCGGTTTCGTAGGCCATCATGTAGATGTCGCGGATGTCCTCGACGGTCGCGGAATTGGGCAGGTTGACGGTCTTGGAGACGGCGTTGTCGGTGAATTTCTGGAAGGCGGCCTGCATCTTGAGGTGCCAGACCGGCTCGATGTCCATGGCGGTGATGTAGATCTTGCGCAGTTCCTCGGGGATCATCTCGATGTGCGCGATCGAGCCCGTGCGGGCGACTTCCTCCATGAGCATCTGGCTGAAGGCTTCCGAGGCGCGCAGGGCTTTTTCGAAATAGGGGTTGATCTCCATGAGTTTTTCGCCGTCCATGACGTTGCGCGAGAAGCACAGGGCGAAAAGCGGCTCGATGCCCGAGGAGCAGCCGGCGATGATCGACAGGGTGCCGGTGGGGGCGATGGTGGTGGTGGTGGCGTTGCGGTAGGGCCCCAGTTTTTTCTTGGCGTAGGCCGACTGGCCGTATTCCGGAAAGGCGCCGCGCTCGGCGGCCAGCTGTTTGGAGGCGTTCTTGGATTCGGTCTGAAAAAAGTCCATGACGCGTTCGCCCAGGGCGAGCGCCTCGCCGCTGTTGTAGGGCACGCCCAGTTGGAAGAGCAGGTCGGCGAATCCCATCAGTCCCAGGCCGATCTTGCGGTTGCGGCGCACCATGTCGGTGATCTGGGCCAGGGGATATTGCGAAGCGTCGATGACGTTGTCCAAAAAGCGCACCGAGAGGTGGATGACGCGGCGCAGTTCGTCCCAGTCCACGGCCGCGGCGTCGCCGGCGGCGGCCATCAGGGCCAGGTTGATCGAGCCCAGGTTGCAGGCCTCGTAAGGCAGAAGCGGCTGTTCGCCGCAGGGGTTGGTGCTTTCGATGTCGCCCAGATGGGGGGTGGGATTGTCGCGGTTGATGCGGTCGAGGAAGATGATGCCCGGATCGCCCGACTCCCAGGCCTTCTGGACCAGGATGGCGAAGACGTCGCCGGCGTTGAGCGTACCCTTGGACTGGCCGGTGTGGGTGGCGATCAGGTCGTAGTCCTCGCCTTTTTTGGCCGATTTCATGAAATTTTCGGTCAGGGCGACGGAGATGTTGAAATTGTTGAGGTCGCCTTCGCGCTCCTTGCAGCGGATGAATTCCAGGATGTCCGGGTGGTCGACGCGCAGGATGCCCATGTTGGCCCCGCGCCGCGTGCCGCCCTGCTTGATCTGCTCGGTGGCGGTGTTGAAGATGCGCATGAAGGAGACCGGTCCGCTGGCCACGCCGCCGGTCGAACCGACGCGGCTGCCCTGGGGCCTGAGCCGGGAAAAGGAAAAGCCCGTGCCTCCGCCGGATTTGTGGATCATGGCCGCGTATTTCACGGCGTCGAAGATCTCGTCGATCGAATCCGAGACCGGCAGGACGAAGCAGGCGGCCAACTGGCCCATTTCCGTGCCGGCGTTCATCAGGGTCGGGGAATTGGGCAGAAATTTGAACGAGGTCATCAGTTCGTAGAATTCCCGGGCCAGATCGGCCTCGGCGTACGGCGATTTCTCGAACTTGGCCTCTTCGGCGGCCACGGTGGCGGCCACGCGCCAGAACAGCCCGGTTTCGGTCTCGATGGGCTTGCCCTCAAGGTCTTTGCGCAGATAGCGCTTGGCCAGAACGATCCGGGCGTTTTTCGTGAGCGTGGGCGGCGCAAGATCGCCGGGCATGGCGGGCAAATTCATGAATTCTCCTTGACGAACATTTGCGAGCTTTTGGGCGGCGAACGGGAAAAGACAGGCCGGCCTATCACGGCCCGCGCAAGGACAAAGCCCCCGGCGGCCGGGCCGGACCGGGCCGAACCGCGCCGGACCGGGTCGAACCGGGCCGAACTGGCGCGGTCCGGCGGAAATGGCACTATATTCAAAAAAAGCCCGTTGTCCATCCGAAAATTTCGCAGATCAAAATAAAATCGTTTAATATCGGATTGTTACAAACAAACCCAGGGGTTTTGGGGGGTTCGGGGAAAGTTCTTGGGGGAAGGGGGGGCGGCGAAGGCCCTTTTTCAAAAAAGGGCCTCCCCCCGATACGCCGCTTCAAAAAAGTCTTCCAGCTCCCGGACCGCGCCGTCGTCGTCGAACAGGGCGTGGTTGCGCCGCCCGATGCTCCGGCCGAGGGCGGCGCGGGCGTCCGGGTCGCGCGCCAGACGCACGGCTTTTTCCACATAGTCGTCCGGAGAAGAGGCCACGGGCTCGTCCAGGCCCATTTGCCGGTAGCAGGCCAGCGAGATGCGTCCGCGCAGAAAGGCGCCCGGCAGGGTGACGACCGGCGCGCCAAGGGCCAGGGCTTCCAGGGTGGTGTTGCCGCCGCCGAAGTGGAAAGTGTCCAGGACGACGTCGGCCATGCCGAGCGCGCCGGTGAATTCCTCCTCGGACAAGCGGGGCAAAAAGACGATGCGGCCGGGATCGTGCGCAAAGCCGGCGCTCAAGCGCCGGCGCACGATCTCGGCCCAATGCGGGTGCTTGCCGTGGATGGCGGCGATCAGGGCCTTGGGATCGCTTTGCAGGATTCCCGCGAGCGCGGCGTCGAAATCGGGGTGGTATTTGAACAGGCTCTGCGGGCACAGATAGACGCGCTTGCCCCGAGGCAGGCCGAAATCGGCGGCGGAGTATGTCCGCGAAGGCGGCGCGGGCCTGGGGTAGCGCACGGGCAGCCGGGAAAAGCGCACGACCCGTTCGCTGAAGCCCTCTGGGCAGTCTTGCGGGGTGAGCTCGCGGCTGGACAGGAAATAGTCCACATTGGCGACGCCGGTGGTCAGGGGGTGCCCCCAGCCCACGCACTGCACCGGGGCGAGCCGGGCGAAGGACAGAAAATAGCTCAGGGCGTGCATGCCGATGTCTGGATAAAAAAGAACGTCGCAGGCGGCCTCGGCAAGCATTTGCCTGGCCCGGGGCAGGGAGTCGGGCAGGACGGCGGCCAGATCGGCGGCGGCCGTCAGGGCGCGGCTTCTTGCGTCGTCGACCCCGGACAGGCGAAAAAGGGCCACCTCGAAGCGCTCGCGGTCAAGGTGTTCGATCAGGCCGCCGTAGAGCTTGCCGATGGTGTGGTTGTGGAAAAAAGCCGAGATCAGGCCCAGGCGCGGGCGGGTTTTCCCCGGGCGCCGCCGGGCGCAATGCGGCGCGGTGAACGCAAGCTCCGAACAGGCGCGCAGGTGCAATGCGGCGATGGAGCGCTGGAGCGTCAGATCGTCGCGGCCGTGGTAGGCGAGATAGAAAGCGGTTTCCCCGACTTCGGCGTACGGGTCGCGGATGCGCGGCCCGGACGCGTCAAGACGCGCAAGCTCGCCCGCGAGCGCGCCGCGCACGGCGTCGATGTGCGCCGCGCTCTCAACCACCGGCGGCGTCAGCAAGGCCAGACGCAACGCCAGGCCCGTCGACGCAGAGCAATCCAAGGCCCGGTCGCGAATCTGGCCGGCCTGCTGGGCGAACCCCATTTCGCTTACGGTCGAGGCCAGGTTTCCGAGCGCCTCGGGAAAACAGGGGCGCGCGGCCACGGCCGCCTCGAAGGCCTCCCTGGCCTCGTCCAGACGCCCTTGCGCCTTGCAGGCCGCTCCCAGGCTGTTGGCGGCCTCGGGATCGAACGGACGCTGGACCAGAGCCTGGCGCAACCGGTCCGCCGCTTCCCCGAACCGCCCGAGAGCAAGCAGGGCGTTGCCCTGGCCGGCCAACGCGTCCGGCAGGCCTGGCGAATCCGGCTGCAAGGCCGAGGCGGCAAGGTGCGCCGCCAGCGCCTCTTCGGCCAGGCCGAGGTGCAGCAAGGCCGCTCCCCGGCCGTTTTGGGCGTGGGCGTCGCCGGGCGAAAGCGCGGCGGCCCGGTCGAAAGCGGCCAGGGCGCGGGCGTAATCTCCCCGTTCGATATGGGCGCGGCCAAGGGCCAAGGCCGCGTCGGCGTTGCCGGGATCAAGACGCGCCGCGAGGGCCAGACGCGCCGCCGCTTCGGAATAATCGCCGGTCTCAAGACACAAGACGCCAAAGGCGAACAGCGCGACGGCGTCGCGCGGCGCGCGGCCGAGATAGTCGAGATATAACCCGCGGGCGCGGTCGCGACGGCCGGCGGCGTGAAGACCGAGCGCGGCCCGGAGCAGATCGGCGGGGTCGTTGCCGGACATGATCCGCCTTGTCGCGAAATCGTTGCGCAGTGTCAATCCGCGTCCGCGTCCTCGCCCTCCGGGGATCCAAGGGGCTTTGCCCCTTGGATCCCCACCGGGGAGGCAAGCGCCTCCCCGGACCCCCGCGCCGGGGGGGCACGGCCGCGCCCCTTGACGTGGGGGTCCGGGGGCGATCATCGCCCCCGGCGAGGTCCAGGGGCGGAGCCCCTGGTTGGAGAAATGGTTGGACCGGGCCGGTGAAATATTTTATCAGGGGGTCGTTGCAATGCGTCCTGTAAGGATCGTATTTCATGGCGTCTCCGTCTTCCTCTCCGGACAAGCCTTCGCCCGCGCGCATCAAGGGCGTTTTTTCCATGACGAAGGACTCGTTCGTCGGCGCCGGCGCCACCCGCAGGAAGGTTTCTCAGGCGGTGCATTATTACGCCGAGGAGGACGGCGGGGGCGAGATCGCGATGCGGGCGCTCAACCCGCATTTTGTTCCTTCGGGTCCGGCCAAGCTCGTGACGCGCGAGGAGCTTTTGTCCAATTTTTTGCCCGACCCGACGCTTTACCTGCACAAGGTTCTCCCGGCCATGCGCCGGGTCGACGAGTCCGTGGAGCGGGCCGACCGCCACCGGAGCCAGGGCGAGCTTTTCACCGCCGAATTCGACTACAAAGAGGCGTTGTCGCTGGACGAGGAGCATGTCCGGGCCACGTTCGGCCTCGGTTTGACCTATCTGGAGCGCGGCGAGAACGACAATGCGGTCATCGTTTTCCACCGGATCGTCGAGCTCGACCACGCCTTCGACACCAGCAACAAGCATCTGTTCAACGAATTCGGCATCCGGTTGCGCAAGAACAGGATGTATCCCCAGGCCTTGCGCTATTATTTCCGGATTTTCGCTAAGGTCAAAAACGACGACCATTTGCTGTACAACATTTCGCGCACCTTGTTTGAAATGAGCCGTCATTTGCCGGCGCGGCATTTTCTGTTCAAGGCCATGGCGATCGATCCCGGGCTCAAGGAGGCGGCCGCGCTCGGGCGGGCCATCGAGGCCGAGTTGGCCAAAAGCGATGCAAAGCCGAGAGGCAGGGGCCGGCGGCAGCGATGAGCGTCAATTTTCTCGGCCGTTTTCTCGTTCAGGAAGGGGGCATCAGCGAATCCCAACTGGCCGAGGCCGTCGCCCTCCAGGAGCGGTGCAACCGCAGGCTGGGCGAGGTGGCGGTCTGCAAGGGGGTCTTGACCCGGGAGCAGGTCGAGCAGGTGTTTGAGGCCCAGCGGACGCTCGACGCGCCTTTCGGCGAGATTGCCGAGCGCCGGGGCTTTTTGGACCGCCGGGAGCTTGACGGCCTGTTATTCTCCCAGATGATAGGCTGCCGCCATCTGGGCGAATGCCTGCTCATGCTCGGCCACCTAAGCCGGGAGGATTTCTCCGTGCTGCTTGAGCGCTACCAGGGCGGGCAGCGCGCCTTGGCGGTCAACGTCGAATACCTTTTGGCCGGCAGCGGCGAAAACGCCCTCTTGTGCCTGGCCTGGGCGGCGGTGGAGAAGGCCTTCGCCCGGTTCGCCTCGGTCCGGCTCAAGATCGAGGCCGTGGGCGCGCCGCCCGGTTGCGGCGAATTTACGACGGGATATTGCATCGAGACGGAACTGGCCGGTCGCGGCGCGGCGCGTCTGGGTCTGGCCGCGAATTTCGCCCCGGCCGAGCCGGCCGCGGCGCTCCCGGATGCGCGGCGGACTTTGGACCATGAGGACGTCTGCCGCGTGGCGGCAAAGTATTTTGTCGCCGGGCTTGCGGACTACGGCCTTAGTCCGGCGCCGGCCAGGGCGTGGCGCGCGGACCCGGCTCAGGCCGAACGCAGCGCCCGGGGCGGGGGCGCGCTGCTGCTCACATCGCCGCGCGGCCGCATGGGTTTGTGGCTACGCTGCTTAGACGGCGCCGGTCGCCCGTGCCGTCTGCCGGGCTGCGCCGGTTGAAGGCTTGGGTTCAATGCCCCGCGATGATTTCACTTGCGTCAGCATGGAGCCTTCCTCGGCTCCGGCCGGGGCGACCATGGCCCAGGCTCTTTTTTTGGGCGGTTTTTTCACCGGACGGGCGCTGTGTTCCGGGCTTGGCCGTTGCGGCTTGTGCCGGGTGCGCTACCGGGGCCTGGCTCCGGAAGCGACCGCCACCGAGCGGCGCAAGCTCGGCCCGGACCGGTTGGGCGAAGGCTGGCGGCTGGCCTGCCAGCATCCCGTCCAGGCGGCGCAGCTGCTCGTGCCGGCCGGTTCCGGGGGAGGTTCCGGGGCGGCAGGCTCCGGGCCGCCGGCCCGGCCCATGGACGTCATGGCCGGTCTGGTTTTGGCCGTGGACGTGGGCACCACCGGCCTGGAATGGGAGGCCGCGCTCGACGGCCGGCCGGTCGCGCACGGCCGCGACCTCAATCCGCAGATGGGCGCGGGCGCCGATATCGTCTCGCGGCTGGCGTTCGCCGCCGGGGACAGGGGCTACCTGCGCGGCCTGCTTCTTGATTACCTGCGCCGGGTGATCGGCCGCCTGCCCGGCGCGCCGGAGTCGATGTGCCTGGCCGGAAATCCGGCCATGATGTATATTGCGCTCGGCCTGGACGCGCTTAGCCTGGCGCGCGCGCCGTATCGCCTGGACTTTGCGGGCGGCGCGCGGGTCAGGCTGGCCGGCGACTTGCCCGAGGCGCTGATCGCCCCGCTTTGGGGGCCGTTTGTCGGCGGCGACGCGAGCGCCGGGCTGGTCCATCTTGCGCTTGCGCGCGGCGGCGGCGATTATCCCTTTCTGCTGGCCGACCTGGGCACCAACGGCGAATTTCTGCTGGCCGCCGGTCCGGGCGAATTCTGGGCCGCGAGCGCCCCGCTGGGACCGGCGCTGGAAGGTTCGGGGCTGACCCACGGGGTTTTGGCCGGACCGGGCTGCGCCGTGGCCTTTGACGCCGCGCCGTCGGGCCTGGCCCCGGTCACGTTTTCCGGCGAGGACGACTGGAACGGCGGGGTTTCGGGCACGGGCTACCTGTCCTTGATCGCCACGCTCACGCGTTTCGGGATTATCGCCCGCGACGGCCGGTTCGCCGATTTGGCCGCGAGCCCGGCTCTGGCCGGACTGGCCGGCCGTTTCGGGATCGCGCCGGTCCGGGGCGCCCCGGAAGCGGGACTTGCGCTGTCGAAGATGACCTTGTGGGCCTCGGACGTGGAGGAGGTCCTTAAGGTCAAGGCCGCCTGCAACGCGGTCTTTTCCCGCGTGCTCGCGGCGGCCGGGCTCGACCCCTGGCGGCTGGTCACGCTCGATCTGGCCGGGGCCCTGGGCTATCACGTCCGGGCGGCCGATCTGGAGGAACTCGGGTTCATCCCGCCCGGGCTGGCCCGGATCGCGGTCAAGGCGGGCAACACGGCGCTTGCCGGGGCGCTCGATCTGCTGGTCGATCCCCGGGCGCTCGAACTCGCCGCCGCGGCCGCGGCCCGCGCCCGGGTTCTCGATCTGGCGCTGGACCCCGGCTTTGAACGGGAGTATCTGGCGCGGATGGTTTTTGAATATGTCAGTTGAACGCAAGAAATCGCCCCGACCGGCCAAACCGGCCAAGCCGGTCCGGACCGGTCCGGTCAAGCCCCGGGGCGGCGAGCGTTCCGGTTCCGAGGCCGCCCGGCAGGCCAATCAAGCCGGTCAGGCCTCTCGGGCCGGGGCTGGCCCCGCGCCTCAGGCGAGCGCGTATCCCGCCGCGCCCGAATCGCCGGGCAGGCGTCTTATCCCGGTCGAGCGTCTTTTTCCCGAGACCGGGCCGCCTTTCCCGCAGCTCGCCGAAGAGCTCCAGGCTTACGCCGGTCTGCTTGCGGCCGCCTGCCCGCTCAAGCCCAAGCATCGCGCCCTGCTCGCCCGGGCGGTCAGGGATCTTTCCCGGGACCTGACCCGGGACCGGGGGTCGGGACTGGCCCCGAACTATTTGAGCGACAAGGCCAAGCTGGCGGCCTACGTCCGCTATTTTCTGCCCTGGAACCTGTTGCGCCTGGGCCGGCTTTTGGCCGCGCTGCCGCTTGACCCGCCGGAGGGCGCCCATATCCTGGACGCCGGGGCCGGACCGCTGACCTTTGTCCAGGCCTTGTGGCTGGCTAGGCCCGACCTGCGCGGCCGGGCCCTGCGCTTTACCTGCGCCGACAGCGCCCCGGCCGGGATGCGCCTGGGGCTCGCGCTTTTTTCCGCCCTGGCCGGACAGACGCCCTGGGAAATCCGTTTGGTGCACGCGTCGTTTCCGCGTTGCCTGGAGGGGCCGTACGACCTGATCGCCCTGGTCAACGTCATCAACGAACAGATGCTGGGCCTTGAGCGCGGCGGCTCCCGGGGCGGCGGCCGCGACGACCTGGCCGAGACGCTGCTTGCCTCGTTGGCCCCGGCCGGCCGGCTTTTGGTGGTCGAGCCCGGGACCAGGATGTGCGGGCGCAGGATTTCCGGCCTGCGCCGGGCGCTGCTCGAAGCCGGGGGGCGCGCGCTTGCGCCGTGCACGCACCAGGACGCCTGTCCGCTCGGCCGGCCCGACGCCAAGGGCTGGTGCCATTTCAACCTGAGCGTCCGGGGGGCTCCGGCCTGGCTGGCGGCGCTGTCGGCCGAAGCCGGCCTGCCCAAGAAATCGCTGAGCCTGTCGTTTTTGCTGGCCGCCGGGCCAGACGCGCAGGCGAGCCCCGGGCCAAGCGTTGCCGGAACCTACCGGGTGGTGTCCGAGGATTTCCCCCTGCCCGGGCGCGCCCAGGCTTCGGCCGGGCGGTACGGCTGCGGCCCGGCGGGGCTCGCGTTGCTCGTCTCGCGCGAAAGAGGACTGGTCCCCGGGGACGCGGTGCGCCCGGCCGAGGGCGGGTCCGGGGCCGGTCCCTCCAAAGATCCCAAGACCGGGGCGGTGCAGATCGAGTTGTAGCGCGCCCGGCCCGGCCACTTGACGGACCCGGAAAAAGTGTTCAATTGGCCGTGTCCGTCAAGCGGCCTGGCCATGGGGCGCGGCCGCTCGCGCGGGGAAAATCCCGCATGCCGGAGGGAGCGAGAAAATATCGTGTTTTCGCGTTCCCGTTTATCAGTCGGGGCGGGCCAAAAGCGCGTCCCTTGGCGTATCGCCGCCGGAGCGCGGGGCGTTTTCGCTTCGCGCCGCGCCTAAGATCATTTTTCAGGACGAGGTTTATGGATACAATCACGCCACAGGGCGGCATCTGGGCCATGCTGGCCAGCGCCACCATGACGGTCCGTTTCGTGCTCCTCATCTTGGCCTGCATGTCGCTGACCAGTTGGAGCATCATCTTCATGAAGATTTTCACCCTGTCCAACGCCCGCAAGGACGCGGCCGTGGACTACAAACGCTTCCAGGAAGCCGAGAACCTGAAGATCGCCATGCGCGCGCTCGGCCACAACAAGCACTCCCCGGCCTACGCCGTGGGTTTGCAGGCCTTCGAGGAACTCGCCCGGATGGAGGACGCCGACCTGGAGCCGGTGGACAAGGCCCGGATCGCCATGGACAATATCCGCCGGACTTTGCGTCAGGCGGTCGGCAATGAAGTGGGCAACCTGGCGAAATCGTTGGCGTTTCTTGCAACTTGCGGCAGCGCCGCGCCCTTTATCGGCCTGTTCGGCACGGTCTGGGGCATCATGAACTCCTTCCACGCCATCAGCCTGCAGCAGTCCGCCGCCCTGTCCTCGGTGGCCCCGGGCATCTCCGAGGCGCTTATAGCCACGGCCATCGGCCTGGCCGTGGCCATCCCGGCCACCCTGGCCTACAACTTCTTCCTCGGCTTCATCCAGGCCATCGAGCGGGAACTGGTCAACTTCGCCGGCGCGTTCTTAAACCGCATCCAGCGCGAAGTCTCCTGGATGCCGCAGCTCAAGGAACCGCCCGCGCGTCGCATCAGCCGGTCCGAGGACATCTAGCATGGCCATCACTCCCGGCGGCGCCAAGGGATTGATGTCGGAGATCAACGTCACGCCCTTCGTGGACGTGATGCTGGTCCTGCTCATCATTTTCATGGTCACCGCGCCCATGCTCACCCAGGGTCTCGAAGTCGATCTGCCCCAGACCAGGACGGTCAGCGTCCTGCCCAAGGACACGGAAAATCTGGTCCTGACCATCAAGCGCGACGGCTCGATCTACATCGACCAGTACCAGGTCGGGCTCGACGAGCTGACCGACCAGGTCAAGCGGCTGGTCACCGACCAGAAAAAGCTCCTGTTCCTCAAGGCCGACAAGGAAGTGGCCTACGGGGTGGTGGTGCAGGTCATGGGGCTGCTCAAGGGGGCCGGCATCGACCGTCTGGGCGTCGTGGCCGAGCAGGAACGCGACACCGGCCCGAAAGCCAAAAAGAAATAACCGCCCGGGCCGCCCGGAAACGTACGCCGCATGCGCTTTCTCAGCTGGACTTTCTCCCTGTTTTTGCACCTCACCGTGGTGCTGGCCGGCCTGTTGTGGTCCATGGGCCCGACGCTGCACGTGCGCCTGGACGTCCCGGTCTACGAGGTCGAGCTGGTCGACGTCGCCCCGGGGCCGCCGCCGGGGCCTGGCCTCAAGCCCGAGGCCAAGGCCGGCTACGAAGGCCCGGGCAGCGACATCCGGCTTCCCCCGGGACCGGAAATTTCCAAGCCCGCAAGCTCGCCGCAACAGCCCGTCCTGCCCGAGCAGAAAGCCGAACCGGCCAAGCCCGAGCCGCCCAAACCCGACCAAAGCGTCCAGCAGGCGGCCGAAAAAGCCGCCGCTGAAAAGGCCGCTCAGCAGGCGGCTGAAAAGGCTGCGGCGGAAAAAGCCGCCCAGGCGGCCGCCGTCCAGAAAGCGGCCGCTGAAAAGGCCGCCGCCGAGAAGTTGCTCTCCGAAAAGAAGGCCGCCGAGGAAAAGGCGCTGGCCGAAAAGAAGGCCGCCGAGGCCAGGGCGGAAAAAGCCGCCGCCGAGAAAGCCGCCGCCGACAAGGCGGCGGCCGAGAAGAGGGCGGCCGAGGACAAGGCCAAGAGCGATAAGGCCGCCCTGGCCCAGGCTCTCAAGGACGCCCAGACCAAGGCTGGCAAGCCCGGCGCGCCGGGCGCCGGGGCGGCCGACTCCACCGTGGCCCAGGAACTGGCCAAGCTCCAGAAGTCCACCGGCTTTTCCGCCGGCGGCGGCGGGGGCGGAGGCGGCGCGGGCGGCGCGGGCG
>JADFXV010000027.1 GCA_015233395.1 Desulfovibrionaceae bacterium
CGACCGCCCAGTCGTAGCGGAACTTGCACAACTCCGGGAACACGGTCTGGACAATCCGCCATACCAGCAGCCAGACGCCGATGTCCGCCCGGATCGCGCTTACGGCCAAAAGGTTGCGGGTCCAGAGGTAGTGCTTGGCCGGATCGAGCTTGCCGTAAAACGGCAGGTGCCAGACGCCGGCGCCGCCGGCCTCGACCAGCGAGACCCCCATCGCCTTAAGGCGCAGGCCGTATTCGATGTCGTCGCCGAGCAGGAAAAAGGGCAAAAGCAGCCCGGCCCGGCGGGCGTCGGCCACGGACAGGGCGAAAAACCAGAAGCCGCCGTAGTCGATTGCGCTCGGCAGGCACAATCCGTCCAAGGCCCGGGAGCCGGACGCGTCCAGGCGATGACGCAAAGGCAGGACCCGCCAGGGATGGGGACCGGGATGATCGGCGCCGGCAAAGGCCAGGGCGCCGGATTCGTAAATCTGGGTGGGCAGTTCCCAATCGAGCATGGCGCCGCACACGGCCACCGGACGCTTGGCGCGGCCAAGCAGCACAATCGCGCGCAGGACGGCCTCGGTGTCGATCGCGACGTCGTCGTCCATGAGCAGCGCGTGGGTCGCCCCGGGCCGGGAAAAAACCTCCAGCAGGCCCCGGGAAAAGCCCCCGGAACCGCCGGTGTTGGGGCTCGGAATCAGCGTCACCTTGGGCGAGGCGAAATCGGCGGGCGCAAGCGTGCGGCCGTTGTCCACGACCACCACTTCGACCCCGAAGCGCGCAAGATCCGGGTCGCCGGTCAATTTTCCGGCAAGCTCGATCACCGAGCGCTCGCGGCCGAAAGTGCATACGACCACGGTCAGCGCCACCGGCCGGGCGGCGGCGTTGTCGAAAAATTCCCCGCCGCAAAACGAACCGCGCTCGCTCAGGCAGCGCAAGCGGACATACACCCGGCCGAGTTGTTCGTCCGGGCGAGGCGCGGGCACGTCCAGCACGGCCGGTTGCATGCCCTCGAAAACGGCCCGGGCGAGCTCGCGCGGCTCACAACCGAAGCCGCGCCGCCAGAGCGCGACCTCGAAGCGGCCGGTGAGCCGCAGTCTGACGCGCACGTCGCCCAGCTCGCAAAGCGCGCGCAGGCGGCCCTCCGGCAGGGCGTTGAAATAAGAGTCGCCGTCGATCTCCCCGCCCTCGGCGCAGGTGAAGCCGCCCGCGTCCCGGTCCAGGCGGACGTCGCCGCTGAGCCGGGCGTACAGGGGAAGATGGCGCGCCTGTTCGGGAAAGCGAAACCTGGCCAGGAGGTTTTCGCCGATCGCGCCGCCGCGCGTATCAGTCCTGTCCATCGAGCTTATGCCTTCTGGCGATACGCACCAGTTCGGAGGATTCGCGGTAGAGCCTGGCCATGTTGTCCGGAGTATGGTTGTCCACGGCGCGGTCGCGGTCGTGGACGCGCAGATTGACCAGCACCTTGGGGCAATGCGCGAACTTGGCCCCGTTCATGGCGAAGCGCAGGTACATCTCATGGTCCTGCACGGTCAGGTCCTCGCGGAAATAGCCGTATCGCTCGTGCAGGCAGCGCTTGTAGAGCTTGCCCACGCCGCACAGGTACCAGTGGCAGAAGGCGGCCTCGAAGGTGTAGTCCGGGAGCCTGAAACGCCGCAGGATGCGGCCGGCGTCGTCGACGATGTGCTGGTCGGCGTAGGCGAAATCCGCGCCGGTCCGCGCGAGCAGCCCGGCCAGCTCGGAGACCATGGCGGGCAACAGCAGGTCGTCGGAAGCGATAAAGGTGCACAGTTCTCCGGAAGCGGCGCGAAAGCCGGTGTTCAGCGCGGCGCTCAGCCCCCGGTTCTTCTCGTGGCGCAGGATCGTAAGCGAGCGGCCCTCGGCGGGGTAGCGAGGATGATAGATCCGCTGGACCTCTCCGGTCGTTTCGTCCAGGTTCGCGGCATAGGAAGTCTTTTCGCCGGCCACGGCCGCGAGATAGTCGTCGATGACCTGCGCCGTGTTGTCCGTCGAACCGTCGTCGACCACGATGATCTCCAGGTCCGCATAGTCCTGAAACCAGACCGAATCCAGGGTGATCGGCAGATACGCCCCCTGGTTGTAGGCAGGGACGACGATCGAGACGAGCATTTCCTTCCCCCCTCGCCCGCCCGTCGGGCGGTTTTTCGCGCTCATGGGCACGAGGCCTCCCTGGCGGCCAGGGCCTGACGCTCGGAAGCGATCATGGCTTTGACCACCTCGGGCATGGCCAGGCCGGCTTTCCAGCCGAGCAGCTTTTCGGCCTTGGAAGGATCGGCCAGGCTCGCGTGGATGTCCGCCGGCCGCAAAAGTTCCGGACGGCTGTCGACGTGGCGGGTCCAGTCCAGGCCGAGTTCGGCGAACGCGGCGGCCGTGAATTCCCGCAGGGAAAAACTGCGCCCGGTGGCGATGACGAAGTCCTCGGGCGCGTCCAACTGGAGAATGGCCCACATGGCTTCCACGTATTCCGGGGCCCAGCCCCAGTCGCGCACCACGTCGATGTTGCCCAGGCTCAGGCGCTCGCCCGAACCGGCGGCGATGCGGCAGGCGGTGGAGACGATCTTGCGGGTGACGAAACGCTCGGGCCGCAGGGGCGATTCGTGGTTGAACAGGATGCCCGAGCAGGCGAAAAGCCCGTAGGCTTCGCGGTAGTTGGCCAGGGCCCAGAAGGCGGCCGCCTTGGCCACGGCGTAAGGGCTGCGGGGCTGAAAGGGCGCGGTTTCGCCGGCCGGGACGGCCGTGTCGCCGAAACACTCCGAGGAGCAGGCGTTGTAGAAGCGGATGGGCCGCCCGAGCAGGCGCATGAGTTCGAGCAAGTGGTAATTAGCCACGGCCACGGATTCGAACGTTTCCAGGGGCTGCTCGAAGGACAGGCCGACCGAGCTTTGTCCGGCCAGGTTGTAGATCTCGTCGGGAGCGTTTTTGTCGATCACCTCCCATAGCCCCCGAAAATCCGTGAGCGAGGCCGAATGCACGCTCACCTTGTCCGCGACGCCAAGCGCCGCGAGGTTGGCCAGGGGCGTCCTTTGGGCGTCGCGGGACGTGCCGGCGACGGCGTAGCCTTTGGCCAGCAGAAGCCTGGCCAGATACGCGCCGTCCTGGCCGGTGATGCCGATGATCAGCGCTTTTTTAGCCTGGGGCGAAGTCTTCATGGAGCGCACTCGAAATGATGGTTCGTCCGTTTTGCGGGTATCGCGGCCGCGCGCCCAAACGTCACGCCAGATACCTGTTTTCCGCGAGATAATCGATCACCCGCCGCGCCGTTTCGATGACGTCGCAAGCGGTCGTGTCCAGGACGATTTCCGCCGCTTGCGGCGGCTCGTAGGGGGCGTCGATGCCGGTCACGCCGGTCATTTTTCCGGCCCGGGCCTTGGCGTAGATGCCCTTGCGGTCGCGCCGCTCGCAGACCGCAAGCGGCGTGGACAGGTACACCTCGATAAATCCCCCGTAGGCCTCGACCTGCTCCCGGGCCGCCCGGCGCGCGTCCCGGTAGGGGGCGATGGGCGCGCAAATGGCGATGCCACGGTTTTTCGTGATTTCCCCGGCGACGAACCCTATCCGCTTGATGTTGAGAAAGCGGTGTTCCTGGGAGAAGGTCAGTTCGCTGGACAGATTTTTGCGCACGATGTCGCCGTCGAGCAAGCTCACCGGGCGGTCGCCGAGTTCCATGAATTTCACGTATAAAAGCTTGGCCAGGGTGGATTTTCCCGCGCCGGAAAGCCCGGTGATGAACACGGTGAAGCCCTGCCCGCTCCGGGGAGGATAGGCGCGGCGCAGCTCGGCCTCGATCTCCGGCAGGAGACAGCGCGCGGGAACCGGCTCGTCGAAATCCAGGCGCCTTTTCAAGGCGGCGGCGCCGAGGAACGTTTCCTCCGGATAGGCCTCCTGTTCCGGGGACACGGGCGCGATGCCGATTTCGCGCGCCGGTCCGGCCATGGCCGCAAGCGTTTCGCCCGGGGCGTAGAATGGGATCTGGCCGCTTTCCCCGAACGGATCGAGGCGGCGCTCGTCGATCAGGGTGTGCGTGCAGCCGTAATTTGCATGCACGATCGCTTCCAGCAGCGCCTGCCTGGGGCCGGCCGCGCGCACGCGCAGGGGCGCGAGGACGAGTGCGGCCAAGTCGCCCGGAAACCGCTCGATGAAACGTTTGCAACACCTGACCCGGGTGAAATGTTCCGGATTGCCGAGCAGGCTCTGGCTGACCGGCGAAAACAGCAAAATTTTGGCGCCCGCCCGCCCGGCCGCGTCCAGAAGCATCCGCTCGTCGGCGCATTGCGGCGCCCGGGAGCAGGTGAACCCGAGCGCCTTGCTCCAACCCTTGCGGGCGAAAAGACCGCGCGCCGCCCCGGGGGCCAGGCGCAACTCCCGGTAGTCGAAATGAAAGGGGGCATGCAGGCCTTCGACCCGGCCGCCGAGATAAAATTCCCCGGTCGCGGCCAGGAATTTGTCCACGCCCGGATGCGCCCCCGGGTCGTCGGTTCCGTAGACGAGCCGGGCCTCGCGCCTCGGGTCGGGCCGCCAGATGTCCTCCACGTTCAGGACCGCCAGCATGAACCCTTCCTGGTCGCGCAGCGCAAGCAGCGCGCCGGGCTCAAGCCGGGCGCGGACGCTCGCGTCCACGTCCAGACAGATGGGCAGGGGCCAGGGACGCCCCGAGCCGAGCCGCTGCAATTCAAGGACGCTTTCGTAGTCGGCGCGCGCGTGGTAGCCGGCAAGAGGCGCGAAAGCGCCGTTCAGGAGAAGCTCCAGGTCGCACAGCTGGTCCGGGCTTAAGGTGAGCGACGCAAGATCGACCGCTAACGCCGTAAGCTCCTTGGCGCGCTCGGGGGTCGCCATGAGGCCGTGCGGGGAATCGTTGTCTGCAACCTGGTTGTCCATGCCGCGATGCCCTTGCAAAATCCGTTCTCGATTTCCCCGGACGCGGCCCGGCCCGCCGCCGGAAAAAGCAAACGGCCGGAGGGACGTACGTCGCGGCCGGCCGTTTCGGGTGGGTTCAAACGCGCGCTACATCTTGTCGGAATAGATCGAGAAGACCTTCTTGATCGACTGGCCGCCCTTGGTCGTCACTTCCAGGGTCCAGTCGCCGGTGGCCATTTCGTATTCGTACTGGAAGGTGAACATGCAGTCGTAGGTTTCCCCGGCTTTCACGGTGTCCACCCGTTCGGTCTTGTGCACCACCTGGTTGCTGGCCGGATCGATGTAGCCCGGGGTGAGCGTCACGGTCTTCACGCTCATCTCCCCGCTCTGACCGGCGTCGAGCACCTTGAAACGGAATCCGAAGGTCGTGCCGAGTTTCTTGGGAGCGGCCTCGGTGGTCATGGCCAGGGCGCCGTTTTTGTATAAGCCGTAGTTGACGAGCTCAAGCTGGGGTTTGGGTTTTTCGCCGCCAAGCCCGAGCATGGAGCAGCCGGGCGCCGCAAGAACAAGCGCCAGAATCAAGAAAAGCAATCGTTTCATGGAAACTCCCGGATTCAGCCGCGAGCCGGACGCGGCGGTTATTAACGGGAGCAGAAAATTTCTTCATTTTCCTGCTCCCGTTTATTTGTACGGCCCCGCTCTTGGCGGGGCCAAGCGGCGTCCGCCGCTGGGAGCGTAAAGTTAAAAACTTTACGCTCCCAGTAATATGAACGGAAGCGGAAAATTTCTTCATTTTCGCGCTTCCGCTTATGAGCGCGCCCCCCGCAAGGAGCGGGGCAAACGGCGTGGGCCGCGCCGCGCGCCCTCGATATCAACCAATTTTGTATTTGTGCTGGATTGCCAGGACGGCGTCAAGGTTGCCCAGAAACATGTCCAGGATCTGCGGATCGAAATGCGCGCCCCGGCCCTCGGCCATGATCCGCAAGGCTTCCTCGTTGCTGAAGGCTTCCTTGTAGGGACGCTTGTTGGTGAGCGCGTCGAAAACGTCGGCCACGGCGCAGATGCGGCCGAAAATCGGGATGTCTTGGCCGGAAAGTCCGGACGGATAACCCGAGCCGTTCCATTTCTCGTGATGGGACAAGGCGATGATCTCCCCGGCCTGGAGCACCTCCGAGGAGGAATCCTTGAGAATCTTGCCCCCGATCAGGGTGTGGGATTTCATGATCTCCCATTCCGAACCGTCGAGCGCCCCGGGCTTGAGCAGAATATGGTCCGCGATGCCGATCTTGCCCACGTCGTGCATCGGACTGGCGTGGACAAGCAGATCGATTTCCGTTTCGGAAAGGTCCAGGAACCGGCCCAAAAGCCCGCAGAAATCGCTGATGCGCTGGATATGGTCGGCGGTGTCCTTGTCCTTGTATTCCGAGGCGATGGCCAGGCGTTTGACGGTGTCGAGGTGGGCCGCCTGGGTGTCGCGCTGCTGCTGGGCCAGATTGTCCACTGCCAGACGCAGGGCCTCGGTGCGCACGCGCACGGTTTCTTCGAGGTTGGCCTGGTAGATCTTTAAGCTGTCCTGGGCCTCCTTCATCTTGAGCAAAGAACCCATGCGCACCCGCAACTCGGTCATGTCCACGGGCTTGGCGATAAAATCGTTGGCCCCGGCCTCGACCGCCTTGAGACGGTCGTCGCGGCTGGAGAGCGCCGTGACCATGATCACCGGGATGTCGCGAGTGAAGGGCCGGGAGCGGATCCTGCGCACCACCTCGAAACCGTCCATATCCGGCATCATCACGTCCAGAAGCACCAGATCGATCCCCCCGGCGATCTTGTCCAGGGCGTCGAAGCCGTCCTTGGCCATGACCGGCTCGTGGCCGAGCTTGGAGAGCATCTTCTCCAATAGGATGCGGTTGACCTCCTCGTCGTCGGCGGCCAAAATTCTTTTGATCTCCGGCATCAATCCTTCCTTGATCCAAAATCCAAAGCAGATTTCTTCTTACGCTTGGGCGGCCTTGTCAAGATTGACTTTTCCGCCTGACTTTTCAGCCGCGTTCGCTCAGTCGCCGGCGAAGGCCAAATCCTGCAACGGCGTGCGGCCGGCGAAAAACGGCGCCAGGGCTTCGCGCTCGCCGGCGGCGATGCGCAGGCCGGAAAGCGGCAGGGGCCTCTCTCCGCCGCCGTAAAGAGAAAGCGCATGGTCGATGAACGTCGCCAGGACGAAACTCGCGCCGATGGCCTTGGCCTCGCCGCCGCCCTCCTCGACCACCCTGATCTGATGGTAATGCTTGACGCGGCTCGCGTCGGACAACATGCTGCCGGTCTTGAGCAGAGTCTCCTCTACCCGGGCCGGCAGCATGGCCGCCCATTGGGCGAGATATTTGACGAACATGGGCTGGATGGCCAGGTAGTGAAACGCGTCCACCTTGCAAGCCACCGACTGCCCCGGCACGTTCAAGATATACGGCGCCTGCCGGTAACGCTCGCCAAGCGCCCTGGCGATGCGGTCCAACGACTCGTTGTGATCGACAATCATCGCGCCTCCTTTGATCGGACGGAAGAAGACCAGGGGCTGCGCCCCTGGACCCCGCCCGGGGGCGATGATCGCCCCCGGACCCCCACGTCAGGGGCAGGGCCGCGCCCCCCTACCGAGGGGGTCCGGGGGGGATCATCCCCCCCGGTGGGTTGGGGGTCCAGGGGGAAGGGCTACGCCCTTCCCCCTGGATTACTTCCAAAACGCCCGGGCCAGCAAATGGTTGGCCAGGCCGCCGAGTTTGCGCGGGGTATGGCCGAAGACCGCCTTCCAGACTTCGTCGGATTCCATGCACAAATAGAGCTGGCGGTCAAGTCCGCCGCGCCGGAGCAGTCCGGCGACGTGGCGGAACTGGGCCACCCGCAGCGGCCGCAGCAGCCGTTTTTTCCCGTCCAGGCCGGTGACGAACTCGCCCCCCAGGCAGCGCGGCGGCTCGGGTTGGGCGGCCAGCCTGGCGAAGAGTTCGGGCATGGTCCGAAACGACCCGAGGCTGACGTAAGCGATCTGGTCCGGCTTGAGGTAATCGAAGATCATGGCCGCGACCCGCGCGTAGCCTTCTTCCCAGCCCGGGGCCAGGATCAGGGGGTCAAAATGCAGGCAGACTTTAAATCCCGCTTCGGCGCAACGTTTGGCGGCGGCCAGGCGCTGTTCGATCCCGGCCGCGCCGGGTTCTTCGCGCCGCGTGGTTTCCGGGGTGTTGAGCGACCAGGCGGGCAGGACCGAGCCCGGCCTCGCCGCGTCCAGCCAGGACAGATCGACGATTTTTGATTTGAGTTCCAGGCGGACGTTGTCGTAGGCGGCGAGGAAGCCGACCAGATCGCGGGAGAGTCCGGTGGCCGCCTCCAAGGCGAGCGAGTCGGTGAACTGGCCGGTGCCGACCCGGAACAGGCGGTTTTTGTCGCGGCTAAAGGCCACGTCCAGGCGGGCGAACATGGCCTCGGTATCGGCGAAGACCGTCAGCGTGCGCTCGCGGAAATAGCCTCGCAGGATGCAATAGGAGCAGGCCAGGGGACAGTTTTCGCCGATGTGGACGATGCGGTAGCCGCAGCAGCGGTAGTTTTTGGTCCCGGGGCAAGGCCGCAGGAAGCGGCCCCGGTATTTTTTGAGATGCAAGACGAGATTGCCCGGGCCGGCGCGCTCGGGGCCGGGAGGCGCCTGGCCGCCTTCGATCACCCGCCTGGGCAGGCCGGGCAGGCGCTCGACCACTCGCTTGGCGACCGGGGTGTTGACGACCCCGGCGTCGAGCCAGATCTCGGTCAGAGCGTCAAGCCAGGGCGCGTCCGGAAGCAGGTTCGCCGGATGCGGCTTTGATGCGGCGTCGTTCATGGACCGCCGGCCTGCCTACGTGCCGCAGCCGGAATAGGTGCTCCAGCAGGAGGAATAGCAGGCTTCAAGGTCGTACCTGGTCTTATTGAACGGATCCTTGTCGCAATCCTCGATGCACTGTTCGTACTGGCGATGGCAGAACTCGGGCGTTTCCTCGGGATTGATCCTAGCCTGGACGATCCGGGCCGGAGACGCGGCCTGGGCGAAGCGCGGCGGGCTCTGGATCGCTCCGAAAAACGCCAGGGCGAGCGCCAGGGCGAGCGGGACGGCGGGGGCGGGCAATACCCGTTTGCGGCGCATAGCGCTCCTTTGCGGCAATGTCGCGGCCGCCCTACTCGGTAATCGATTTTTCGATGACATCGCGCGCGACGCCCTCGGGATCCTTGCCTGGTTCGACCGCCAGGCCGGGAGACTGCGTCCCGAAGACGGCTTGCTTACCCTGCCTGACGATGCGCTTGACCGCCGTGCAGACGAGGTTGCAGCTTTTGCAGTCGTGGTTGCAAACCACGTCCGGATCGCTTGCGTCGGTGGTCACGCTGCAGATCACGGTTTTGTCCGGCCGCACGCACTGGTAGGTCGCGGCCTGGGCCTGGACGGCGAATCCCAGGAGCAAGGCCGCGGTCAGCGCGCCCACGCCGGTCGATATTTTCGTTTTCATGATGCACCCTCCCTCGCTGCCTCTAACACACGTCGCAGGGTCCGGTGTACGCCAAACGGTCCGCGTATTCGGCCTGTTTGCCTTTGTTCCAGCGCGACACCGGGCGGTAGTAGCCGACGATGCGGGTATAGACCTCGGCCGGTTCGCCGCAGTCGGGACAGTCGTGGTGTTCGCCCCGGATGTAGCCGTGGCTTTGGCAGATGGAAAAGGTCGGGGTGATGGACAGGTAGGGGATCTTGGTCATGCTCAGGGCTTTGAGGATGAAGCTTTTGAGCGCCTTGGTGTCGGTCACCGCCTCGCCGAGGAAGGTGTGGAAGACGGTGCCGCCGGTGTAGAGCGGCTGGAGTTTGTTCTGGTGTTCCAGGGCCATGATGACGTCGTCGGAATGGCCGACCGGCAGGTTGGTGGAGTTGGTGTAATAGGGCGTGCCGTTGCCCGAGGCCTTGATGTCGGCGTACAGGGCGCGGTCGATCTTGGCCAGGCGGTAGCTGGTGCCTTCGGCCGGGGTGGCTTCGAGGTTGTAGAGGTTGCCGGTTTCTTCCTGGAAGCGGGCGGTGATGTCCCGCAGAAGATGCAGCATCCGGGTCATCAGCCTCACTCCGGCCTCGGTTTCGATGCCCTTGCCCAGGAGATTTAAGCAGGCTTCGTGGCCGCCGACCAGGCCGATGGTCGAAAAATGGCCGGCGAAGCCGTTTTTGAGATAGCGTTTGGTCCAGGGGAACATGCCCCGGTCGAGGTTGCCGCCGATCATCTTGCGTTTGAATTCCAAGGCCTGCCTGGCCAGGTGGGCGTATTCCGAGACCAGGTCGAGAAAGTCCTCCTCGCCTTGGGCGAGATAGGCGAGCTTGGGCAGGTTGAGCGTCACCACGCCGATCGAGCCGGTCAGGTCGCCCGCGCCGAAGAGCCCGCCGGTCTTGTTGCGCAGTTCGCGCAGGTCCATCTGCAGACGGCAGCACATCGAGCGCACGTCCTCGGGATTTAAGTCCGAATTGATGAAATTCTGGAAATAGGGCGCGCCGTACTTGGAAGTCAGTTGCAGGAGCAGTTCGCCGATTTCGCTGTCCCAGGGGAAGTCCTTGGTGACGTTGTAGGTCGGAATCGGGAAGGAGAAGATGCGGCCGTGGTAGTCGCCGTTCTGCATGACTTCGAGAAAGGCCTTGTTGAACATGTCCATTTCCGGGACGAAGTCGCCGTACGTCGCGTCGATCAGCTTGCCGCCGATGATCGCCGCCTCGGCGGCGATATGTTTCGGCGGGGAAAGGTCGAAGCTCAAGTTGGTGAACGGGCTTTGCCCGCCCCAGCGCGAGGTGGTGTTCAGGTTGAAGACGAATTTCTGCACCGCCTGGCGGACCTGGTCGTAGGTTAGTCCGTCGTGGCGGATAAACGGGGCCAGGTAGGTGTCCACGTTGTTGAAGGCCTGGGCGCCGGCCCATTCGTTTTGCAGCGTGCCCAGGAAATTGACCATCTGTCCCAGCGCGGAATCGAAATGCCTGGCCGGTCCGGCGCTGGAGCGGCCTTCCAGGTTGAATCCCTCAAGCAGCAAGTCGCGCAGCGACCAGCCGGCGCAGTAGCCCGCCAGGCCAAACGACAGGTCGTGCAGGTGGAAATAGCCGTGCTCGTGGGCCGCGCGCACTTCCTGGGGATATTTTTCCAGCGCGTACCGGGCCTGGACCGTGCCCGAGAGGTGCAGCATCAGTCCCTGGAAGGAATGGCTCATGTTGGCGTTTTCCGACACCCGCCAATCGGATTTGTCCAGGTAGTCGTCGATGGTGTTTTTGATGTCCAGGTACGCGGCCTTCTGCTCGCGCAGTTCGCGGCGCTTTTCCCGGTAGATGATGTAGCGCTTGGCCACGTTAAACAGGCGCGACTCCATAAGCGCCGCCTCGACCTGGTCCTGGACGTACTCCTGTTCCGGAGCCTCGCAGCCGGCTAATTTGGCCTCAACCTTGCCGGCCAGCCGCTTGGCCAGGATCGGGTCGCTCACTCCGTTGGCCTTGAGCGCCTTCAGGATCGCCTGGGCGATCCGTTCTTGCGACCAGGTCTCCTCGCGTCCGTCGCGTTTGCGTATCCGCAGTGGCATGGGAACCTTCCTCGCTGGTTTGGACGTAGGGTTGCACGGTGAGAACGTGACGATCGGGCAGCAGGGCGCGGATCGCGTCCAGATCCCGGGGACCGACCTGCGGCGTGGCAGTGGTGCGAAAGAAAAACCGCCCCGGATGGGCGACGGCCAGAGCAAACACCCGCGTCAGGCAGGCCTGCGCCGCGACCGGGTCCAGGCGCTCGCCCGTGGCTGCGGAATATTTGGCGAAGGGCGCCTTGACGTCCACGGACACGGCGTCGACGAGCCCGGCCGCGAGCAGTTCGGCGACCACCTCCGGGCGGCTGCCGTTGGTGTCGAGTTTGACCGGCAGGCCGTAGCCCCGGAGAAACGCCAGAAAATCGGCCAGATCCGGAACCAGGGTCGGCTCGCCGCCCGAGACCACGATCCCGTCGAGCCATTTGGACCTAACCGAGAGGAGTTTGCGCACGTCCGGGGCGAAAAGCTCCGGATGGCGCTCGGGCGTCCAGGCGATCCCGGCGTTGTGGCAATGCGGGCAGCGCAGGTTGCAGCCGCCGAAAAAGAGCACGGCGCAGGTCTTTCCCGGCCAGTCGCACAGGCTCAGGCGCTCGACGCCCCGCAAGGCCGACCAAGCGGAAAAGGCGGAAGCGGAAGGACCGGCGGGGACGCAAGGAGCGGCGGAAACGAAAGGGGCTGCCATGAAAAGGGGGAACCTCGTTTGCAGGGCGCGACCCGCCGCCCTGGCCATTGAAATCCACTCTACTGATCGGCTTTTTACTCCTCGCGCCGGCATTTGTTAAGACCCGGGCGCGTTAAATTTCGTTTACTATTTCAATGATTTGCTCCTTACATGCCGGTATGATTCAGCTATTTATTTCCCTTTTCAGGGACATGGGAAGGGCGATTCTCTTTCTCACCCCCCGGAAAGTTTTTTGGAGAAGGGGGTCCGGGGGAGGAACCTTTTGTTCACAAAAGGTTCCTCCCCCGGTTCTCCTCTTTCTCTCTCCTCCGCCCTCCTCCCACTCTTCTCCCTCGCCTTGTCATCGCGCCGGGGGTCGGGTACATGCGCCCTATCGCGACAACCGGAGAAACGCCATGGCTTACAAGGATCTGCAAGACTTCGTCCGCGCGCTCGAGCGCCAGGGCGAACTAAGGCGCGTGCAAACCGAACTCGACCCCTACCTGGAGATCGCCGAGGTCACCGACCGCGCGAGCAAGAAATACGGCCCGGCGCTGCTTTTCGAGAACGTCAGGGGGTCGCGCGTCCCGGTGCTGACCAACGCCTTCGGGTCGTTTGGCCGCATGCACCTGGCCCTGCAGTGCGAAAGCCTGGACGCCCTGGCCGAGACCGTGACCGAATTCATCGAGATGGAGCGCCCGGACGGGATCATCAAAAAACTCAAGCTGATCCCAAAGCTCGCCAAACTCGCGGGCATCTTCCCCAAGGAAGTGGGGAGCGCCCCCTGCCAGCAGATCGTCCAGACCGGCGACGACGTGGACCTGTCGGTCATGCCGGTTCTGACCACCTGGCCCGGCGACGCCGGGCCGTTCATCACCTTCCCCTGCGTGACCACCAAGAACCCGGAGACCGGCAAACGCAACACCGGCATGTACCGCATGCAGGTCTTCGACAAGAACACTACCGGCATGCACTGGCACCGCCACAAGGGCGGGGCCTACCACTACCACGTGGCCGAAAAATTGGGCCAGCGCCTGCCCGTGGCCGTGGCCATCGGCCCGGACCCGGCCGTGACCTACTCCGCCACCGCTCCGCTGCCCGACGACATCGACGAATTTCTGCTGGCCGGATTCCTGCGCGGCGCGCCCGTGGAGCTGGTCAAATGCAAGACCGTGGACCTGGAAGTGCCGGCCAATTCCCAGTACGTGCTCGAAGGCTACGTCGATCCCGGCGAGCGCCGCCGCGAGGGGCCGTTCGGCGACCACACCGGCTATTATTCCCTGGCCGACGACTACCCGGTCTTCCACGTCACCGCGCTCACCCGCCGCGAAGACCCGATCTACCCGGCCACGCTCGTCGGCCCGCCGCCCATGGAGGACTGCTACATGGGCAAGGCCACCGAACGCATCTTCCTGCCGATCATCAAGAAGCAGTTGCCCGAGATCGTGGACATGAACCTGCCGCTGGAAGGCGTGTTCCACAACCTGTGCTTCGTGGCCATCGACAAGCGCTACCCGGGCCAGGCCAAAAAAGTCATGCACGCCATCTGGGGCCTGGGCCAGATGATGTTCACCAAAATCATCGTGGTCGTGGATAAGAACGTGAACGTGCAAAACACCTCCGAGGTGCTCTGGCGCCTGGGCAACAACGTCGATCCCAAGCGCGACATCGTCATCGCCGAAGGCCCGCTCGACGCGCTCGACCACGCCAGTGAGCACCCCCACTTCGGCGGCAAGATCGGCATCGACGCCACCAAAAAAGGCCCGGACGACGGCCATTTCCGGCAATGGCCCGACAGCCTGCGCATGGATGCGGCCGTCAAGGCCAGGATCGACGCGCTGTGGAGCGGGTTGGGGATAGAGTAGAGGGAAAAGAAATGGAGGGGGAAGAAAAAGAGGAGCCGGGGGCCAATCCTTTCGGATCGCCCCCGATACACATCTTCAATGGTGTCTTTCGTTACACGATCAGGAGTAGGCCTGTACTGTCGCCTTTTTAACAGCTTTGTTGGCTGCATCCAATTGGGCAGTTAGGTTGCCAACCGGATCACCGCCTTCTTTTGCAGCATCAATTTTGGCTTGCAATGATTTTTGATGAACCTGGGCAGTCTGAAGATTTTGCGCGAGTTTTTCCTTGCTTACGACGGGAGTTGTGGCTGCATCCTTCCCGATGTTCGTCTTGATCGAACCAGAAGATTCACCACCGTCTTTTTCTCTGGGAGCCTTAGCCAATGCCTTTCCTTGTTCAGAAATTGTGACTGTATCGCCCTGAGAAGTCTCTGTTTGCGGAGCTGGCGCAGCAGATGCGGGAACAGTTGCACCAGACTGTACAGATGATTGAACCGATGAGTTGGCTAAATTTGCTACCGCGTTCATGGGATGCCTCCAGGTTGGATTTTAGCGAAGTCCTTCAAAAGGCATCCGCTTATGGAGAGCTTATCGGACAATCCCAAAGATACTTTAGATGTTTTGATTCTCAATCATGATCAATATTGTTTATGTATAATGTAAACTGCTCAATATGAGCGCCAGCTCTATCTATTAGAAAAAGTAAGATTACAAGTTTGCGGCGGAAAGTATACAATCGTGCAATCTTTTCCGTGGATCACATCGGTTCATTGACACATACTAAATCTGGTACATACGTTACTGGCAGGCCAAGGGGGCCGGAACCCCCTTGCGGCGTGTAAAGCCGTTGCCTGCCCTTGATACGGATTCACATTTTTCAATGGCGCCGATCATGCAGCAATCATTGACGAAACCCCTAAATGACGACGAATTGGACGATCTAGGAAGCTGCCTGGGGTCTATCCCCGCGGCGATGACCATCGAGATGTTTGACGGATTTTTAGCGGCCTTGGTGTGTTCTCCCGCGCCCGTGACGCCCAGCGTATTCATCCCCTATGTTTGGGGTGAGACCCATGAATTTCCCACCATGAAAGATGCCCGGAAATATACCGCGCTGATCATCCGCCACTGGAATTCAATCGCCAGCCGCCTGATGTCAAATCAAACATACAGTCCTGTCTTGCTCGACAGGATGGATGGCCATCCGCTTGGAAATGAGTGGGCGAAGGGGTTCATGACGGGGGTTGAGATCGGCGGCGAAGCGTGGAAAGACCTTTTCAATAATGATGATTGCAAAGGGCGGGGACTGGCCCCGATCCTGGCTCTGGCCCAGGAACTGGGCGAGCTTGACAGCGCGCCCGCCCCTGAAGCGATTATCGGTGAAGACAAACAGCAGATGATTCTTGCAACCATCGCCCGCTTCCTTCCCGCTCTGCAACGGCGCTTTTCCAAGGGCCAGGCCGACAAATCAGCGGCTTTGCAACCCTATCCCGAGGTTCTTCTTTGACGGCGGCGTTGCCGTGCCTGCCCGCCTCGGCGAGACGCCGGGAAAATTCTCTCGCTATGGACGCGGCGGCTGATTATTAACGGGAGCAAAAAATTTCTTAATTTTCGTGCTCCTGTTTATAAGTATAACCGCGCTGTCAGCGCGGTTAGGCGGCTTCCGCCGTGGGAGCAAAAAGTAAGATACTTTTTGCTCCCAGTAATAAGATGAGTCTTTGAACCGCCCCGGCAAGATCTCTTCCGGCCGCGGCCGGGTGACTGCCGTCGCCGATTACGATCCGCTCGCCGGCGACATGAGGAATCGGGCATGAAAATCCTGTTGGTCGAGGACGATCTCGAAACCGCCGCATACGTATCGGGCAGCCTCAAAGAACATGGCAACGCGGTGGAACACGCGGCCGAAGGGCGCGCGGGCCTGCTTTTGGCGGCCTCAGGCAATTATGACGTGCTGATCGTGGACTGGATGCTCCCCGGACTCGACGGTTTGGCTCTGGTCAAGACCGTCCGCGCGGCCGGAGTGAAAACGCCGATCCTCTTTCTGACCACCCGAAGCGGCATCGACGACCGGGTGGAAGGCCTGGAATCCGGCGGCGACGACTACTTGGTCAAACCTTTCGCCTTTTCGGAGCTGTTGGCCCGCGTGAACGCCTTGTCCAGACGCCCTCCCCTGGCGGAAGACATCATCCGCTTGCGGGTCGCCGATTTGGAGATAGACATTCTCAAGCGCACCGCCACCCGCGCGGGCCATGATCTGGGACTTAAATCGACGGAATTCAAGTTATTGGAATTCCTGATGCGCAACGCTGGCCGGATCGTGACCCGGTCCATGCTCTTGGAAAAGGTCTGGGATTTCCATTTCGACCCCCAGACCAACGTGGTCGAAACCAATATCAGCCGATTACGATCCAAAGTGGACCGGGGCTTCGAGTTCGAACTCATCCACACTGTCCGGGGAGCGGGGTACAGTCTTCGTGCGCCCGAGTAAGCTTTTCAAGACAATTAGTTTCCGCCTAGCGGCCTTGTATGCCGTCCTGTTCGCTGTTTCAGCCTCGTTGCTTTTCGGGGTCATCTACTGGATCGCCAGCCAGGCGCTGCTGCGCCAACTCCAGGACGGGTTGATGCGTGAGACCTCGTCTCTGGCCGATGATCTGCAATCCGGGGGTATGAGCGAACTTGTTCGCTCCATCCAGGAACGGCTAGCCGCGCTCGATCTCCCGCCCGCCTATGCTTTGCTGTTGGACGCCTCCGGCCGCAAACTGGCGGGCAACCTCGAAAAAACCTTCCTGTTCGAGGGATTCACGACCTTGCCCGCGCCAGTTACAGTTGATCGGGGACACGGCGGCGTTGAGGACGTTGACCATGCCATCTACGCCTTTGCCCGGGGGCTCCCCGACGGATCGTATCTGCTGGTCGGCGAGGACGGCAACCGCATCGACGAAGCCAAGCAGGCCATTCTCCTGGCCTTTGGCTGGGGAATGGCCACGACCCTTCTACTGGCCGTGGGAGGCGGCGTGCTCCTGTCCTCGGGTTTCTTGCGGCGTATTGAGGTGATAAATCGCACCACCCGGGCCATTGTGGCAGGCAATCTGGATGATCGCGTCCCCAGCCGGGCCACGGGCGACGAGTTCGATCAACTCGCGGCCAATTTCAACGCCATGCTCGATCGCATCCAGATCCTCATGGAGAGCCTGCGCCAGGTGTCAAGCGATATTGCCCACGATTTGCGTTCACCCCTCCATCGCCTGCGCCAGCGTCTGGAAGGAGGGAGGGCGCACGCCAAGACCGTAGCGGAGTGTCACGAGGCGCTGGATTCGGCGCTCTCCGACACGGACAACATTCTGAGCATCTTTGCCGCAATCCTCGGCATCGCCCAGATCGAATCCGGCAACAGGCGCTGCTTCTTCGTCGATGTCGACCTCTCCGCCGTCATCGCCAACATCGCCGAGGCGTATGGGGCCGTGGCCGAGGACCGGGGGCAGATCTTATCCGCGTCCATTACCCAAGGCTTGACGGTCCGGGGCGACCGCGCCCTGCTGACGCAGATGTTGGTCAATCTTGTAGAAAACTCCATCCGCCACTGCCCCGAGCAAGCCCACATCGCCCTGAAATTGGAACGGGACCAGAACGCCGTCGTGGTGTCGGTGAGCGACACCGGTCCAGGCATTCCCAAAGAAGAATGGACCAATATTTTCAAGCGGTTTTACCGAATAGATCGAAGCCGTAGCACGGCCGGTTCCGGATTGGGGTTAGCCCTCGTCAAGGCGGTGGTGGACTTGCACGGCGCGATCATCGAGCTTTCGGACGAGATGCCTGGCCTGCGGGTACGCTTGCGATTTCCCGACGCGTTCAAAGCAGACTGTTCGAGTCAACCATTAAAATAGAACAAATTGTCCAATGTTCGCCAACTCACTCTTCCACGGCTTAGACAGCGTATTATTTTCTTTGCTTCTTGAACGGACCCCTCTTGGGGACGGGGCGCGGCAGCCCTGGAAAAATATCCGTGGTTCCGGTTTTTCTTGACCGGTCGCTAAGAATAGATCGCCCGCATCGCCTCCCCCAGCGTCCGCAGCCTATGCACGTACGTATGCTCCGCCAAAACCCGCGCCCGGCCGGCCATCGCCACGGCGACGCGCTCGGACTCGTGGGAGAGGTAATAGCGCGCCAAATCTTCGACCTCTTCCGGCCCCCGGTACACGATCGCTTCCTTGCCGATCTCAAACAGTTCCGCCAACTGCTCGCGCTCGTCGGTCAAGACGAAAGCCCCGCAGGCCGGGACGTCGAACACCCGCTGGTTGACCGCGCCCTTCATCTGCTGGCTCGTGCAATTGAAATTGATGTCGCAGGCCCGATACAAATCGGGCAGTTCCCGGTAATAGTCGACCGGGCCGCGCCAGCGCCACGTCTTGCCTCGGCCCGCCAGGCTTTCTTTCCAGCCTTCGTCGCCCACGATCAGCGGGGAAAAGGGCAAGAGTCTTTTGACCAAATTCAGTCGCGTGATGCGCGTCGCTTCCCAGGTGACAAGCAGCTCAAGCGCAAGCCTCGGCTCGTCGCCGGGCAGGGCGAGATAGGCGGCAAAGGCCTTGGGGTGGCGCGCCTTGAGCAGTTCGCGGACCTCGCGCTCGGGGCGAACGGCGTAGTCCCGGGCCAACTCGCGGTAGAGGGCGATCAGCTTGGGATGCCCGGCCAGTTTGGCGGCGTTTTGCGCCACCGGACGAACCATCGAATCGCCCACGAACGAGACGGCCGCTAGGAAAGAATCGGCGGGACTGGCGGGACTGGCGGGATCGGCCGGGCGCGGCGCAAAGCGGATCTCGTCCGTGCCCAGAGGCAGGTAGGCGACATGCTCGAAGCCGAAATCCTTCAGCCCCGGCAGCGAGCCCTTGTCCCAGGCGAAGATCGCCGCATAGGGGCTCGCCAGCTTCGAATAGTCGTGCAGGATCAGGCGCGGGCTGTCCACGAACCAGGAGGCCAGCGGCAGGCGCAGGCGCTCAAGCAAGGCGGTCAGCGCGCCTTCGCGGTCCAGGCCCAGGTGGTTGACGGTGAGCGCGAAATCGGGCTTGAAATCGCAAACCGTCTCCAGAAAGCGTTCAATAAAGGCGGTCGCTCCCGCGCCGCTTGGGATGTCGACCGTGGCCAGGGGCCAGCGCAGCCGGCCCAGCGCGGCCTTGATCTCGCGGTACAGGAAATAGCCGCTTTGCAGCAGCAGGATGCGGGGCGCCTCGGCGGCGAATTTTTTGTAGCCGAAGGCCGTTTCAAATACCGGGCTTTGCAGGCCGCCAAGCCGCTTGCGCGCGTCCGGGGCAACGCCTGCGGCGGGTGGTGCTGGCTCGGAGGCGTTTGGCATCGACCTAGGCCGGCCTATTCAAAGGCGAAGGTCTCGACGATGGCCGTAAGCGCCGGCTTTTGTTTGGGAAAGTCGGCCGCGCTCGCGCTGTAGGAGAGCTCGAAGACGTCGTCTCCGCGCATGGTCAAAAGCTGCACGGCCATCCAGGGGATCGCGGCGCCATCCTCTTTGTTTTGGTATTGCGAGACGATGTAAAAGGCGCTGGCGCCGCCGGCCGAGCTCTCGCCGTATTCCACGGCCTTGACGTCCGGATGCAAGGCCTTGAGCGGATGGTTTTCGGTCAGCCCGTCCAGGCCGCCGCCTTCTTCGACGCCGTTTAGGAACTGAAAGACGAATTCGGCCGGATCGGCGTAATTGGAGTCGGCCAGGGCGTAGACGCGCACGCTCACGGTCTGTCTGCCCGCGCCCGCGGCGCCGTTGTCCAGGGCCAGGACAGTGGAGGGGACGTCGCTTTGGACCTGCCGCCAACCGGTCGGATAGGTCAGGCGGAAGAGATATTTGGGATCGGAGTAGGACGCGCTTTTGCCCGCGGCCGGCTGGGCCTGGACGCTTACGGCCGCGAGCGCCAGGGCGCAGGCGGCGGCGGCGAGAAAACGCCGGGCGTAAGCGGGCGCTTTGTTCAATGCCGGCGCGGCGCTTGGCACATCGTCCCCCTACCTGCCCGAAGGCTTGGCGGTCTTGGCTTTGGCCGTTGCGGTCTTGGCCGCCGGGGCGGTCTTGGGCGCGGCGGCGGTCTTGGCGGCGGCCGGCTTGGACAGGGTTTTGACCTTGCCCCGCAACTCGGCGACCTGGGCCGCGCAACTATCCAATTGACGTTTCGCGTCCGCGCTTTGTTTCTGGAGCCTGTCCAGGGCGGCGGCGAGTTCCTGGTCCTTGAGGGCTAGATCGGTCTCGGCCTTGTTCTTGAGCTCGTCGAGCTGGGCGATGGCCTTGTTCTTGTCCTCGATTTCCTTCTTGAGCTTGTCGTTGCCGCAGCCGCCGGCGCACAGCGCCAAAACGAGCGCGCCAAAGACGCAAATCCGGCCGATTCCGCGCCCGGGGGCGACTTGGGGCATGGTGTCCTCCGAAGGTTGCAAGGGTATCGACCAAAACCGGCCGTTGCGGCGCGACCGGGACCGATCCGGCGTCACTTGGACTTGCGCGTCAATTTCCCCTGGTCGTAGGTCTCGTCGCGCACGAGGCTTCCGTCGGGAGCGTATTCCCGCAACGCTCCCTGGAGCGCCTCGTGGCGGTATCCGATTTCGAGCCTGGGCTTGCCGTCCTCGTAATACATCGCGCTGTGCTCCGAAACCTTTTCCCCGCGCTCGATAACGACCTGGGTCTGTTCTTCGGGATTGCCGTTGTCGTACCAGAGCTTTCTGGTCAGGCCCGAAGCCTCGATCACGGTCTCGGAGGCCAGGCTGCCGTTTTGGCGCCACTGCCTGACGGCGACGGTCTTGCCTGCGGCGAACCGGCGTTCGACTCGCGGCTTGCCGGTCTCGTCGCTGTCGCGGACCACTCCGGTGAAGGGAGCCGTCTCGCCCGCGACATAATACAGGCCGTCTTTTTCGACCAGCTGTCCGGACTGCGCCGTGCGCTCGGCGGCCCGGGCAAGCGGCGCCATCGGCAGGACCGGAGCAAGGCAGCACCATAAAAAGGCCGCAAGTCCAAAGCGCGCCAAGACGCTCCTCCCCCCCGCGCCGGGGAAAAAAATCCCGCGATCTTCCGGCATGGCCACTCCTGCGCGCGCGCCGGGACAATCCGGGCGGTCCCTTGTCCGCAAGTCCGCATGGCCGCGCGCCGCTGCCTTCATACAACGAACGCGGAGGGGATTCAAGGCGAACGACGCCTCGGCAGGCGATCCGGCAGGCGTCTTGCATTCTTGGCTGCTTGAGGCTACCAATCCCTTGCCGGGACGACCTCGGCAAGAAAACCATGCCGCCAGAGCTTTTATGAACCGACTATCGGAAAAAATCGCGGACTTTATTTCCCGCCGCTACGAGATGCTCTCCCTGGTCGGCATCTGGGTCCTGGCCGCCATGCCGGGCATGATCGTCTCCATCCAAAAGGGCGACGACTGGTACGCCTCGCTCATCGTCATGGTCATCCAGACCATGGCCTCCTTCGGATCGATCACCATGTTCGGCGTGATCGCCCAGCTGATCTGCTACCACTACATCGAATCCGTGGAAGTCCACGAGCACATGATGGACGGCCTGTTTTTCGGTTTCCACGCCGGGCTGGTCATCTGGATCCTGTACGCCTTTTACCACATCGCCTTCGGCAAAAGCATTCCGGAGAACATCAACGTGCTGGTCGCCTTCTTCAGCGTGACCTCGCTGTTAAGCTGCATGCTCGGCATCATGGCCGGCTTTGCGATCGGCAGGTACAAGCAGCGCAAAAACGTCATCCGGTTTTAACCGGCCGCGACTGCGGGACGTTTTGCGGGGGCTTTGGGGCCTTTGGGCGGGAGAGTAGAGACGGCCGCGCGCGGCCGGGCAGCGTCAGCGTTCTTCGAGCATGCCGAGCCAGGCCGTGCTCCACCATTCCCCGAAACTTCTGTGCTGGTTGAACCCCGGCCCGAAACAGATCTCCGGATCATAGACGTAGAGCTTTGGCCCCTCCAGGGGCGTGAGCCAAACCGCCTGTTTGGGCGCGCACAGCACGCGGCCGCACCGCATGCGCTTGGCCTCGGCGGCGACCTTCTGGGCGTCGAAGGTGGTCGGCCGGTGGTCGTCGGGAAAGGTCAGCCGGAACCGGGGCTTGAGCCCGAGAAATTTCTCCGCCGCCCGGCTGGCGAGATGCTGTTCGGCGTCTCCGCAAACCAGGATGTACGGCTCCTCGTCGAAACCCGCGACCGGCCCCACGCCCGGCTCGCGGACCTGCCAGATCTTGAAGCTGAAACTGAAGATGGGTTTATCCAGGGGAACCAGGCGCTCCTCGACGAGCTTGCGGCTGGCTTCGAAATCTTCGGCGTCCAGGTGCAGGACCAGGGCGTCGGCGCGCGCCAGGGCGTCCGCGCCTTCGCGCCACGGCCCCGACGGCGTCACCCGGTTCCAGGCGCTGTCGAGATCCGCCCGGCCGAGCAGGACTGCGTCGATGCCGCGCCGGGCCTCCAGGCGCGAAAACCCGTCGTGCAGGACGAAAAGCCCGGGCTGCCAGATCTTGGCGGCGGTTTTGCCCGCCCGGGCCAGATTCTTGTCCACCAGGATCTTGGCTTCGGGACGATACTTGGCCAGCAAAAAGGCCTCGGCCCCGGATTCGCGGAAATCCGAGCCCGGCTCGATCAAAAACGGCGACTGGGAAGGCGCCCCGCCGATCGGCGGGGTCAAAACCACCGGAAAAAGCTTCTTGGCCAGGGCCCAGCCCAGAATCCAGGCGGATAAAAGCACCCGGCCGTTCTCGTGGCGGCTGACGCCGCCGATGGAGACGCAGGGCGCGGAAGGTTTCCAGGAGTCGAGTTTGCCCTTTTGATAGCGCTTGGCGCGCAGGCCCATGCCAAAGGCGATCAGGCTGCCCAAGGGAGAAAACGGCTTTTTCGGGGCCGCGTTGGCCTGGCTGCGTTTTTTTTTGACTTTCAACGGCCTGTCCGAAAAAGGGGCGGGGACGCGCGCATCGCTCGCCCCCCGGCCCCATGGTTAAATAACCGCTCACGCCTCGCGGCGTTATTAACGGGAGCAGAAAATTTCTTGCTTTTCGCGCTCCCGTTTATTTGTACGGCCCCGCTTTTGGCGGGGCCAAGCGGCGTCCGCCGCCTTGAGCGTAAAGTGAATTCACTTTACGCTCAAGGCGCCATCCCAAGCCCGGGCCCGCCCGGGACGAATCAGTCGCGGCGGCTGCCGAACAGGCGCAGCAGCATCAGGAACAGGTTGATGAAATCAAGATACAAGGTGAGCGCGCCGAGGATCGTGCCGCGCCGCACGGCCAGGGCGTCGTCCGCGGGCGCGCTCTCGCCCATGACCTTGAGCTTTTGGGTGTCATAGGCGGTCAACCCGACGAACACAATCACCCCGATGCAGGAAATGGCGAAATTCACGCCGGCGCTCTTCACGAACATGTTGACCACCGAGGCCAGCACAATGCCGATCAGGCCCATGAACAGGAAGCTGCCCCAGCTCGTCAGGTCCTTGCCGGTGACCAGCCCGTACACGCTCATGGCTCCGAACATGCCGGCGCAGATCACGAAGGCGCTCACCACCGAGGCCCCGGTGTAGGCCAGGAGCACGGCCGAAAGCGTCACTCCGTTGAGCGCGCTGTAGAGCATGAAGAGCAGGCTGGCCGTCCCCCCGGACAACTTGCCGATGGCCATGCTGACGATCATGACCAGGGCCAGTTCGGCGATGATCAGGCCGAAAAAAACGCCCGGCGTTCCGAAGACGAATTGCATCGCCGCCGGGCTGGACACGGTCATAAACGCCGCCAGCGAAGTCAGGCCAAGGCCCATGGACATCCAGGCGTAGACGCCGCGCATGAAGGCGGACAAGGCGATCGCGCGGGTGCGCGGCGCGCTGATTTGATACTCGGTCATAGAAAACCTCCCGGTAAACGGATGACACTCGCGTTCATGGGCTTACTCATAATCTCGCCGGGCCGCTCTGGCAAGAGCCGGGGGAAATGCCAGGAGAAAATCCGGTCGCGAAAGTCCAAAAGACGCGGCCCTCGGCCGGTCGATAAAAAAAGCCGGGGCCCTTGCGGGCCCCGGCTGGGAGGATGACGCTGTAACCGGAATCTTGACTAGAACGTGTACTTGAAGCCGAAGGCCAGCTTCCAGGCGTCGCCGTAGTTGTTCACGTTCCGGGCGCCCCAAACGCTGCCGCGCAGCCCGGAGACTTCAGCCCAACCGAGTTCGAGGATAGCGGAGAGGTTTTCGTAGATCATGTACTTGGTGTCCAAGTTCAGGCCGAACAGCCACTCGTCCGTGGTCAGGTCCTTGCCCATGACAAAGTACTCGCCGCCCAGAACGCCGCCGGCCATCGCGTTGACGGTGCGCACGTAGTTGGGGCTGTTGGTGCCGTTAGCCAGAGCCGCGGTCAGGGTGTGGCTCAGGTCTTTCATGAAGGTGATGTCCTTCAGGCTGAAAGCCAAGCCCCAGGAACCCAGCGGGTTGGCCAGCAGGGTCGAACGGGTGAAGGAGGAACCGCCGGTCTGGTACAGGAACGAAGCGCCCGGGGACCAGTACTGACGGACGACGGGCATGCGCTGGGAACCCTGGGAGAAGCTCGTCTCACCAGTGCTCCACCAACCCATCAACTGCGGCTTCATGAAGTCGAGGCCGGCGTATTCCAGGCCGGCGTCGAGGAACCAACCGCTGCGCTGGAAGCGGGCGGCGTCGCTCTGGGCGCCGGCGCCGTAAATCACGTCGGCATAGATGTTGACCGGATCAAGAGCGGTGATGTTCAGCGGCAGGCCAGCCCAGTAGTAAGTGTTCTGGCTGTTCTTCCACATGCTGTTCTGGCCGCTCAGGGCGAAAGCCGCGACGGACTGCGCGCTCAGCAGGTTCGGAGCAAGGGCGCCGTCGTACGGGCCGTAGTTGCCGGCGGCGGTGGAGGTGCCGCCGATGTTGGCGAAGCCTTCAGTGTAGTTCGCCATGCGGCCGGCGAAAGCCACCGTGCCCCAGGGAATGGCCTGGAAGCCGTCAACCGTGATCGGGAACGCCAGGAAGAAGGCGTCCAGGGAGTCGGGGATGTAGGTGGTCGCGTTGCCGCCAAGACCGCCGCCGCCCGGATAGAAGTCGGCGCCGCCGGAGAGCAGGCGGGTGTAGCCGGCTTTGATGGCGAAGGTGTCTTTCACGACGGGAACGTCAACAACCAAGGCCGCGGCCGCGGTGTTGCCGCCCTGCGTGTCGAGCACGATGCCGCCGTTGAAGATCTTGGACTGCGGCAGAGCCAGCGGCATCCAACCGGCGGTCACCTGGACCTCGGTGGTGGGCAGCAGGAACTGCACGTAAGCCGCGTTGACGTCGATGGCGACCGGGGGGTTGTCCACGGCCAGGGTGTTACCCCAGGAAGCGTTGTTCACGCGGATGCCCAAGCGGAACTTCAGGGCCTCGGAGGCGATGAAGTCCGTCTGCAGGCGGAAGCGCTCCCAAATGGTGAAGGTTTCTTCGGAAGCGGTGGCCGGAGCGACGCCAGCGACGGCGGCGTTCGGAGCGCCGGTGAAGTAGTTCATGCCCCGGGCGTTCCAGGGAGTGAAGTTGAAGTTGGTGCGCAAATTCGCATGGATGCGGGCGTCGCCCATCATTTTGACCTCGGTGTCGGCGTTCGCGGCAACGGCCAGGCCGAGCACGAACACAAACGCCAAGGCGATCAGGGTAAAGCGTTTCATTCACTTTCCTCCATTTGCTGTTCAAAAACGGTTAGGCGTCATCCTGCCCTTGTGAACGCAAGGCTAAGCCAGGTAACTCAGCCTGCGTTGCAGTCCGATTTACTGGGCGCAAGTCGCCTCGTCAAGGTTTTTTTTGACCAAAGTAAAAAAAATTTTACCGTCAAAGAATTTTTACCGGCCGCGATCCGAGAGGACGATCGAGCAGCTTCGCGCACGATCCGTTCCCCGCCAGGCCGGACTCGCGCCATGGCAAAGCAACCGCCTATAATGACAAGGGATTCCAAAGGGCGCAGCCCTTTGGCCGCCGGAGGCGTTCCAAACCGCAATTTTCGCACCTCCCCTCGGCCATAAAAAAGGCCGGAGCCCAGGCGGGCTCCGGCCGGAAGAACGCGGGCCAAGGGGCCGGTCGCGTCTAGAAGGTGTAGCGCAGGCCGAAGGCGACTTTCCAGGCGTCTCCGGCGTTGTTCACGTTGCGCGGTCCCCAGACGCTGCCGCGCAGGCCGGACACGTCGGCCCAGCCCAGTTCGAGGATGGCGTCGAGGTTGTCGTAGATCTTGTACATATGGTCGAAGTTGACGCCGACCAGCCATTCGTCGGTGGTCAGGTCCTTGCCCATGGTGGCGTAAATGCCGCCCAGGCCCGAAGAGGCGACGGCGCGCGCCCAGGACGGGGAGTTGGTGCCGTTGACCACGGCGATGGTCAGGCGGTGGGTGAGGTCCTTGACGAACGAGATGTCCTTGAAGCTCAGCGCCAGGCCCCAGGAACCGGCCGGGTTGCACAACAGGGTGTTGCGCGTGAAGGCGGTGGCGTTTCCGGAGTACAGGAAGGAGCCGCCGACGTTCCAGAAGGAACGCGCGAACGGGATGCGCTCGGAGCCGTCGTTCAAAGAGCCGTTTTCACCCGTGCTCCACCAGCCCATCAACTGGGGCTTCATGAACGACAGGCCGGTGTATTCCACGCCCGCGTCGATGAACCAGCCGCTGCGCTTGGACTGGGAGCGGTCGTCCATGGCGCCGGCGCCGTACAGCACGTCGGCGTAGAAGTTGACCGGGTCCAGGGCGGTGATGTTCAGAGGCAGGCCGAACCAGTAGTAGCTGTTGGACTGGTTGGCCCACATGGAATTGAAACCGGAGGTGGCGGCCAGCTTCGCGCTGGCGGCGGAAACCATGTTCATGCTCACGCTGGAGTCGACTTCGCCCCAGGCCGCGGTCGGTCCGAGGGCGGTGCCGCCGAGCAGGCCGGACCAGTTCGCCATGCGTCCCGCGTTTGCATAGGAGGCCCAGGGGATGGCCTGGAAGCCGTCGATGGTGACGGGCAGGGCCAGAAAGAAGAGGTCCACGGCGTCCGCCACCGGGGTGGTGGCGTTTGTTCCCACGCCGCCGGCGTAGAAGTCGGCCGCGCCCGAAAGCAGGCGGGTGTAGCCGGCCTTGATGGCGAAGGTGTCCGTGACCACCGGGATGTCGACCACGGCGGCGGCGGCGGAGGTGTTGCCCCACTGGGTGTCGAGGATGAGCGAGCCGCCGAAGATCTTGGACTGCGGCAGGGCCAGCGGCATGTACCCGGCGCTGACCTGGGCCTGGGTGTTCGGAATGAAAAACTTCAGATAGGCCTGATTGACGTCGATGGCCACCGGTGGGTTGTCCACGGCCAGCGAAGCGCCCCAGGCGACGTTGTTGACCCGGATGCCGAGGCGAAACATGAGGGTTTCGTTGGCGATGAAATCGGTCTTCAGGCGAAAACGCTCCCAGATGGTGAAATTCTCTTCCGAAGCCGTGCCCGGAGAGATGCCCGCGATGGCGGCCTGGGGAGCGCCGGTGTAATAGTTCATCCCGCGCGCGTTCCAGGGCGTGAAGTTTTCGTGCGTGACGATGTTGGCGTGAATGCGCGCGTCGCCGGACATGACCACCTCGGTCTCCGCGCTTGCGGCCGCGGCGAAGCCGAGCCCGAAAACCGCCGCCAAGGCGATGCAAATCAACCGTTTCATGAAGCCCCCCGCGTTTTGATTGCCCAACCGATCCAAGCCGCTGCCCCGGGGCTCTCACCCCTTGGGTGAGAGGTGTAGCCTTGCCGGAGACAAATGGCAAGCAAAAACCAACCTTTTTTTGACGGGGGTCAAAAATTTTATACTCTCCAGACAGATATTGGCGGATATGGGCGGATATTGAAGGAGGCGCTCGAAAGGGGTGATTCGTGAATCGACCCGACCCTATTCCATCAAGACGTCCTTGACCCGCAGTTCGATGGCGTCCAGGCCTCGGTATTGGTCCAGGCGCGGGGTATGGGCCAGGGCGAGCGTCTTGCCCGGGGCCAGGGCGGCGAATTTTTCGGCCATGCGCCAGGCCTTGGCGCGCAGCTTCAGGCCCGAGGCCGGGTCGCGCAGCTCCAGCAGGAGGTGGTTGGCGCCGAATTCGCGCCGGCTCTCCAAAATCAGCCCGCCGGTCCGGAACACCGGCTCTGGATTGCCCATGCCGAAGGGCTGCATGAGGTCGAGTTCCTTGACCAGTGTATGGTCGATGGCGGAAAATTCCAGTTCCGCGTCGATGGTCAGCTTGGGCTGGGCCGGGCTGTCGCCGAGCTGGCGGCGCACGGCGGCGTCAAACAGCAGGCGCAGGTCGCCCAGCCGTTGCGGGTCCAGCGAAAGCCCCGCCGCCTGGCGATGGCCGCCGAAACCGGCCAGCGCCTCCCGGCATTCGCCAAGCGCCGCGAACAGGTCGAAGTCCGCGACGCCGCGCCCCGACCCCTTGATCAGGCCGCGCTCGTCGGCCAGGATCAAAACCGGCCGGTTGGCCGCCTCGGCCACCCGCGAGGCCACGATGCCGATGATCCCGGTGCGCCAGCCCGGGGCGTACAGCACCAAGCCCATGCGCTCGCCCTGCTCGGCCGCCTGGGCCATGGCCTGCTCCCGGATCAGCTCCTCTTCCTCGCGGCGCAGGCGGTTTTGCCGGTCAAGCGCATTGGCCAGCGGCCGGGCCGTCTCCAAATCGGCCGCCAGCAGAAGATTCAAGGCGGCGTCCGCCTCGCCCATGCGGCCGGCGGCGTTGATCCTCGGGGCCAGGCCGAAGACCACCTGCCCGGCGCCGAGCTTGGCCCGGGGGTGGAAGGAGCTGGCTTCCTTGAGCGCGTAAATGCCCGGCCGGGCGGCTTCATTGATGAGCAACAGGCCGTTTTTGACCAGCACGCGGTTGACGCCGGTCAGGCTGACCACGTCGGCCAGGACGCCAAGCGCCACCAGATCGAGCAGCGAACGCACGTCGGCCGGTTCGCCGGGCAGCAGGCGGTTGACGGCCGCGGCCAGGAAAAAGGCCACCCCCACCCCGGCCAGATGCTCCAGGCCGCAAGGCGCAAGGCGCGGGTTGCAGACCGCCTGGGCGTCCGGCAGCGGGCCGTGGGGCAAGTGGTGGTCGGTAATCACGACCGTGAGCCCCAATTCTCTCGCCCGGGCCGCCTCGGCCGGATTGGTGATGCCGCAGTCCACGGTCAACAGCATCTGCGCCCCGGCCCGGGCCAGTTCCTCGATGCCGGCCGCGTTCAGTCCGTAGCCCTCGTCCCGGCGGTTGGGGATATGCCAGAGCGGATCAAAACCCCGGGAACGCAAAAATTCCAGCATCAGGCTCGTGGCGGTCAGGCCGTCCACGTCGTAGTCGCCCCAGACGGCCAGCCGCTTGCCCTCCGTAAGCCCCTGGGCCAGGACGCGGGCGGCCCCGGCCAGCCCTGGGATGTCCTCGGGTTTGCACAGATGGCGCAAACCCGGGCTCAGGTAGACGTCCATCGCCTCCGGGGTGGTCAGCCCCCGGTTGTAGAGCAGCCTGGCCAAAAATTCAGTGACCCCAAGCTGCCCGGCCCATTGGCTAAGCCCGGCGGGCGCGGCCTGGGGCTTGAGATTCCAAATTTTTGACAGAATGGAAGGCATACGCTGTGTGTCCTTGGTTCGGGCGCGCAGGCCGGCTCTGGCGCGGCAAGGCGATTCGTGCTACCCGCAAAACGCGGGCCGGCCGAAACATGCGGCTACCCCGAAACGCTTTCGAAGGCAAAGCCATGGACACACCCCGAAAGAACGCGGACGCAAGCGGCGCCGGCCGCCGCTTCTCCCGAGGCGAGGCGCTTGAACTGGCCGGCGAAGCCGGGCTGCACGACCTGTGCGAGGCCGGCCTGCGCGCCAGGCTCGCGCGTTTTGGCCACAAGGCCTACTACGTCTACAACCAGCACCTCAATTTCACCAACGTCTGCCGCAACGCCTGCCGCTTCTGCGCCTTCAGCAAACGCGCCGGAGAGGCGGGGGCCTACGCCATGGACCTGAAGACGGCCCGGTCCAAAATCGAAAGCCGCCTCGGCGAACCGATCCGCGAAATCCACATCGTCGGCGGACTCAACCCGGAACTGCCCTACGACTACTACCTGGACCTGGTCGAAACCGCCAAAACCGCGCGCCCGGACGCCGTGGTCAAGGCCTTCACGGCCGTCGAGGTCGCCCACCTGGCCGATACCTACGGTATCGGCGATAAGCGCGTGCTCTCCGACCTGCGCTCGGCCGGGCTGGGCATGCTGCCCGGCGGCGGCGCCGAAGTCTTCGCCCCGGAACTGCGCGCCATCCTCTGCCCGGAAAAAGTCACCGGCGCCCGCTGGCTTGCGGTGCACGAAACCGCCCACGAACTCGGCATCCCGACCAACGCCACCATGCTCTTCGGCCACATCGAGAACTGGGAGCAACGCATCGACCACCTGCTCGCTCTGCGCGACCTGCAAGACAAAACCGGCGGCTTCAACTGCTTCATCCCCCTGCCCTACCAGCCCGGCGGCAATCCGCTCGCGGCCAAAGGCCCGGACGGCGTGGACCTGATCCGCCTGATGGCCGTGTCCCGGCTCGCGCTCGACAATATCCCCCACCTCAAGGCCTATTGGGTCTATTGCGGCGTCAAGGCCGCCCAAATGGCCCTGTGGGCCGGCGCCGACGACTTCGACGGCACCCTGATCGAAGAAAACATCGGCCACGCCGCCGGCGCCGACACGCCCAAGGGACTGACGGTCGCCGAACTCAAACAATACATCGCCGCCGCCGGCTTCACCCCGGTCGAACGCGACACTTTTTTCAACGAAGTGTAGAAAACCCGCTGGGGCTCCGCCCCAGACCCCGCCGGGGGCGATGATCGCCCCCGGACCCCCGCGACGGGGGGCCGGGCTACGGGCGAGCGACCGTTCTGAAAGGATAAAGTTTTTTGGGGAGAGGGGGGGGCGGGGGGGAGAACCCCTTTTGTGAACAAAAGGGGTTCTCCCCCCCGATTCTCCCCTTCTCCAATAAAAAAGCGCGGCTTTCGCCGCGCTTTCGAGGGAAACCAGGCGCCCAAGAGCAACTGTTACCGTTGCTCCCTTTCGGGCCTGGCGGGGTTGGCAGCGCTCATGCCGCCCGGTTTCCCCGGGAAAAACTGGCGGAGAGGGAGAGATTCGAACTCTCGGAACCGTTTTGCGGTTCACACGATTTCCAGTCGTGCACCTTCGGCCGCTCGGCCACCTCTCCACGAACTGAGGGCAGTAATCAATCGACCGGTCAAAAGCAAGGAAAAAATCGAGGCCCGGACATGTACATCGTCACCGGCGGGGCCGGGTTCATCGGCAGCGGCGTCGTCCACCATCTCAACCGTCTGGGCGTGGACGACATTCTGATCGTCGACCATCTGGACGGCGGCGAGAAATGGAAGAATCTGCGCGGCTTGCGCTTTGCGGACTATCTGGACCGGGCGCAATTTCTGGAACTCGCGCAGGCCTGTCGCGACCGGTTCGCGGCCAAGGCGGTCATCCATTTGGGCGCCTGTTCGGCGACCACCGAGTTTGACGCCGCCTATCTTATGGAGAACAACACCCGCTACAGCCAGATCGTGTGCCGGTATTGCCTCGCCAACTCCGTGCGCTGCATCAACGCCTCCAGCGCGGCCACTTACGGCGACGGCGCGCTCGGCTTCGACGACGACCCGGCCGGGCTCGACCGTTTGCGGCCGCTGAACCCCTACGGCTATTCCAAGCACCTCTTCGACCTGTGGGCCGCGCGCGAGGGGCTGCTTACGCGATTTGCTTCACTCAAGTTCTTTAACGTCTTCGGCCCGAACGAATACCACAAGGGCGACATGAAAAGCGTGGTCTGCAAGGCGTACGAGCAGATCAAGGCGACCGGGACGCTGCGCCTGTTCAAGTCCTACCGGGACGGCTGCCCGGACGGCGGGCAAATGCGCGATTTCGTCTATCTCAAGGACTGCCTGGAGGCGATTTCCTGGCTGCTCGAACACCCGGACGCAAACGGCCTCTTCAACCTGGGAACCGGCCGGGCGCGCAGCTTCAACGATCTGGCGCGCGCCGTGTTCGCGGCCATGGGCGCGCCCTACAGCGTCGAGTACATCGACATGCCGCATGCCATCCGCGACAAATACCAGTATTTCACGCAAGCCAAAATGGACCGGCTGCGCGCGAGCGGCTACGCCGCGCCTTTTACGCCCCTGGAGGACGCCGTGGCCGACTACGTGAAGAACTACCTGGCCGCGCCCTCGCCGTATCTGGCGGACGGGGCGGACGGGGCGTAGGATGAAACCGGGGAGAATCGGTCCTAGTGCCCGGCAATCTTATACTTCTTCAACTTATACTGCAGTAAACTCTTCGACACGCCGAGCATGTCGGCGGCCTTGACCTGGACGAAGCCCGACTTGGCCAGGGCGCGGCGGATGAGCGCGGCTTCGATCTTTTCCAGGGTGTCGGCCAGGTCGATCTGCACCGGAAGCAGGTCCACGGCGCTTTTGTACTGCGATTCCTCGTCCTTGATCTCGGCGGGCAGGTCTTCGACCTCGATCTGGTCGCTCGCGGCCAGGACCACGCAGCGCTCGACCACGTTCTGCAATTGGCGCACGTTGCCGGGCCATTCGTAGGCCGAGAGGTATTCCACGGCCTCGGGCGAAAAGCC
Source organism: Desulfovibrionaceae bacterium (assembly GCA_015233395.1). Classification (GTDB taxonomy): domain Bacteria; phylum Desulfobacterota; class Desulfovibrionia; order Desulfovibrionales; family Desulfovibrionaceae; genus JADFXV01. The sequence goes on from JADFXV010000027.1 coordinate 32,537, forward strand.
CCTAAACGTCTTGGAGTTCTCGCGCGCGTAGCGCTCCAGGAAATGCATGGAGAGCAGCGGCACGTCCTCGCGGCGTTCGCGCAGGGGCGGCATCTCCACGTGCACCACGTTGAGGCGGTAGTACAAGTCCTCGCGGAACTCGCCCCGGGCGACGGCTTCGCGCAGGTCGCGGTTGGAGGCGGCCACGATGCGGATGTCCACGTCGATGGACTCGCCGCCGCCCACCCGCTCGAACTTGCGCTCCTGGAGCACCCGCAGGAGCTTGACCTGCAAATCGGCCGACAATTCCCCGATCTCGTCCAGAAACAGGGTGCCGCCGTCGGCCAGCTCGAACCGGCCGCGACGCCTGGCCACCGCGCCGGTGAACGACCCCTTTTCGTGGCCGAACAGCTCGCTTTCCAGCACCCCGGGGTTGAAGGCCATGCAGTTGACCGAGACGAATGCCCCGTCCTTGCGCGGCGAGGAATAATGCAGGGCCTTGGCCACCAGCTCCTTGCCGGTGCCGGATTCGCCGGTGATCAAGACCGTCGAGCGCGTGGGCGCGGCCCGCAAAACCAGGTCGAGCACCCGGCGCAGGGCCTTGGAGCTGCCGATGATCTGGTGCGCCCCGAACCGGTCGGCCAGGCTCGCGCGCAACATGACGTTCTCGCGCTGGGCGGTGGCGAACTGGGCGGCCTTGGCCACGGTGAGCATGAGTTCGTCGTTGGAAAACGGCTTGGTCACGTAATCGAGCGCGCCGAGCTTCATGGCCTCCACCGCGCCCTCGATGGAGCCGAACGCGGTCATGATGATTACCGGAATGTGCGGGTAGTTCTTCTTGACGTGCTCAAGCACCTGCTGGCCGGTGACCTTGGGCATCTTCATGTCCGTGATGACCACGTCCACCTCGGATTCCTCCAGATAGGCCAGGCCCATCTCGGGATCGTCCAGGGCCGTGACCGCATACCCGGCGTCCTGAAGCATGGCCTCCAATATGAGCAGGTAGTTCTTCTCGTCGTCTAAGACCAATACATGATGCGGCATGGCGTCCTCTGGATTATCGCTTCGGAAACGTCATGGTGATCTTGGCGCCGCCGCCATCGGAGGCGTCCAGGGCGATCGCGGCGCCGTGGCTTTGCAGGATGGTGCTGACGATGGCCAGTCCCAGGCCCGTGCCGGTGTCCTTGGTGGTGAAGAACGGGTCCAGGAGCTTGTCCTTGACCTCGGGGTCAAAGCCCGGTCCGTTGTCGGTGAAGGTCAGGACGATTTCGCGGCCGGCGTCCGCGGCGGCGACGGTGATGTTGCCGGGTTGCGCCCGGTCTTCGGGTTTGCGGCCGGCCAGGGCGTCGATGGAGTTGGAGATGACGTTGTAGAAGGCCCGGTAAAGCAGGTCCTTGTCGCCCACGAGCGTGAGGTCCGGCGGATAGGCTTTGACCGCGGCGATGCCGTGCTCCTCGAATTTGCCTTCCAGGAAGACCAGGGCCTGGTCGAGCAGGTGGGCGGCGTCCACGGGCTCTTGCTTGGGCGGATTGGGCCTTGCGTAGTCGAGAAAGTCGCCCACGGTCTTGGAGAGCCGTTTGGATTCCTGGAAGATGGCCGTGAGCAGTTTGGTGTTGGCGTCGGTCCCGTCCTTGTTTTTTTTCAGCAGCAGTTCGGCGCTGCTGCGGATGATGCCGAGCGGGTTTCTGATTTCGTGGGCGATGCCGGCCACCACCCGGCCCATGCCGGCCAGTTTTTCGTTCAGGTGCAGTTCGCGCTCCAGCTGTTCGCGTTCCTTGATGCGCTGGGCGTTGGCCCGGTCGGCCCGGGTGATGATCATGCGCAGGATCAGAAACAGGGCCATGGACGTGGCCAGGGCGGAGATGATGATCAGGCGCTGGAAATTGACGATGTTCTGGTAATCGGCGCTGATGTCCTGGGTGAATTCGAGCACGCCCGAGATCGGTCCGGCCGGTTCGCCGATTTCCAGGCCCTGTTCGGCTCGCAGGGGATAGACGATGCGCAGCACGACGCTTCGGGGTTCGACCCCGAAATTGAACATCAGCCGCCAGGGATCGATCCGGGTGATGAGGTCGAAGGTGTGCTTGTTGTTCTGCAGGGCCTCGTCCACGGCCTCGCCCGCCAGGCCGGCCTGGCCGATCTGGTTTTTATTGGTGTCGTAGGCCACCACCTTGTCCAGGTCGAAGATGCGGATGTCGAGCACGTTGAAGCTGTGCACCGTGGACAAGATGACCTTGTCTAAGCGTTCGTACTGCGCCTTTTGCTTGAGTTCGACCCGGCCGAATCCGATCACCGTCGGCAGGGTGAAGCGCTGGTAGATCTGGTGGTTCAGATTGACCGCCAGCAGCAGGGCGAACTTGCGCTGTTTGTCGAGCACGGTCTCGCGCGCGTAATTGGACAGAAAAAAAGCCAAAAACAGGCTGATGCCCAGAATCAGCGCGAGCGAACTCCAGGAGACGACCTTGACGATGCCGAAGGACTGCTCCGGGCCGAGCCGGACCGGACGCGGCAAGTCCTAGAACCCCTGCTCGGTGCGCTTGGCCGAGAGAAAGGCGTCGAGCAGGCCTTTTTCCTCGGCCAGCCCCGGAGCCCCGAGCCTGGAATTGGCCAGACGCTTGCCGAATTCCACCGCCGGCTGATCCAGGGGATCGATGTCGAGCAGCCAGCCGGTGAGAAGCGTCGCGGCTTCGAGCAGGCCCATCAGGGCGCCCGCGCTGACGGCGTCTGCCGCGCCGAGCCTGATCTCGACCAGGGGCGTGCCGGCCCGGGACAGGGCCATGTGCGTGCCCAGGGCCTCGGCCTGGAGCAGGTCGCCGAAATGCTTGCCCTTGAGGAACGAAAACGCCCCGGGCAGGTCGTCCGGGAAGGCCGGGCCCGGTTCCTGCTTGGGACAGGTCACGAACAGACAGCCCTTGTCCTTGGGCCCGTCGAAAAACATCTGGCACAGCGAATGCTGGTCGGTCACGCCCACGGCCGCGATCGGCATGCTGCCCTTGCCCTCCTTGCCCAGGCTTTCGGCCCACAACTGGCAGAACCAGGCGCCGAAGGTGGAAAAATGCGGGATATAGGTGAAAAAGATGAGCTGGCCCCGGCCGGCGCTCATCAGCGACCAGCTCCAGGTGGCCAGTTTCCAGGCCGGATGCTCGCTAAGCGACTTGGTCGTCACGCCGCCGCCGGCAAGCGCGCCCGTGACCGAAAGCGCGCCCTGGCACAACTGGGCGGGATCGATGCCGAGGAACATGGCCGGCAAAAGGCCCACGGCCGACAAAACCGAATAGCGCCCGCCGAGATGGGTGGGCACGGGCAAGGCGGCGATGGCGTTCTCGGCCGCCTCCTGGCGCATCAGCCCGGTTTCCCCGGTGACGATCAGGACGTGCTTGGTCCATTTGGCGCCAAGCGCGCCGCGCAGCCAGTTGCGGGCCAGAACGTACTGGGCGGCGGTCTCGATGGTGCCGCCGGACTTGCTCACGGCCACCACCACGGTCTTTTCCGGCGGCAGCTTGGCGAACCAGGAGGTCAGCCCCGGGGCGTCGATGTTGTCGGCGATCCACAGCCACGGCCCCTTGTGGCCGGGGGCGTCCTGGCCGGGCAGGAAGGCCTTCTGCAGGGCGCGCGCGCCGAGCGCGCTGCCGCCGATGCCAAGCAGCACCATGTGCTCGAACTTGGCCAGCGCGGGCCGCAAGGCCTCAAGCTCGCCGCGCAGCGAGGGCCAATGAGGGAGATTCAAAAACGGCAGAGCGCCGCCGTCGGCCGTGGTCGTCTCCAGGTTGAGCCTGGCCGCGATGGCCTCGATCCGCGACGCCCCGGCCGAAGGCCAGATGCCCTGGGGGAAAGCGTTGGTCCAATCCAGAATATTGCCGGGCATTGTATGCTCCTTGGGGATGGGGAGGGACGGGAGAACCGGGGGAGGAACCTTTTTTGTAAA